>CAZWCV010000094.1:6726-14757 GCA_964632725.1 uncultured Anaerolineaceae bacterium
AAAGTTAATAGGCTTGGGCTGCGTTCACTCTTGTTGTGTGCCAATTTTAAATACTCCACGTTTGGTATGCCCCCTCCTTGTTTTTTTGGGGGGGGGTTTGGGGGGGGGGGTTGGCCCAAGCTCACCCCAACGCGCGCCTCAGCTTTGGCACAAGCTCCGGCTCCGGCTCATACGGCAGCTCAATCACGCGATGGTTGAGAGAGCTGCCGTAGAGCGCCAGAATCACGTTGAAGTCAACCAGCGCGCCATCCAGATTCAGCGGATGAACCTTACTGTCGTCTTCCAGCCAATCGAACATGGCGTCGCACATCGCCGCTTGACCCAGCACATCTTCGTCCGGGTACTCATGCGCGCCACTCTCGTAGACGTTGTTGATGAATGTCTCCCAGCCCCACATCGTCCAATGCACATAACCCTTCATGCCGTAGACGGCGATACGCTTGTGCTGGTAGATGGCGTCGCCGCCCGGCACGCGCGGGGCATTCTCCCCGCAGCGCAGCGTCGCCTGCACGCCATTGTCGTACTCGACCGCCGCCAGGCTCTGATCGGGCGCGTAGTGCTCCTTGAGATTGGGCTGCAAACCCTCCGCGCCCGAGACTTGCCCGAAGACCGTAGTCGGCTTGGCCGGGTTGAAGGCGCCGATCGCCTGCAAGGAGTGCGTGCCCTGGTAAGCCAGGTTCATGCCCGAGCTGGCCTCGACGAAGCGCAATTCGCCGATAGCGCCATCGGCCACCTGTTGCTGCAGCCGCTGCCGGCGCGGATGAAATTGCAGTTGGTGATTGATTGCCACTTTAATCTTGGGCTTGCTCGCGGCGAAGTCGCGCAGCGCCACATAATCCTCGCCTTGAATCGCCAGCGGTTTCTCGACGATCGCCGCCGGCACGCCGGCCGCTTCGGCTGCCTCCAGCACGTCCAGCCTCACGCTGGGCGGGGTGCTGACCTGCACCAGTTCCGGCTTCACTTTTTCGAACATCTCGCGGTAGTCGCTGTAGCGCGCGCTCACATCAAACTTGTCGCCGAACTCGTCCAGCGGGCCGCGCTGCAAATCGCAGACGGCCACGACCCGGCCTTTTTTCACGTACTCGTAGGCATCCGCGTGCCCATGCGCCCGCCCACCGCCCACGCCAATGATGACTGACTTATACATTCGCGCCCTCCCAAGGCTGCAAGATTACTTTGCCGCACTTTCCCGATAATTGCGTCTCCCAGGCCAATTGAATTTCGTCCAGCGGGAAGCGGTGGGTGATCAATTTGTCCAGCTGCGCCCCGATCTCGCCGATCATGGACATCATGCGCGGACTGTCGGCCAGGTTAAAGTGCCAGCTGCCCGCCAGCGTCAATCCCTTGCGGATCATGTCGTTACTGATTTGAATCGGCGTATCGTCGCTGCACTCGCCCACGAAGGCCACCTGGCCCTTGCGCCGCGCCGCGTCAATGCACAGGCGGTGCGCCGGCACCACGCCGGAGCAATCCACCGCCTTGTCGACGCCGCGCCCGCCCGGCGTGAGATCGAGAATCTGCCGCAAGGCGTCAGGATCCAGCGGATTGACCACGGCGTCCGCGCCCAGGGCCAGGGCCAGGTCGGCGCGATAAGGGATCGCGTCAACAGCAATAACGCGCGCTCCGCGATACCTGGCGTTGACCACGCCGCCCAAACCGACCGGACCCAATCCGGTGATGAGCACCGTGTCATGCCGATCCACCTGCATCGTCTGCATGGCGCCGAAGGTGGGGCCCAAGCCGCAGCAAGCCATCGAGGCGTGGTCGTAAGACATGCCATCAGGAATCGGCAGCAGCATCCAGTCTTGTTTGAGCAGGTACTGCGCCATCGTGCCTAACCCGTCCCGGCTGCCGTGAACCTCCGCGAAGTCGAAACCGTCCTGGCAGTGGATATAGTCGCCGTCCAGGCAAAGCGCGCATTTGCCGCAAGCGTTCATGGGCATGACCACCACACGATCGCCGACCTTCACACGGCCCGGCTGCGCTACCTCGACGACTTCGCCGGCCGCTTCATGTCCATACACCGGCTGTTTGCTGCCGGCCGCGAAGGCTTTGAATTCGGTGCACATCGGCGCTGCGTGAACCTTGACCAGGGCCCAATTGTCCTTGGCCGCCGGCGCCGCGACGCATTCCACTCCCGCCCGTTCCCGCGCCAGTACAGCGACGCATTTCATCCGCTTTCCAGTGTCCATGTATCCAGCCGCGCAATCGGTTTCCTGACGACGGCTTGGACTATAACATAGGCGTATACCCGCCGCAACCAGCCCGAAAGCCGTAGGGGCGAGCCTTGGCTCGCTCGCTCTTAGCACTCAGAGTTCTCAGTATGACCAACAGAGTTATGAGAAACCGGAATCAAGTCGATTGTAGGGGGGACTTGTTAAGTCGCCCGAAATCTCGGCCTGAAAGAGCGGGCGACCTGATAGGTCGCCCCTACAGTCAGCCTTCTGATTTTTGCATAGCTAACTTGGAACTACTTCTGTGTCGTCTGTGGTAAAAAAACCTGCAACGCGCTCGCTCAGGGCGTCATGTCCGCCTTACTCACCCCGCCCAAAAGCAAGCTGATTTGACGATTTCCTTCCGATGCACTAGACTTCGCTTAATCGTTTGCGTAACAGCTTACATCCCGGAGGCCCGGCCAGCATGAAACGCGTCACCATGCGCGATGTCGCGGAGCGAGCCGGCGTCTCTAACGCCACGGTGTCGCACGTCATAAACGATACCCGCTTTGTCGAAGAAGCCACCAAGGAGCGTGTGCGCGAGGCCATTCGGCATCTCGGCTATCGGCCCAACGTGGCGGCGCGCAGCCTGACCACCCAGCGCACGCGCATCATCGGCCTGATCGTATCCGATGTCACGAATACCTTCTTCGCCGAAATCATGCGCGGCATCGAAGATGTGCTCATCGCAAACAGCTACAGCCTGATGCTCTGCAACACCAACGAAGTGCTGGAGCGCGAAGAGTATTATATCGACATCTTGCTGCGGCAGGGGGTGGATGGCATCATCGCGGCGGCGACCAGCCAGAATTGGGATGTGCTGAATGAAGCCGCCAAACTCAATATCCCGATTGTCATGCTCGACCGCACCTTCGCCGACGCCGTCTCGCCCTATGTCGGCGTCGACAACCGGCAGGGCGCCTTTCTGGGTACGCGCCATTTGATTGAGCGCGGCTATGTTGATATTGGTATTTTGGCCGGCTTCCAACGCCTGTCGACCATGCGCGACCGACTGGCCGGTTTTGAAGACGCCATGTCCGCCGCCGGCTTGCCGCTGCGGGAGGAGTGGCGCATCAGCAGCCCGCTTTCCATCGAAGACGGCAAACGCGCCATGCAAACGCTGATGGGCCAGGCGCGGCGGCCGCGCGCCGTTTTCATCTGCAACAACCTGCTCAGTCTCGGCGCGCTGATGGGCACACAGGAAATTGGCCTGGCCTGCCCCGATGATGTCGCCATCGTCGGTTTCGACGATCATCCCTGGGCGCAAGTTTCCAATCCACCCTTAACCGTCTTGCGGCAGCCCACCTACGCCATCGGCGAGACCGCGGCTCACACGGTTCTGAAAGCCTTGAACGAAGACGAAGCAGAGATTCCCTCGGCGCTATTCAACTGCCAGCTAATCGTCCGCGAATCGACCTAGGCGTTCAGTTCATCGTCGGTTGAGTCCGCGCGCTAGTTCGGCTGGCCGGGACGAAAGAACTGCACGCTGCACAAATGGCAATCTTTGGCCACATCACAAACGGAGCAAGCAATGACCAAGCGGTATGAAGCAAACTGGGCCTCGCTAAAAACGCACCCGACCCCCGAATGGATTCGCCGCGACAAGTTCGGCATCTACACCCATTGGGGCGTCTACTGCGTGCCCGCCTTCGGCCCTAACGCCACCTGGTACCCCTACAATATGTACCGCGAGGGCTCACCCCAATTCGAGCACCACTGCCAGACATACGGCCACCCCTCAAAGTTCGGCTACAAAGACTTCATCCCCATGTTCACCGCCGAACATTTCGACTCCGATGAATGGGCCGAGCTCTTCCAGCGCGCCGGCGCCAAATTCGCCGGCCCCGTCGCCGAGCATCATGACGGCTTCCCAATGTGGGACGCCAGCGATACCGAGTGGTGCGCGGGCAAGATGGGCCCCAAGCGCGATGTCGTCGGCGAGTTGGAGCGCGCCATTCGCGCCCAGGGCATGCGCTATATGGTGGCCATGCACCACGCCGAAAACTGGTGGTTCTTCCCTCATTGGAAGCCGCAATACGATACCGCCGATCCCCGCTACGCCGGCCTCTACGGTGAGCCGCACAATCTCGACTTCGATTACGTAGCCGATGAACCAGGCCACGACCACGGGGAATGGCGCGCGCAAGACAAACCCAGCCGCGCCTTCCTCGAGCGCTGGAAGAACCGGCTGGTTGAAGTGGTCGAGCGTTATGAACCGGACTATATCTGGTTCGATTTCGGCCTGCGCTTCGTGCACGATCAGTACAAGCAGGACTTCCTAACTTACTACTACAACAAAGAAGCCGAATGGGGCCGCGAGGTGGTCGCCACCTACAAATGGCATGACATCCCGCCCGGCGCGGCCTTGCTGGACTTCGAACTGGGCAAGACTGCCGAGCTGACCCACTATGAATGGATCACCGACACGACGGTAGACGACGGGCAGGGCTGGGGCTACATCAAGGAAACCGAGTACAAGACGGTTACCGAGATGGTGCATTACCTGGCTGACAACGTCAGCAAAAACGGCTTCATGCTGCTCAACGTCGGCCCCAAACCAGACGGTACAATCCCCGCCGAGTCCAAAGCCATCCTCGAGGGCATTGGCGAGTGGCTGCGGGTGAACGGCGAGGCCATCTACGACACCGTGCCCTGGAATACTTACGGCGAAGGGCCCACACAGATGACGCATGTCGGCGCTTTCAGCGACACCAAAGAGAAGCTTGAGTTCAGCGCCCGTGATATCCGCTTCACCGTCCGCGAGAATCTTCTATACGCCATCGCCCTGGGCTGGCCCGAAAAAGAGTTCGTCATCAAGTCGACCCACGCGCTCTACCCGGGCGAAGTGCGCTCGGTCGAGCTGCTGGGCGGCGATGGCGAACTGAAGTGGCAGATGACGGCGGACGGCATCAAGATTGAGCGACCCGAGCAGCGACCCTGCGATCACGCCTACGCCTTCAAGATCACGCGCAATTCATCGCTCTAAGGCTTGCCCGACACCCGCAACCACCACTGACATGCAGGGGCGCGAGCCTTGGCTCGCCCGCATTCGCCAACGGTTGAACTTTCTACACGGCCGCGCCTGCGGTAAAATCAGCGCATTGCCTGGAAAACCGGGAGCAGCGCATGACGCTACGCATTGATTCGCATCAGCACTTCTGGCGCTACAATCGCGACGAGTATCCTTGGATAGACGAGTCTCGTCAGCCGCTAAAAGTCGATTACATGCCTCCCGACCTGCGGCCGCTCATGGGGGCGACCGGCATTGACGGCACAGTCGCCGTGCAAGCGCGGCAAAACCTGCGCGAGACCGAATTCCTGCTCGAACTCGCCGAAAGTTACGATTTCATCCGCGGCGTGGTGGGCTGGGTAGACCTGCGCGCCGATAACGTGGAAGCCCAGCTCGAGCGTTTCGCGGCGCATCCGCGAATGGTCGGCGTCCGCCACATCGTGCATGACGAAGCCGATGACCGTTTCATGCTGGGCGGTAATTTTTTGCGTGGCCTGGCCAAACTCAAAGCCTGCGACCTGCGTTATGATTTGCTGGCTTTCCCGCGCCATTTGCCCATCGCCATAGATGTCGTCCAGCGCTTTCCCGAGCAGCCCTTTGTGCTCGACCATATCGCCAAGCCCTTCATCAAGGACGGCCTGCTGGAACCCTGGGAAAGCGATATTCGCCGCCTGGCTGCACACGATAACGTCTGGTGCAAAGTCTCAGGCATGGTCACCGAGGCGGACTGGGGCGGCTGGACGCAGGATGATTACCGGCCTTATCTTGATGCCGTCTTCGACTGCTTCGGCGTCGACCGCCTGATGTTCGGCAGCGACTGGCCCGTTTGTACGCTGTCCGGCAGCTACCGCCAGGTGGTCGGCATTGTCGAGTCCTACATCGCCGCGCTTTCGGCCGACGAGCAGGCCAAGATAATGGGCGCGGTCGCCAGCGAGTTTTACCGGCTCCGCTAAGATTCGCCTGGGCGGTCGCCATCAAGCCACAAGCGGACTCGCTGGATAGCAGCCCGCTGCGTGTCCGCAAGGCGACGCCTGGTTGAGATTGCGACGCCGCGTCCGCTGTGTCAGAATCTACGCTAACTGAATATGAAACGGAGTCCGATATGAATACGAGATTATATGCGCGCCGCGGATCGTCAATTTTGCTTCTGGTTGTCCTGTTGCTCTGCCTCGGTCTGATGGCGACCCCGTTAGCTGCTCAGGACAGCCTAGCTGATTCCGCCGCCGCGCTCGCCGGCTCCTCGGCGAAGTACGAAGTCAGCGAGAGCGACATCAGCTTCACAAACGATGGACAGGCAATCATCGGCACACTGGCAATGCCGGACGGCGAAGGCCCCTTCCCGGTCGCCTTGCTTCTACACGGCTTCACTGGCGCACGCCATGAACTGCCGGTAGTCGGTACCGATGACACGATGTTCAGCCGCGCCGCTCGCTGGTTCGGCGAACGCGGATTGGCCAGCTTACGCATTGACTTTCGCGGCTCCGGCGATAGCGACGGCGCCTGGGCAGATACGACCTTCAGCGGCCAAATCTCCGATGTCATCGCGGCGCTTGACTACCTGGAGAAGGCCGGCGGCATTGACAGCGGCAATATCAGCATCGTCGGCTTGAGCCAAGGCGGTCTGGTTGGCGCGGCAGCAGCCGGACGCGATTCGCGCGTCAGCAACCTCGTGCTCTGGTCTGCCGTGTCCAACCCCGTTATGAGCTATGGAATTCTACTTGGCTATGACACGCTGTTGGCCGGCGCGGCAGCCGGCGACGCGGCCCTGACCATTACCTTGCCCTGGGGCGCGGAAACGGCACTCAAAGGCCCCTTCTTCGAGGATATATTCCTCGTTGATCCAGTCGCCGAAATTGCCAGCTATAGCGGTCCGCTGCTGGCCATCACCGGTTCTCGCGACACTACCGTGACGCCACAGCCGCAGGCCGGCCAAGTCTTCCTCGATTACCACGACGGCGCCGAGGCCTTGGTCGTGCTGGACGGCGATCATGTCTTCGACGTCCTGGTCGGCGATGTCACAGCAGTCATCGACGAAGCGCTGGCCTATAGTCTAGCCTGGCTCCAGGCGAACCCGTAGCGCCAGCGACAAGCGAAACTGCCTTACGCCGCTAGCGTCACTGGTCGTGAACGCGAAAAAGATAGTCGCGGCGAGGTTGACGATAGCATCGACGCTTGGGGGAATGACGACGTGAAAGCAATTGTATTGGAGCAACCCGGGACACTTAGCCTGCAAGACCAGGCAACGCCGACCGGCCCGGGACGCGATGAAGCGCTGGTGCGAGTCCGGCGTGTGGGCATCTGCGGCACCGACCTGCATGCCTTCGGCGGCAACCAGAATTTCTTCAGCTATCCGCGCATCTTGGGCCACGAACTGGCGGTCGAAGTGCTGGAGATTGGCGCAACCGACGCCGAGCTGGACTACGCCTGCGGCGATATTTGCTGCGTCATTCCCTACTTGAATTGTGGCAGTTGCATCGCCTGCCGGCGCGGCAAAACCAATTGCTGCACAAATATGCAAGTATTGGGCGTACACGTCGACGGCGGCATGCGCGAGCAAATCACCTTGCCTGCCGATAAACTGCTCAAAGCGGAGGGCGTGCCGGTCGAGCAGCTGGCGCTGGTGGAGATGCTCTGCATCGGCGCCCACGCCGCCAGGCGCGCGCGCGTCACCCCGGGCGAGAACGCGCTGGTCATCGGCGCCGGGCCGATTGGCCTCGCAACCGCCCAATTCGCCAAAGTCGCCGGCGCCAATGTGACTGTCATGGAAATCAACCAGGCGCGGCTCGATTTCTGCAACGCCGCCCT
>CAZWCV010000095.1:0-14735 GCA_964632725.1 uncultured Anaerolineaceae bacterium
CAACGTCATCCACGATGAACATTCGCAGAATACTTACCTGTTTCGCAATTGTTTCACCGCGCGGCACGTCAGCGCCTGGATGGAGCACGGCAACGTGCTCGACAATCAGAAGGCGGTAACCGTGCTGGGCACATTTCTGCAGAATCCCAATTATATGAGCGTCTTTTACAAGGAGGGTTACACCGACATTGAAATGGAAGGCGGGCCTTATCTCTCGGCCATATACGAAGCCTTCCGCCCTCAGCGCCACCCCATGAATGAAATTGTCAATTTGCACTCGGTGAATTTTGACATCGGTTTCCTGCACTACGCCTCGGACAAGCCAATGAAACCGATGTCAAAATTCACCGAGCGCATATTTTTCAACGAGACGGAAAAGCTGATCGAGACCACCTTTGAGTCGCTGCCAACTTTCTAATTGTTTGTTTTGACCAAAGATCATTAGGTAAAGGATACCAGGACCTTGAGCGAAAATACGGCCGCCATCAGCCAGTCTATCAAGCGGATTGACGCCCTGGGCAAGGTCACCGGTGAAACCAGGTATCCGGGCGATATCAACATTGACGGCCAGTTGTGGATGCGTATCAAGTTCAGCGAGCGCGCTCACGCCCGTGTGTTGCGCGTCGACAAAAGCCGGGCCGAGGCCCTGCCCGGCGTAGTCAGAGTCTTCACCAGCCGCGATGTGCCGGTCAACGAATACGGCCTGGTCATCAGAGATCAGCCGGTGCTCTGCGGTCCCGGCGGCGCGAAAGCCGGAACCGATGTCGTCCGCTGTTATATGGACATGGTGGCCACCGTCGTCGCCGAAAGCGACGATATCGCCCGGCAAGCGCTGGATTTAATCCAGGTCGAATACGAAGACTTGCCCGCCGTCTTTGACCCCGACGCGGCCATGGCGGATGACGCGCCGCAGCTGCACCCGGAATACCCCGGCAATCTGGTGACGCAATATCGCATTCGCAAAGGCGATATGGCGGCTGGCTGGGAAAATGCTGATGTGGTCGTGGCAGGCGAATACGAGACCACCTGGCAGGAGCACGCCTATCTGCAGCCGGAAGCCGGCTTGTCCTATATTGATGAAGAAGAGCGCGTCACGGTCATCGTCGCCGGGCAATGGACCCATGAAGACCAGGAGCAGATCTACCACGCCCTTGACCTGCCGCCGGACGAAGTGCGGGTGATATATCCAGCCATCGGCGGCGCTTTTGGCGGTCGCGAAGATATGTCGGTGCAGATCGTGCTGGCCCTCGCGACCTGGATTCTGCGCCGGCCAATCAAGATCCAGTGGAACCGCGAGGAGTCCATCCTCTATCATCACAAGCGCCATCCCATCAAAGTCCGCGCCAGATGGGGCGCGACCAAATCAGGAGTGATCACTGCGATCTATGCGGAAATCATCGGCGATGCCGGCGCCTACAATTACACATCAAACAAGGTGCTCGGCAACGCTCAGCTGACCGCTAGCGGACCCTACGAGACGCCTAATATCCACATCGACACCTACACGGTCTACACCAATAACATCCCTTCCGGCGCCTTTCGCGGTTTCGGCGCGCCGCAAGCGCTCTTCGCCGCCGAAGGTCAGATGAATCGCCTGGCGCAGGCCCTGGACATGGACCCGCTGGAGATTCGGCTGCTCAACACCATTCGCGAAGGCAGCCTGGGCGCGGTCGACACGCCCTTTCCCAAAGGCGTGACCATGCCGCAGGTCTTCGCAGCCTGCGGGCGCGAGTCCTGGTGGCGCGAGACGCCCGCAGGCTGGGCCCTGCAAGCGCCGCTTCAGCCGCAAGATCCGACCAGGCGGCGCGGGCGCGGCCTGGCCGGCGGCTTCAAAAATGTCGGCTTCAGCTTTGGCTATCCCGAGCACTGTTGGGCGGGCATTGAGCTGCGCGGCAGCGCCGAAGTCGAGCGCGCGCTTCTTTATCACGCCGCGGCCGATGTCGGGCAGGGGGCGCATACCGCCTTATGCCAGATGGCCGCCGACGCCGTCGGCCTTCCCTTCGAGCAGGTGGAGCTTGTCGCCTCGGACACCGCGACATCGGGATCGTCGGGCAGCGCTTCGGCCTCGCGCCTGACATTTATGTCTGGCAACGCCATTCGCGGCGCCGCGGAAATCGCCCTGCGGAAGTGGCGGAATGAAGAACGTCCGGCTGTCGGCGAATTCATGTACCGCCCGCCGCCGACGACCGCATTTGATCCGCAGACGGGCAAGGCTGAGCCTAATTTCGCTTACGGATACGTCGCGGAAGCGGTGGAGGTCGAGGTCGACCTTGAAACCGGACAGGTGCAGCTACTGGAAGTGGTCTGCGCCAACGACGTCGGCAAGGTGATTAATCCGCAGCAGCTGCAAGGCCAAATCGAAGGCGCCATCGTGCAGGCGCAGGGCTACGCGCTGATGGAATACCTGGTGTCGCACGAAGGCCGCATCCTGAATCCCTATCTCTCGACTTATCTGATTCCCACCTCGCTTGATGTGCCGCCCAAGGTGAAATCGGTCGTGCTGGAGCATCCCGACCCGCTCGGTCCCTGGGGCGCGCGCGGTATGGCGGAAATGCCTTTCCTGCCCTTGGCGCCTGCTATTGCCGCCGCCATCTTTGACGCGACCGGCGTCTGGATAGACTCCCAGCCCTTCACCGCTGAGAAGGTGGTGAAAGCCCTGCGCCAGCATGGAATCGGCGCGATCTGAAAATTCTAACAACTTGCTGCCGTCGCCTGACCCGCATTCAAATTCCGGCGTCTGACACGACCGTCCGTCAATGACTTTCCGCCGGGCGGAATTCCTAATTGCAAGCGCCTGGACATTTCATGCCACGTCGACGGCATTCATGTTATGATTGGAGCAGATTTCGCTGAAAGCGGCGCGCGATGATGCTTCCGCTTGTGGAGACAGCATGAAACTCGAGACGGCCTTTGACCTGAATCGCGGCGAAGTCGTGTCGTTTATCGGCGCCGGCGGCAAGACCTCGCTGCTGGTCAGCATGGGCTACGAATTGGCGGAGTCCGGCTGGCGCGTACTCGCCACGACGACGACGCATCTGAAAGCGGAGCAGTTGGGGTTTTTCCCCGGGGCGCTCAAGGCCGACGCAGACGCGGCCGTCATTTCACAGGCGCTTAGCGAACATCAATTCGTTTTGCTATATGATGAAGTCCGCGCCGGCCGCGTGTACGGACCACCGCTCGGGTGGACGAAGCAGCTGCTGGACCGCGTCGACTCCGACATTCTGTTGATTGAAGCAGACGACGCGGCCGGCCTGCCCTTCAAAGCCCCGCTCGCCGGCGAGCCGCTGATTCCGGCCGAGTCTTCCCTGGTAGTGTCCGTGTCCTCGTTGAGCGTGCTGGGAACGCCCCTTGATGCCGACCATGTCTACAATCCCGGGGCGATGATCGACAAGTACGGATTCGTCGAAAACAGCCCGGTCAAGTCGCCCTGGCTGGCGCAAGTGCTGCGCGATGAAGAGCTGGGATTGCGCGGCATACCTGATGAGGCGCGAGTGCTGGTCTACTTGAATCAGACGCCGGAATACGGTTACGCGCGCGGTCGGGCGCGGTTGATCGCGCGATTGAGCCTCCAAAGCAGGCGCGTCAGCGCGGTCGCCCTTGGCTCGACGCGCGGCGCTGAACCCGTGCATGAAGTGCAGCGGCCGGTCGGCGCCCTGGTGCTGGCGGCCGCCGATACGCAGAGCGCCGGCTTGTCAGCTGTATTGCGGCGCAACGAGCGCGGCCGCGCGGCTTTGGCGCATGTGACCGAGAAAGTCTTTCGCTCGCGCATTGATCATGTCCGCGTGATTACGGGTCAAGGCGCAGGCGCCGCCCGCCAGGCAATTCAGCATCTCGGCGTCGCGGTCGCGCACAATCCGGCCTGGAAAAACGGCGGCTTCGTCTCTTCCTTGCGCGCTGGGCTGCAGTCTTTGCCGGCGCATGTCGCGGCGGTCTTTGTGTTTCCCGGCGACCAGGTCCAGCTTCAGCCGAAGACGATTTATCAGCTCTCGACGCTGTACGCGCGGGGCGAGGGCGATTTTGTCATTCCCCGCTATCGAGGACGTTGCGGCTACCCCGTGCTGATCGGCCAGCGCTATTGGACCGACATCCTGAAGGCGCCCGCCAATTTGAGTTTCTCCGCCATCGCCGAGCTTTTCGCGGATTCTGTTACCTATCTGGATGTGGATTCCGACTGCGTCTTGCGCCGGGGCGAAACGCCGGACGCGCGCCGGCTTTTGAGCCTGAGCGGCAGCGCAAGAGAGCGCGGGCGCTAGCCGCTCTCCTGCTGATCGATCAGCTCGCGGATCATGTCGCGCGACCAGATTCCGGTAGCCGATGTATCAACGTTTAAACGAAGCGTTGCCGGACGCTTGTTCTTCTCGCCAGTGGCCCTGGCGCGCATTTCGTCGAAATACTGCATGGGCGTGATGACAATCAGAACCTCGTAGGGCTGGATGACGTAATCAAGCGGCGGCGCGTATTCAAAGCCCGGGTCCCTGGCCTTCCTGATGCCCACCACGCCGGCGCGGTAGCGCATCCACAGCGCCAGATCTCTAATTGAGCTGCCGATCCAGGGCGAGTCATCCTCCATGTACAGCTCGGCCGTTTCTATACCGGTAATTTCATTGTAAAGCACGTGTTGCAGGAAGTTGGCGATTTCCGGGCGCGTGGTCGACAGCAGCACAAACTGCGCCGCGACGTGAAAGGGACTGACGACGCGGTCGGCGCCCGATCGCTTCAGCTTCGCGATCATGTCGTCGGTGGTGGCGGTCACCGAGATCAACAGCGACTTGTTGATGCTGCGAGCCGACAGCACGGTAAGGACGGCGGCGGCTTTGTCTTGCATCGAGATCATGATTGCTTGCGCGCGGTCGGCCCCGGCCAGCTTCAGGACGTCTTCGCTGGTGGGGTTGCCGTGGATCACGCTGAAGCCGCGCTGCAGCCACTGCTGCGCCAGCGACTCGTCGCTGGTGAGCAATACAAAAGGCCGCGACGGATCCAGAAAGCGAACGGCGCTCTGAATTATGTGGTCGTTTCCGCAGATAACAAAATGCTTGGACATCCCTTCAATCTTGCTTATGCACTCGGGCAAGCTCAAGACTTTGTCCAGGCTCTTGCTTTCGCGCGGGTGCACCAACCTTTGAAAGGTGGCGAAGCGCATGTCGCCGCGCGTCGCCGGGCGGCACTCCCGCTGTAATTCCGGAATCATCGGCCCGGGCGCCACAGCTAAAAGAATCTCATGCTCGCGCAGGACGCGCCCACCGCTCGGCGCGTGCGCGAAATCGCCGCTTTCCAGCCGGATGCCGATGACGCCGGCGTCATATTTCTCCGGCAGACCCAACTCGCCGATGCGTTTGCCGATCCAGAGCGAGTCATCCTCCAATTCCAGCTGTGTGATCTGATGATTCGTCTCCTGGTCAAACAAGATGCTGTTGAAGAAGTCATTAACCGCCGGGCGCAAGGTGGCGCTGTTGAGAAATTGCGAGGCGACTTCGTAGGGCGCGAGCACCACGTTGGCGCCGGCTTTGATCATCTTTTGCTTCAACCCTTCCTCGACCGCCGCCGCCGTAATGTACACACGCGGATCGAGATTGCGCGCCGTCAAAACCGTTAGCAAACTTTCGGTGTCCTGATTCAACATGACCATTATCGCGCGCGCGCGTGTAACGCCCGCCGCCCGCAACGAGTCGTCATCGGTTGGGTCGCCGTCAATCACCAGTATGCCGGCGCTGCGCAAGTGCTCAGCGTATTCGTCGTCCTCGGTAACCACTACAATTAGGTCCAACAGCGTCGTATGCTCGACGAATAACCTGTGAATAAGATCGAATAGTCGGCGAAAAAGCCGATGGAGCGCCCGGCGTCGTCCCGATTCGGGATCGCCCAGCATCCGCTGCAGCAGCGAATCGAGCGGCCGATAAGCCGCGTCCTGGAGCTGCGCCCGGCGGATTTCCGCGCCATGCAGCACGTAGCCTATGGTTTTGTCGACCAATTCGCCCGTGCCGCAGATTATGTAATGGCTTGCGAGCTTGTCGATCTTTTGCCGCAGGCGGAAGTTGCGCCGCCGCGCCATCGCGTCCGGGCTGAAAAGCAGCGCGAAAGATGAAGACAGGAAGAAGGCCAGGGCGCCCAAACCGGCGAATACCAGACCCAGGGTGAAGACGCGTCCGATTTCGGTCGCGGGAACCACGTCGCCGTAGCCAATAGTTGTCAAGGTGATGATAGTCAAATAAATGGCTTCAAAGAGGGTTCTGCCTTCAAAGACCATATAACCGGCGATGCCAATAGGCACGATAATCAAGATCAGAATCGCCGCCGCGCGAAATTGTCTTCGGACGTCGTTCAAGCCCAAAATCCCTCAAAAGCAAGTCTCGACAATTCCCTCATTATATCGGAGAACGCCAAGTTGTGATAACATGGCGCTAGCGCGCGTGGCGGCGTTGGACGGCATTCGGCGCCAGCAACAGCGCAGCGGACAAGCGCTACGACAAGGAGCGGCCAGTGGATCAGCGAGAAGCATTCAGACGAGCGGCGGATACCGTCCGCGAGCGGGCGGCATTGCAGCCGAGTATCGGCCTGGTCCTGGGTTCGGGTTTGGGCGGCCTGGCCGACGAACTTGAGAATCGAACTGTTGTGCCCTACGCTGAAATTCCGGGCTGGCCGCAATCCACAGTGCACGGGCACCAGGGCAATCTCGTCATTGGCGAGCTGGAAGGGCGGGTCGTGGCCGCGCAGCAAGGGCGCGCTCACTTCTACGAGGGCTACAGCCTGGCGCAAGTCACCTTCCCGATTCGCGTCATGAAAGAACTCGGCATCGGCGCGGTAATCCTCACCAACGCCGCCGGCGGCGTCAACCCGGCTTACCAGGTCGGCGATTTGATGCTGCTGGAAGACCATATCAGTCTGCCGGGCATGGTCGGCGCCAATCCCTTGATGGGCCCCAACGACGAAAAACTGGGCGAGCGCTTTGTCGGCGTGGCCCAGGCCTATGACCGCCGACTGCGCAGTTGCGCGCTCGACGTGGCGCGCGAACACGGCATTCCGCTGCATAGCGGCGTATACTTTGGTTTGTCCGGCCCCTCATTCGAGACGCCCGCGGAGATCCGCATGATCCGCATGCTGGGCGGCGATGCCGTCGGCATGTCGACCGTGCACGAGGTGCTGGTGGCGCGCCATGGCGGCATGCGCGTCATGGCCTGCTCGGGCGTGACGAACGTCGCCATTGACGCCGTCGACAGCGATATGGAAACCAATCATTTGGAGGTCCTGGAGGCGGCCGAGATCATCGTGCCGCGCCTGACAACCATCCTCAAGGGTGTGCTGCGCAACTTTCCGACATGACCGCAATAATCGCTCTCATTGATCAGATCGCCGTCGGCATCTATTTTCTGATTCTTGCGGGCATACTTTTCTCGCTCAGACGCTTCCTGCTGCACGGCGAAGAATTCCGCTCCTCATACTTTGAACTCGAGCGCGACCTGGCGCGTTATCGGCGTCTGAACGCCGTCACGGTCATCGTCTTGCTGCTCGAATTGGCGATCATTGTTGTGGGCGTTCAAGTGGTGGTGGTGCCGGAACTGCTCGACGATCGCCGCATTGAAGCGCTGCTGGCCGAGTCGCTGGCCGAAGACGGCGTCTTTGAAACGCCTGTCCCGGCCGAGCCGGCCGACAGCCTCGGCATTGATCCGGTCGCGCTGCCCCGATCGGTCGATTCCAGCAACCAGTTACGCGCCACGCCCTTGCCGACGCCGACGCCGGTCGGCACCATCATCCCGGCCGATCCGCCGGTCGGCTGTGAATCGCCGGAAGCCCAGCTGATAATCCCCGGTAACGGCATGCGCGTTTTCCAGCCCTTGCCTGTCGTCGGCACCGTATTCACGGACCAGTTCTCTTACGCCTCGATCGAGATAAACGGGCCCAGCACCCGCGGCAATTTCCAACTCATTGACGACCAGCCCCTCGAAGTCCGGGAGGCGGAAGAGTTTAGCCTGTTTGTGCCGGCCGGTTACGAATCGGGCGAGTACCAATTTCGCCTGATGGTATATGATATTACCAATACGCTAAAGGCGTCTTGCCTGGTGCATATCTATATTTCCGAACCCCTGCCGACCTTGACGCCCAGCCGCTGAACCCGAGACTGCCAGGCTTTGCGCCGGCGGATTCCGCCCGGACCCGTCTCAATAGAATTAAATGAGTCTTGCACATCTCATGTCATGAAACTTTTCCTTTACCACAGAGGAAAACGAGGACACAGGGAGGGAACAGCGAGTTTTGAATTGTTTCGATACCTCCGCAATTCAGGCGGCCATCCAACAAATGGGAACTTTCGCTGGCGCAAGATCACTTCAATGCTTTACTCGGTGTACTCTCTCTGACACTGTGTACTCGCTGGCAAATCTTTTGCACGACGTATTTGGAGGTACTTCTGTGGAAATAGTAAGGGATTGACCGCGCTTCAATCGCGGATTTCGCGCACTTTGCGGTTGACGCGCCGGCGCCAACGCCGTGACCGCGAACGCCAGCGGGCGATGCGGTACTGCACGTGACGGCGCTGCCGATTCAACATTGAGCCGTGCTGCTCGCTCGGTTTGGGCACGCCCCAGCGGATGAGCATGGCGGCCCAGGCCAAGCCGCCGCCGAAGCCCACCAGCGCGATATGATCCTGGTCCTGGACGCGCTGCTGCTCAATGGCCTCGCAAAGCGCAATCGGTATCGACGCGGCCGAGGTATTGCCGTAATGCTCGACATTGCTCATGAATTTATCGGAATCAAGGCTCAGCTTGCGCGCTGCCGCCTGCAAGATGCGCCGATTGGCTTGATGCGGGATCACCAGATCGATGTCATTCACCTGGATGCCCGCCGCCGCGCAAGACTGCTCGATGCTCTCGCTGATCACGCGCGTGGCGAACCGGAATACCTCGCTGCCGGCCATATTTAGCTTGTAGAGCCGGTTGCCGTTGGCGCCGGCGCGGGAGGCGTCTGCGTCAATGCTGCCGACGCTGGGGATAGCCAGCAAGTCGCTGCCGGCCCCGTCCGAGCGCAGCACGCTGGATAGCACGCCGCCCGGCGCCGCGCTCGCCTGCAATACCACAGCGCCCGCGCCATCGCCGAACAAGATGCAGGTGCTGCGGTCTTTCCAGTCCAGAATGCGGCTCATGGTCTCGGCGCCGATGACCAGCGCCGCCTGTATCGATCCGGCGCGAATGGAATCTGCCGCCATATTGAGCGCATACACGAATCCCGAGCAGGCAGCGCTCAGGTCGAAGGCGCCGGCTTCGTGCGCGTTCAGCCAGTCTTGAACCAGGCTGGCGGTGCTGGGGAATATATTCTCCGGCGTCGATGTGGCGACTATGATGAGGTCGAGGTCCGTCGGTAGAATGTCGGCGACTTCCAGCGCCTGCTGCGCCGCTTTGTAAGCCAGGGTCGCGGTCGATTCGCCCTCATCGGCGATGAAACGCTGGCGAATGCCCGTGCGCGCGAAAATCCACTCGTCGCTGGTCTCGACAAAAGTCGACAGCTCATCGTTGGTCAGGGCCCTTGCCGGCGCCGCCATGCCCCAGCCGACGACATGGGCGTGGCGCTCCGTCGCGTCATTGTTGTCGACGCTATGCCTGAAGGTGGCCATTGTCCTGGTATTCGCCAAAGATTACGACTGCGTTGTGCCCGCCGAAGCCGAAGGCGTTGGACATGACATGGCGGACCTCGCGTCGGATTCCACGATTGGGCACATAGCTCAGATCGCAGCTAGGGTCGCTTTCCTCCAAATGAATGGTCGGCGGGATAAAATTCTCGCGGATCGCCATGATGCTGAAGACAGCTTCAATGGCCGCGCCCCCACCCAGCAAGTGCCCCGTCATCGACTTGGTCGAGCTCACCGGAATCCGGTAGGCAACTTCGCCAAGCGCTCGCTTCAGCGCGTTGGTCTCGGCGGTATCGTTCAAGGGCGTGCTGGTGCCATGAGCGTTGATATAGTCGATATCTTCCGCGTTCAGGCCGGCGTCCCGCAGCGCGAATTCGACCGCTTTGGCGGCGCCCTCTCCACTCTCCATCGGCGCGGTGATGTGATGGGCGTCCGAGGTATGCCCGTAACCCTTCAGTTCCGCGTAGATGCGCGCGCCTCGCGCCAGCGCGTGATCCAGCGTCTCCAGCACCAGAATGCCGGCGCCCTCGCCCGGCACAAAGCCGTCTCGATTGAGGTCGAAGGGGCGCGACGCCGTTGCGGGATCGTCGTTGCGGCTCAAGGCGGTCATATTGTTGAAGCCGGCCACGCAGAGCGGCACGATGGCCGCTTCCGAAGCCCCGGCCACCATCGCCTTGGCGTCGCCCCGGCGTATGATGTGCATGGCCTCGCCTATTGAATTGTTGCCCGAGGCGCAGGCGGTGACGATACAATGATTTGGCCCGCGCAGGTTATAGACCATCGACACCGTGCCCGAGCAAGAATCGCTGAGGATTTTGGGGATGGCCAGGGGCTTGATGCCGCGATGCCCGCGCGCGTCTATGCCTTGCTGCGCGTCCACGAAGGAATTGATGCCGCCGACGCCCGAACCGATCACGCAGCCGATTTCGTACATATTGTCGGCTGTGACTTCCAGGCCGCTGTCCTCAATCGCTTGTCGGCTCGCCTCCAGGGCAAATTGCGCCACGCGGTCCATGCGCCGCGCGTCTTTGCGGCCGAAGAGCTTCGCGGGGTCAAAGTTCTTGACCTCGCCCGCCAGCTGATTCTGCGTCAGGGATCTGTCGTAGCGCGAGATGTAGCCGATGCCATTGACGCCGGCGGCGGTGTTCTCCCAGGCCTCGTCGACATTATTGCCCGTCGGGCAAACGATGCCCATCCCGGTGATGACGATTCGCTTGCTGTCCAACCGCTCCTCCGCTGCGCTTTCCGGCGCTCGCGCAACCTATACATCCATTGTAACACTGTGTCGCCGCTTCCGTTGCTTTACAGGGCGACTAATGACGCCTATAATACGGCCTCTGGCTCGTAGGGTAGTGGATGCGCTGCGCTGCGCTCCAAGGCTGGACAGGGCATGATTCTGATTACTGGCGCGACCGGGCTGGTCGGGCGAAGCCTGGTGCGGCGTCTGATGGCGGAAGCGCTGCCGACGCGTTGCCTGCTGCCTGAATCACGGCTGCGGCGGTTGCCCTGGGATGTTGGCGACCCGCTTGCGCCCGAGATTATCTCCGGCAGCGTCACCGACGAAGAAGCCTTCTTTCGCGCCGTCACCGGCTGCCACACTGTCATTCACCTGGAAAACGCCTTCTGGTGGGGCAGGCGCAGAGACCTTGAAGAAATTGAACTGGCCGGCGCCAAGGTCTTGACCGCCGTGGCGCGCGCGGCGCGCGTCGGGCGAATCATCGCGCTGAGCCAATTGGGCGCTGCGCCATCGTCAGCCTATCCGCTGCATCGCGTCAAAGGTGATGTCGAAGATGTCATCCGCAATGGCGGCGTCGCCTTCACTGTCATCCGCAGCGGCATAGTCTACTCACCCGAGGACGCGTTCATTAATCACATCGCCAGTATGTTGCGCGCCAATCCCTTGTTCTTTCTGATGCCCGGCGGCGGCGAAGTCGTTCTGCATCCAATCTACATCGACGATTTGGTCGAGGCCATATTCCGCAGCCTGAATCTCTTGCGACTGGTGGACGCCACCGTGGACATCGGCGGCGCGGAGTACGTATCCTTGCGCGACATGCTGCGCACTATAATGCGCGTCACCGGGATGCCGCGGCTGCTGGTGTCCATGCCGCCTTACCTATTGCGCTGGCTGACCGAAATCTACGCTCGGCTTTTGCCGCGCGCGCTGATGACCAGTCAGTGGCTGGATATTCTGGCGGCGAATCGCACGGCGCCGCTGGGCAACGCCTACGACTACTTTGGCTTCCAGCCGCGCCGCTTTGAAGAGACGCTGCTCGAATACCTGCCGCAGCGCCAGCACCTTGTCGGACTGCTTAGAGATACGCTCCGCCGCGGGCCGCGGCGACCATGAGGCGCGCCAACCGCATGGACTCCATAAAAATCACGCGGCTGATGAGTACAGCCCAACACCAACAGGCGGTCGAGCTGCAAAAGCACTACTGGGGCGACGACGCCAGTAATCTCGTCCCGCGCCACATGCTCTTCTCGATTTCCCATTACGGCGGACACGTCCTGGGCGCTTATGACGGGCATGAGCTGGTCGGCTTCGTCATCGGTTTCATAGGCGCCGACATTGATGTCGACGATGAAAACGCGCGCCCGGCCATGGCCAACTTGTTGATCATGTCCAAGCGAATGCTGGTGCTGCCGGGCTATCGCGGACGCAACATCGGCTATCGCCTGAAAATGGCGCAGCGCGACATCGCCCTGAAACAGGCGATTCGACTGGTGACCTGGACGGTTGACCCCTTGCTGGCGGCCAACGCCCACTTGAATATTCGCAAGTTGGGCGCAGTCATCCAGCGCTTCTCCGCCAATTACTTCGGGCTGGAGGAAAAGGATGGCCTGCGCGCCGATCGCTTGATCGTCGACTGGTGGGTTTCGCATCGCCGCGTCGCCGAACGGGCGGCGGGGCGGGGCAGCAAACTCACGCTGCGGCAGTACCTGGATGTGCGCGCCCCGATAGTCAACCGGGCTGACGCCAGCGGCGACTGGCTGCGGCCGCGCCCCATGACTGCCGCGCCAGGCTCGTCCTTCGCGCTGGTGGAAATCCCGGCCGATTTCCGCGAGCTTGAAGCGGCCCACCGGTCCTTGGCGGACCAATGGCGCTATCACATACGCGCTGTATTCAGTAGAATGCTTTCGGCGGACTTCATCGTGACCGACTTCGTATCCGATATGTTCGAAGGTCGCAAGCGCGCATTTTATTTGCTGAGCCGTTCTTTTGATAACGACGATCGGGTGAATTAAGGCGGGAAAATGACTTTCAAGGGAGATTCGGTTTCATTCATTGGCGCCGGCGTCATGGGCGAAGCCATGATCAAGGGCTTGCTGCATCAGCGAGTTCTGGAACCGACCAGCATCACAGCCGCCGATCCTCGGGCCGAACATCTGGAAGCGCTGCGCCAGCGCTTTGGCATCCACACGACAACCGACAATATCGCGGCGGCTCAATCGGCGGACGCGCTGGTGCTTTCCGTCAAGCCGCAAGTGATGGACAAGGTGCTTTCCGAGCTTAACGGCCATGTTGACCGCGTCAATCTGATTGTCAGTATCGTAGCCGGCGTGGAACTAAAAACCATTTCCGACAGCTTGCGCAATGGCCGCGTGGTGCGCTCCATGCCCAATACGCCCGGGCAAATTGGGCGGGGAATTACTGTGTGGACCGCCGCGCCGGCAGTTGCGGGCGCCCAGCGTCAACAGGCGGAGGCGCTGCTGGGCGCCCTGGGCGAGCAAATCTACGCCGGCGACGAGAGCTTCCTCGATATGGCGACGGCGCTGGGAGGCTCCGGGCCAGCCTATGTATTTCTGTTCATGGAGGCGCTAATCGACGCCGGCGTCCACATGGGTTTCGCGCGCCGCGATGCCGAGCGACTCGTTACGCAGACCCTGCTGGGCTCCGTCCAATACGCCATGCAATCCGGCCTGCACCCGGCGCAACTGCGTAATCAAGTGACCAGCCCCGGCGGCACCACCGCCGCCGCCCTGCATGAGATGGAAAAGGGCGGCTTGCGCACTGTGTTGTCAGAGGGCGTCTGGGCGGCCTACAGGCGGTCGCAGGCGCTGGGCGCAAAGTCGGATTAAATCTGGCGCCGACCGCGTAAGTCGCGCAGCTTATGCGGCCGCGCCATCCGGCGTATAAATCCATTTGTGAAATAATGGACAAGCGCTGGCAACTAGGCTACAATAGCGTCAGTTTTGCGCAGCGATTGGAGCGGCGGACTATAGCGTCGCCAATCTTCCGCGCCACTGGAGTTCGGAGAAGCCCCTTTTCGTCCGCGAGGGCGACTGTTTTCGTCAGCAACTGAATAGAGCTAGCGCGAGGAGCCAGCGAATGGCAGACAACATTTACGATTCGATTCTGGAGCAAATCAAAGATATTGAGCTGAGCAAGCTCTCATCGGTCGAGGTCGGCTACGTCGAAGAGGTCGGCGATGGCATCGCCCGCATCTCCGGCCTGGACAATGTGCGCTACAACGAATTGGTGCAATTCGAAAACGGCGTCGCCGGCATCGCCTTTAACCTGGAAAAAGACAATGTCGGCGTCATCATCATGGGCGCTTACGATGACATTCAGGAAGGCGACACCGTAAGCGCGCTGGAGCGCATCTCGTCCGTGCCGGTTGGCATGGGCCTGGTCGGCCGCGTGGTAAACGCCCTGGGCGAGCCCATCGACGGCCGCGGCCCGGTCCAATTCGACGAATACTACAATATCGAACGCATCGCGCCCGGCGTGATGGAAAGGCGCAGCGTCGACCGCCCGGTCCAGACCGGCATCCTGGCCATCGACACCATGATCCCTATCGGCCGCGGCCAGCGCGAGCTGATCATCGGCGACCGGCAGACGGGCAAAACCGCCCTGGCGCTGGATGCCATCGTCAATCAAGACGGCGAAGATATGTACTGCATTTATGTCGCCATCGGCAAGCGTCGCGGTGAAGTGGCGCGCATCCGTGAAACGCTCGAGCGCGAAGGCGCCATGGATTACACCACCCTGGTCGTAGCCTCCGCTTCGGACGCAGCCGCCCTGCAATACATGGCCCCCTACGCTGGCTGCGCCATCGGCGAGTGGTTCATGGAGAATGGCAAGGACGCGCTGGTCATCTATGATGACCTTTCC
>CAZWCV010000096.1:0-14712 GCA_964632725.1 uncultured Anaerolineaceae bacterium
GCGGTCGACATCGGCTTGCTGACCACCAAGGACGAGGGCGAGCCGCAGATCTATCGCACCTGGTCCCTGCCGGATGACATCGACTACATCCAGCCTTTCGTGCAGCTGCGCGTGCCGATGGAAGCCAACGGCAATATCCGCTTCGAGATCGTCGACGCCGTTGGCGATCTGGTTTATGTACATGAGGACGACTTTCATTTGACGCGCGGGCGCAACTTCCTCACGCCCAATACGCGCATGCCGCTGCACGACCAGATGGAGCTGGACGGCAAGTGGTCGATGCGCGTGATCGCCGACGGGGTCACCATTGCCGAGCATCGCTTTGAATACGCCGAAGCCGCCGGCGCCAACATCCGGCGTCATATCGGCGAAGACGGCGAGATCAACACCGAGATGCGGGCGGTCATGGCGGAGAACCGGCTGCCCAAGATGTCGCTGGACGATCTGCTGGCTTACCAGGGCGAGGAAGACGAACAAGAAAGCCGGGCCTGAGGGCCCAAGCCCGCCGTATCACTTTTCCGCGCGCAAGAAATCCGTCGCCGGGGGCGGCAACCCCTACAGGCTCGTCTGTCGGCGAGCGCTAGCCCGGCCGCTCGGCCAGCACCAGCACATAGGCGCCGGAGGTGTTCGCGTCGCCGTCCGTACCGGCGTATCGCCGCGCGCGGATGTACCAGGTACCCGTGGCCGGCAGCGCGAAGTTGTCGATTAGCGCGTTCTGGTCATTGCCGGATCGGTCGTCGTTGCGGGTCACCACTTCCCCCGCGCCATTGAGCAGCTCCAGCAGCGCGTCCAGATTGCCGTCGACGCGCGTCATTGAGATAGACACCACCTCGCCCTGGCGGCCGTAAAAAGCGTAAGTATCGGCCTGGTTGAGGTCGTTAATCCGCCCGTTGACGCTGGTGCCATAATCCAGGCTGACCGTGCCGGGCGGCACGCCGGCGAAGGGGTCGTCCAACAATTCCAGGCCGAGCCGGTACTCGCCGCTGGTCGCGCCGATATTGCCGTCAAAGCGCGTAGCGATGATGTAATAGCGGCCGTCGGCGGGAATGCGAAAGTCGATTATCCTGGCGTTTTGGCCTTCGCCGCTGTCGTCGTCTTCGGCGAGCGGGGTGAATGCGCTGTCAGTCAGGTACAAGAAGCTGTCGAGGTCGCCGCTGCCGCCACGATCCATGCTGATGGTGATGAGATCGTTCTCGCTGGCGTCAAAGGCGTAGAAGCGCTCGAATTGCAGCGGGCTGAGGCTGGCGCTGCGTGTATCGCCAAAGCCTATCGTAAGCGGGGCTTGGGGCGATGCGCCGGCGCCGCTGTTTTCGGCCTCCTCGACGCTCAGCACGAAGCTGCCCGAGCTGTCGTCGTAGCGCGTGGCCATGACGATATAGGCGCCGCTTTTCTGAATGATCAGCGCGTCAATGCGGGCGTTGCGGGTTTCAGCGCCCGGCTGGTCGTCGTTTTCGGCGATGACAAAGCGGTCGCTATCGACCACGCGCAGGTAGGGGTCAAGCGTACCCGATGAACGAACCATCGAAATAGTCAGGATATCGCCCTGTTCGGCCTGGAAGGTGTAATAGACCTCGGCATTGGCGTCGCTGATCGTGCCGATGACCGAGTCGCCGTAACGCAGCGTGCTGCCCCTTTCGGACAAGACGCCCTTGCGGGTCATGCGCAAGTCATAGCGCCCCGAGGTGGTCCCGAGGTTGTAGCCGAAGCGGCCCGCCACCACAAAATAGCTGCCGGTCCGCTGCATGGTCAGGTCGTGGGAGACGCTGGAAGTTCCGGCGCTGTCGTCGCGGAAGAGCGCCAGCTGACCGACATCGTCGAACACGGCCAGGACCGGGTCCAGGTCGCCGTCGGCGGCGGTCAGCTCAAAGCGAATGACTTCGCCCCGCAGCCCGTCGACGGAAAAGACATCACGCGGGTTATCGGCGTCGAGATAACCGCTGATAACGCCGTCGCGCTCAATGCGAGCGTCGTCGGCGCGAATCTCCCGCGATTGGGCGTTGACGGCCAGCGCCAGCAGGCTGATCAGCAGGCAAAGAAAGAGTCGAATCATGCCCCTATTTTAGCCGAAGACCGCGACCCCGGCTGTCCAGCGCTCGCTGAAAGCCCGGCGCCAAGGCGAAGGGGCAGCGTGATTTGGAAGGTCGTGCCGATATTGAGCTCGCTCTTGAAGCTGATGGCGCCGCCGTGCAGCTCGATCGCTTGTTTGGCGATGGCCAGACCCAGTCCCGACCCGGGCAGCGCGCCGACATTGCCAGCGCGATGAAAGGCGGTGAAGAGATATTCAGCGTCTGCAGCGGGAATGCCGATGCCGGGGTCCGCGACTGTGACGCGCGCTCGCTGCCCGCGCAGCTGAATTTCCACACGGATTTCTCCGCCCGACGGCGAGTATTTCACGGCGTTGCCGATCAGGTTTGACAGCGCCCGCCGCAGCAGCTTCTCGTCAAATTCGGCCATTATGGTCGCTTGAGTACAGTGAAAGACAAACTGATGCGTCTGGTGATGCACCAGCTCGAAGGACTCGACGATGTCGCGACAGAAGGTGCGCAATTCGCGCCAGCCGGGACTGAAGTCCAGCTCGGCCGGCGTGGATTTGCTCAAATCCACGACATCTCTGACGATTTCGCAAAGATTCGCCACCTGCTGGCGGATATTGTCCAGGTAGTGCAGGCGTTCTTCTTCGGTCGCCTGTGCACTGTACTTCGCCAGCAGATCGTGTGACAGCTGGATGGAAGCCAGCGGCGTTCGCAATTCATGCGACATCATCGACAGGCAGCGATCTTTATGCGCGCGCTGCTGCCGCTCGGCGCGCAGTTTCTCGAGCAGCCGCTCTATCGGCAGCCGGTCAGTGCGGGTGACATCACTTTGGGCGGCTTTGCCCGTCGCGATGGCGTCGATGCCTCTGGAGCGGGCTGCGGCGACTTGTCTCATGAGTCCCCCCAAGCTCAATACCGAGTGTTCTGTCTACCATTATCTTATCATATGGCAGGCGACTTCTTTCAAAATGCTAAAGTCTTGCGGCGTGATTCTCTGCCGGCCAACTTCCGCGAAATAATCCGAACGCCGATGCCTGGAAGCGTCCCGGCGTCGGCGCGCATCGCCTACGTCTGCCGGATCGAACCGTCAGCCCAATCACCTCGTTTGGCTACCTTCGCGGCGCCGGCAATCGAATTTGGCTGTCGGCCTCATGCCACGTATAGCTTGGACTGTAACCAGTTCCGGCGCATGTTATAATTTGAGCCGGTTTGCCAGGCGGATAGTGACCACGGAGATACGACTTGCGGCGGCTGTGCATCGCGCTGATTTGGCTGGCGGCAATCATGACCGCAGGGGCGCAAGACAGCGGCGACCTGGTGCATACCGTTACCGCCGGGGAGACGCTTATCTCGATCGCCAGCGCTTATGGCGTTTCCCTGGACCAACTGCTCGCGCTCAACGGGCTGGAACTCGACGCGATTCTGCCAATTGGCCGCCAGTTGATCGTGATTCCCGAAGGCGATTTGGCCGATGACGAGGAAGAGACGGACGAGACTGCGGCGCCGGAAGAGCCGGCTCCTGTGGAGATCAGCACGACGTCAGTAGAGGGTTTGCCAACGGCGCCGGTGGCGGCGGCCGCCGCGCCCATGCTGGACCCGGCCGATACCAACCCCGTACTTTGCTTCGCCGTATTCGCTGACGGCAATCAAAATGGCATGCGCGAACCTGGCGAAGATTATCTCGCAGAGGCGACTATCCTGCTGCTGGATGCGAGCGACGCCGAAGCGCTGCGATACCGGACCGACGGCCAGTCCGAGCCGCACTGCCAGCGCGATTTGCGCCGGCAGGTCTACGTGATTCAGGCCATGGCGCCGACCGGCTACGGCTTGACGGGCGCGGCCCGCCTGGATCTTGATCTGCGCGAAGGCGGCGACGCGCAAGTGGAATTTGGCGCCTGGCCGGGCTTTGAAACTGCCGACGTCCCGCTGATGCAGCCGGTCGCGCAGGACGATGCGCAGTCCGACGCTGAAAGGCCGGCCATTCTGCGCGAACTCAGCGGCTTATTCGTTCTGATGCTGGCGGGCCTGGTGTTTTGCGGCGGCCTGTTCGTCTCGGTTTTCCTGCGCGGCCGCTGATGCCTCCTCACGCGACAGCGCGGATGACGCGCCGATGCCGGGCGCTGCTGATATGGCTGATCTTGTTGCTGGCCGCTTTCGCCGCGGTGGCGCAGGACACAGGCCAGATCTGTCTGCAGGCTTACGCCGACGCGGACGGCGACGGCGTCCGCTCCGAGATTGAAGCGCCGATAAGGCGCGGCGTCGCCGCCAGTTTGCTGAACGATGGTTGGGTCACGATTGCCTCGCTGCTGCTCGAAGACGCCCCCGACGGCCTCGTCTGCTTTGACGGTCTGCTGGCCGGCAATTACCAGGTTGTCATCTCGAGCAGCGAATACCAAGCGACGACGGCGACATCGGTCAGCGCCTCGGTGCAGCCGGGCGCGGCGCCGGCGCGCATTGACTTCGGCGCCAGGCGACTGGTCGGCGAATACATTCCCGATCCGGTCGCCATCGTGGGCGCGCTTGATCGCGCTGCCCAGCAGACCCTGATCGTCGCCGGCCTGGCGGCTGCCGGCGCAATCGTCTTCATGTCGCTGCTGGGCGCGCTCATCTATTTTATGGTCATTCGCAGGCGCTGGCGACGCAGGCGAGCGCCGCGTTCAAGCGTCGCGCCGCTGGTACCGCTGGCCGGCCTGTCGCCACAGCCGGATGAGCCGGATGACTACCTGCGGCCGCGTCAACGGCTGGATCCCAACCAGGGATCGCCGCCGCTTTTCGATGACGACGACAGGGACCTGGCGGGGTCAAGTTAGACGGATGAAGCGCTCCTTCAAGCGTAGCCACGCGCAAGGACGACAGCCGTGAAACCGACTTCATATTTGCTGTTTTCGGAGAGCGAATTGCAGCTGGCGCGGGACAATAGCGAGCGCGAGCCGATCGGCAGCGCCTTGCCCCGGCTTGATACAGAGCCGGAGGACGCGCTGGCGCTCGCGCAGCTGCGGGCGCTGCGATATGTGTTCCACCGCGACGCGGACGCTGGCGGGATCGCCTGCGAACTCGTGCGGGCGCAAGACTTTGGCGCCGGCGAAAATGACGGCCTGTCGGCCATAAAGCGCCGCTTCGGCTGGCTGCAAGTCATGTCGCTGCTGCGGGATCATCCTGACTTCACGGGCAAATACGGCGGCTTGGCGGAGGCAGCGCCGCAGCAGCTGGAGGACGCCGACGGCGATTTGCCGCGGATGCTGTGGCTGGCTGCGCTAGTGATGGCGGCGGGCCTGATGCTCCGGGACGAGGGGCGGTTTCAAAGCGCGGCCTCGGTCTATCGCCGCGCCGTCGACCGGCACATTCATCCCGAGGGCTACTTCAAGGGCCTGGTCGATGTTGAAGGCGCCCGGGGGACTTATCAGGCGCAATTCGCCGCCACTGGCGCCCTGGCCCTGATGAGCGAAATGGCGGCGCAAGCCGGCGAAGATCTGTGGGCGTACAACAATCGCGCGGTCAGCGCCAATACCGCCGCGACCTATACCTTCTATTATTACTGCTTCCCCGAAAGCTGGCGCTGGGAGGCGGGTCTCACGCGGGAGCAGACGATGGCCATCATGCGGCGCGAGGGCGCTTATTTTGAAATGGTGAATCGGCGCAGTCCCCTGCGCGGCGCCGACGAATTGTTCGCTGAGCAGCGCCCGCTGTTCTCGGCGGTTGCGGGCGGGCTGACGACGCTGACGCACGGGCTGAAACCGTCGCGGAAGAAGCGCTGGCGGTTCTTCAGTAAACAAAGGTAAGTCATGCAAATGGCGTCTCAATAGAATTTACCATTACCACAGGGGAAAGTGAGGATACACAGAGGGGCGCGTAGACACTGCCCGCCGGCACTGAGGTTTTTTTTTAGATTTGATACTGCCAAAATGCAGGCGGTCATCCAACAAATGAGAACTTGCGCCGGCATACAATCACCATAAGCTTTACTCGGTGTTCTTAATAGAAACAACAGAGCAGTTAGAAACCGGAATCAAGTCGATTGCAGGGCTTGTCCGGTACCGGGTTATGTTGATGCGCTTTTTCTACCCCACGCCCCGGCCGCCTATCCCGGCATCTCTATGCCGGGCATCCGACGGGTCAGGGAGGGGGAGCCTCATTGGGCGGATTCCGAAGAAATCAACAGCGTTTCACATTGATTGACGCCTAGATCGGTAGAGTTTCGGTACATTTTCAGCCACTATAACGTTAGATTTGCAGTACCGGACAAGCCTTGCAGGGGCGACTTATTTAGTCGCCCGAAATCTCGGACGGAAAGAGCGGGCGACCTGATAGGTCGCCCCTACAGTCAGTTTCGCATGACTTACCCGCACTTACATCTTGGACAAGCTTGTCCCACCATTTTCAGCCAATTTGGCGTCCAATCTGATCCAAGGCCTTGACAAGATTTTTAAGTTCGTCTAAAAATATACTTAATTCCGCTGAAATGTCTTGTCAGGAGTGATCTGTGTTGAATTTACGCCGGCTATGTACATTGCTGCTGCTATTCACTTGCTTGCCGCGTATGGTGGGCGCGGACGCCGAAGATTCGATTCCGATTGTGGCCACCACGACCCAGGCGGCCGATTTGCTGGGCATTCTGGCGGGTGGTTTGGATGGCATTCTGCTGACGCCGCTGATGGGCCCGGGCGTCGACCCGCATCTATATCAGCCGACGGAATCAGACATCGCCGCTATGAATGGAGCGCGGATGGTCGTCTACAGCGGCTTGCACCTGGAAGGGCAGTTCGACGCCGTCTTTGAGGCGCTGGCCGAGCAAGGCGTCGCCATTTATGCCTTGAGCGCGCCGGTCAAAGACGCGGGTTTCATCATCGGCGGCTTTGACCTTTCGGATACGCTGCTGGATGTCGATGACCCGCATTTTTGGTTTGACCCGCGCAACTGGCAGCTGACCGCGCAAGACCTGGCCGCGCGCCTGGCCGAATTTGACCCGCCAAATGCCAAAACCTACCGAGCGCGGGCGGCCGCTTATGCCGAACAGTTGGACCTGCTCTTTGCCTGGGCGGACGCGGGCTTGCGCTCGATAGACGAGGGGCAGCGCTACCTGGTGACCAGCCACGACGCCTTTCAGTATTTTGGCGCCGCCTTTGGCTGGCGCATGCGAGCGATTCAGGGACTGAGCACAGAAGACGAAGCCGGCGTCGGCGATATTCAAGCGACGGTGGACTTCGTCAGCGCCAACGATATTCCAGTGCTCTTTGTCGAAAGCAGCATTCCGCCCGATACCATTGAAGCCGTCATTGAAGCCTTGCGTGCGCAGGGACGCTCCGTCCGCATGGGCGTGCGCGAGCTATATGGCGACGCCATGGGCGAGCCCGACAGTTTCGGCGGCGCCTATATCGGCATGCTGGCGCAAAACGCGCTGACCATCATGCAGTCTTATCAGTGCATGGGCGTCGCGGTCGACATTCTCGACTGGCCCGCCGGTCTTCAGCCGGAGCCGCCGGACGAGCTCTGGAATGTGGACTGCGATGCCTGAGCCAGCCGCAGCCGCGCGCGCGGTGGACAGCGTCCAATTGGCGCTCTCCGTGGATGACTTGACCGTGGCCTATGACGAGCAGCCCGCGATTTGGGATATTGACCTGTCCGTGCCCGAGGGCGTCTTGATGGGCGTGGTCGGGCCTAACGGCGCCGGCAAGAGCACCTTAATCAAAGCCGTGCTCAACTTGATTCCGCGGGCGGCGGGCACGGTGGCGTTTTACGGCCAGCCCTACGAACGCGCTCGCTCGCTGGTCGGTTACGTGCCGCAGCGGGGCAGCGTCGACTGGGACTTCCCCACTTCGGTGCTGGATGTTGTCACGATGGGGCTTTACGGCAAGCTGGGCTGGCTGCGCCGGCCGGGCAAAGGCGAACGCGAAGCGGCGCTATTTGCTCTGGAGCAGGTGGGCCTGACCGACTTCGCCCATCGGCAGATCAGCCAGCTTTCGGGCGGCCAGCAGCAGCGGACCTTTTTGGCGCGCGCCCTGGTGCAAGACGCGAAAATCTATTTCATGGACGAGCCTTTTGCGGCGGTGGACGCGGTGACTGAAGACGCCATCGTCGGCGTATTGCGGGCGCTCAATAAAGGCGGCAAGACCGTCCTGGTCGTCCACCATGACTTGCAGACGGTGGCGGAGTACTTCGATTGGGTGACCCTGCTCAATGTCGAGGTGATCGCGTCCGGACCGACTGACGAGGCCTTCACGCCCGAGAATCTGCGCCGGACCTACGGCGGCCGCGTGGCGTACTTGCACGCTGCAAACGGGGATGGCTGATGGCGGCGGCAAGCTCGCAACTCGCGGCTGATCGACGCGTCTGGTTCATGATCGGCGTCACGGTAGTCGCGGGTCTGCTCATTTTCCCCCTCAGCCAGCAGGTCTTCGGCTTGCGCATCACTTATACCGTGCGCGTGGTCGCCCTGGGCGGTTCGGTCCTCGGCGGGATCAGCGGCGTGCTGGGCTGCTTTGCTGTTTTGCGGCGGGAGAGTCTGCTGGGCGACGCGCTGTCGCACGCGGCGCTGCCGGGCGTGGCGATCGCCTTTCTGCTGGCGGGCCGCGAATTGAGCTGGCTCTTGATCGGCGCGGGCATCGCCAGTTGGCTGGGCTTGCGCATGGTCGCGGCCATCCTGGGGACGACCCGCATCAAGCAGGACGCGGCGCTGGGCATCGTGCTGGTGTCCTGGTTCGCCGCCGGCATCGCCTTGCTGGCGTATATTCAGTCCATCCCCGACGCCAGCCAGGCCGGTCTGGATCACTTCATCTTTGGCCAGGCGGCCGCCATCATCGAGCGCGATGTCCGCCTGGTCAGCGGCGTCGGCTTGGTGGTCTTGCTGGTCATTGCGCTGTTTTGGAAGGAATTCAAACTCGTCGCCTTTGACGCGGAGTTCGCAGGCGCCAACGGCTTCCGAATCGGGCTGATCAATACGCTTCTGTCCACTTTGATGGTTATTACGATCGTGCTTGGACTGCAGCTGGCCGGCGTCATCTTGATGGTGGGCATGCTTATCGCGCCGGGCATCGCCGCGCGCCAGTGGACGCGCAAGCTGGATCAGATGGTCATCCTGGCCGCCATCTTTGGCGCCTTCGCCGGCGGGGTCGGGGCGGTCATCAGCGCGCTGGACAGCGACATCCCGACCGGCCCCATGATCATCGTTGCCGCTTTTCTGCTGGTCTTGTTCTCGATCACGCTGGCGCCCGGGCGCGGGCTGGTCTGGAGTCGCTTGCGGCAGCGGGCCAACCGCCGCCGTTTCGCCGCACAGAATACGCTGCGCGATCTTTACCGCTACGCGCTGCGGCATGGCGATGCCGATTCGGCGGTGCCCGACGATTTCATCCGCGGCGTGGCTGACCGCAGCGCCGAGCTGGGTTTGCGTCAGCTGAGCCGGGCAGGGCAGGCGACGTTTAGCAAGACGGGCAGTGAGGAAGGCTGGCGGCTGACCGCTGCCGGCATCGAGCAGGCGCGCCGGAACGAGCGCAACGAGAGGCTCTGGGAGTTGTATCGCCTGCACGCGCACGATTTGGATTTACCGCCCCTGCAAGAAGATCGGCGCGCGCCGATCGCGTCCCGCTTGCCGGCGGCCGCGGTGGAATTGTTGGAGCGCAAGTTGCGAGAGGCGGATAACAGCGCATGATGCAGCTGGAACGCGCGTTGATCGAACTTCTGCTGAACATCGTTACGCGCGAGGAACTGAACGCTTTCTTGCGATCGCCGCAGCATACGGCCATCCTGGTCGGCGGACTTATCGCCGTTTGCGGCGCGCTGCTGGGCGTCTTTCTGCTGCTGCGCGGCCTGTCAATGACGAGCGACGCCATCAGCCATACCGTGCTTCTTGGCATTGTGGTCGCCTTCCTGCTCATGACGGGGACCTTTGGCATGGATGGCGACACCTCGTCGCCCTGGCTGATTTCAGGCGCTGCGTTGGCCGGCGTGGCGACTGTGGCGCTGACGGAGATGCTCTACCGCTCGGGGCTGGTCAAGCAGGATGCGGCGCTGGGGTTGGCTTTTCCGCTGCTCTTCGCCATCGCCGTGATCCTGGTGTCGCGCTTCGTTGACGATGTCCACCTGGACGAAGACGCGGTGCTGGTCGGCGAGATCGGCCTGGTTTGGGCCAATACCAACAGCCACTGCTTTGAGAACTGCGAGTCGGTCACGATCACGCCCGATCATCCGGCGGCCAAGCAGACGCGCCAGTGCACAAATTGTCGCGAGCTGGGCATTAGCCCGCGTGACGACGGCGCGGAGTTCAGACGGGTTTGCAGCAACTGCGGCGACTATTCGCCGGCCCAGGCTTATAGCGCGGGGCTGCTGGAACGCGAGCCGCTGCTGGTCTTTTTCCCGAAGTCGATCATGGTCATGCTGCTGATGACGGCGCTGACCCTGGCTTTCATTTTGCTGTTCTACAAAGAACTCAAGCTCTCGACCTTTGACGCGGGCCTGGCGCAGGCGCTGGGATTCCGCCCCGGCCGTCTCAACTACGCGCTGATGATCCTGGTCAGCCTGGTGGCGGTCGGCGCCTTTGACGCGGTCGGCTCGATTCTGGTGATCGCATTTTTCATCGTGCCGCCGGCGGCCGCCTACCTGCTGACGGACCGGCTGTCGCTGATGCTGCTCATCAGCCCGCTGCTGGGAGTGGCCGGCGCCCTGTTCGGCTACGACCTGGCGCGCGGGCAGCTGTTCGGCTTCATGCCGCTCAGCGACGGCATCGCCGCGCTCAATCGCCTGCTGGGCCTGGAATTGAACGAGCAGTGGGATTCCTCTATCAGCGCGTCCATGGCGCTGATGATCTTCGTCTTCTTTCTACTGGCCTGGGTATTCTCGCCCGGCTACGGCTTGTTATCGACCATGATAAGGCGCGCCAACCGCCGGCGCCGCTTTGCCGATCAAGTCGTACTGGCGCATCTCCACAATCACCAGCACACGGCGCTGCACGCGACTGAATGCCGCGTGGACACGCTGCACAGACATTTTCGTTGGCGGCGCGGCAGGATGGCGCGGGTGATGGCGCGGCTGCGAGCGCTGGGTTATGTCCGCGTTGTCGCCGGCATCGCCGAGCTGACGGAACGCGGCGATCGCCAGGTCCACGCTTTCCGCCGAACCATGCTTGAGGCGCGCAACATGCCCGATCTGGCTTAATGGCGGCGCGCGGAAGAGCAGCCCCCTTTGTCGCGGCGGGTTTTGCCGTTAGCATGAAGCTCAGTAAGCGCGAGTAAGTGATGCGAAAAATGCCACATTTTACCCCCACCCCCAAACCCCCTCCCCCATAAAGAGGGAGGGGGCTTAAACGTAGCATATTCGCGGCTTTTCTCCCCTTCCCCCTTTATGGGGGCAAGGGGCCGGGGGATGGGGGCTTGAAGGACGACTTAGTTGCACGACTTAGTTGCGTTTACTTCTGTGGTAAAAGGAAACCTTCTTGAGATCGGACTTGCAGGACTTACTTTGTACTACTTCTGTGGCTTAGGCTTGAGAACCCCATGATCAGCTTGATCGCGACAGTCTTAAACGAAGGCGAAAGCATGCACAGTCTGCTCCGTTCGATTCAGCGGCAGACGCGGCAGCCGGACGAAATCGTCATCGTCGACGGCGGCAGCGGCGACGATACCGTCGCCATTATCCGCAGCTACGAAGATCGGCTGCCCTTGCGATTGCTGGTGGAGGCCGGCTGCAACATCAGCCAGGGGCGCAACCGCGCCATCAAGGCCGCGCAAGGGGATATCATCGCGGTGACCGATGCCGGCGTGCGCCTCGGCGAGGCCTGGCTGGAGCGAATCACTGAGCCCCTGCTGCAGGATCCGGCGCTGAATGTGGTCGGGGGCTTCTTTGCAGCCGACGCGCATACGGCATTTGAGGTCGCATTGGGCGCGACCACGCTGCCGCTGGCGCGCGAAATAGACGCGGAGTCCTTTCTGCCCAGCAGCCGCAGCGTCGCCTTTCGCAAGGCGGCTGCGCTTCGCGCCGGTCTATATCCGGAGTGGCTCGATTTCTGCGAGGATCTGGTCTTTGATTTGCGCTTGCGCCGGGCTGGCGGCCCTTTCGCGTTTGAGCCGCGCGCGCTGGCGCATTTTCGGCCCCGGTCCACGCTGCGTCAATATTTCCGCCAGTATTATTTGTATGCCCGCGGCGACGGCAAAGCCAATCTCTGGTTCAAGCGACATCTGGTCCGCTATGCCGTCTATCTGCTGCTGACGCCGCTGATCTTCCAGGCCGGCGTCTTGATTCACCCGGCGCTCTGGGGTCTCTGCCTCATCGGCGCCGGCGCCTATCTGAACAAGCCCTATCGCCGCCTGCCCACGCTGCTGCGCCGATCGGGGAAGTCCTCGGCCGGTGTCTGGCTGTACTGTGTCATTGCGATTCCCTGGCTGCGTTTCGTCGGCGACCTGGCGAAGATGCTGGGCTACCCGGCTGGCTGGCGCTGGCGCTTACGGCAGCAACCGCCCGATTGGCGGCGCATGCCGTCTGAAGGGGAGGACAGCAAGTAGCGTTTGTCAGCCAAAAGCAGGGCAATCGCAGCAAATATGAAAGCTGCTGCGACGAGACAATCAAACTGAACTTTAACCAGCGAGTACAGCGAGAGCACCGAGAAAGCAATTGAACAAAGATTCTGTAGCATTTTGCGGCGCAATTGTTGGGCGGGAAGGAAGTTCATTGACAAGGCAGCGGGTGGCTTTCGCAATTCAGGCAGTGGATTTAGAGAGCGAGTGGTCAAAGGAACAAGAGCTCTGTGTACTCGTTGGCAAAAGATGATCTGATGCGATTGGCCTGCGGCCAGTGTCGTTCGCATTGTTCGCTTAATCGCGCTGGGGTATACTAATCGACGAAGTGATACTGGATTTACCGCGCGAATCTATGGTCAATCGCAACGAAGGCAGTGAATGGGTCAGCCTGCGCCGCGCAGCAGATATCCTCGGTGTGCATCCGGCGACCGTGCGCAACTGGGCGGATAGCGGCAAGCTGCCATTCCGCCGCACGGCCGGCAAACATCGCCGGTTCAACATCAACGACCTGAGAAATTATTCCCATACCGGCGGCGACCTGGAGCCGGTCGAGCTGCAAGTGATTATGCAGAGCGCGCTGGGTCAGACGCGGATGCAGGTGGGCAGCGAACGTTTGGAGTCCGCGCCCTGGTATGCCGCCATGAGCGATGAAAGCAAGCAGTATTTGCGCGAGCAGGGCCGCCGCGTCCTGGAAGCCATGCGCAGTTTCGTCGCCGCCGGCGCGCCCGAAGAGGGCTTGTCCAGCGCCATCGCCCTGGGCAAAGACTACGCGGCTCGTTTGATCGCCGACGGCATCACCCTGCCGCAAGCCACGCGCGGTTTCTATTTCTTCAGCGATTTCGTGCTCAATTCGATCCTGACCTGGTCCGAACTGCGGCAGCCCAGCACTTCCACCGAGTGGTCTACCCTCCTGCGCCAGGTCAATACCTATATGCACGCCATGCAACTCTCCATCGTCGAATATTATGAAGAGGACTGAACTCGACGCGGAAGTCCCTCACATCGCGCTGAGCATGTCGCCCAATATCGGCGCGAAGACGCTCAAAAACCTGCGACAGCATTTCCACGATGACTTGGCTGCGGTATTCACTGCTTCGCCGAGCGAATTGCAGCGCGTGCGCGGCATCGGCGCGAAAACGGCAGCCGAAATCGGCCGCATGGACCCGCGGCGAGTGGCAGACCAGATCGCGTCCTGGCGGCAGCGCGGCGTCGCCATTGAGACAATGCGGCAGCCTCGGTATCCGGCGTCCTTGCGTGATCTTGACGATGGTCCGCCGACCTTGTTCTGGCGCGGGAATACGCGGCCGGCTGACTGGGCAAGAACCGTCGCCATCGTGGGGACGCGCTCGCCATCGCCGGATGGGCAGTTTATCACGCTGCAGCTGGCGATGCAGCTGGCGCGCGCGGGATACGCGGTGGTCAGCGGTCTGGCGCTCGGCATCGACACCGCCGCCCACACTGGCGCCCTCTCGGCCGCGGGCGCAACCATCGCCGTTTTGGGCAGTGGCGTGCTGCAAGTCTATCCGAGCGGCAATCGCGCGCTGGCGGAGCGCATCCTTGAGTCAGGCGCCTTGGTCAGCGAGCTGCATCCATACGGGCGCGCCAACGCGCAGCGCCTGGTCTCGCGCAATCGCATCATCAGCGGCTTGAGCCGGGCGGTCGTCGTGGTCGAATCCGATGCGCGGGGCGGGGCGATGTACGCCGCGCGCTTTGCCCGCGAACAGGGCCGTCCCGTCTATACCTTTGATTTGCCGGCCAGCGGCAATCAGTCGCTGATCGCGAGCGGGGCCGTCGTACTGAATCGCGACCAACCGCTTGACTTTGTGCTGGGCGCGCTGGAAACAGCGGCCGCGGCGACCGATTAGCGGCAGGGCAATCGCATCAAGACCGGCATCCCATGCCACGAGCAAAACCAAACTGAGTTTTAACCACCGGGGACACCAAGGGTCGCGTAGACACTGACCTTCAGCAGCGAGAAATGCGATTGATCAGAGATTTCGCGGCATTTTGTCGCAAAATCTCTTGGACGGGAAGGAAGTTAATCGACAAGGTAGGGGCATGCCTGCCCAATTCAAGCAGTGGATTCAGGAGAAAAGTCGTCAAAAGAACCTAAACTCTGTGTCCTCAGTAAGTGCGAGTAAGTCATGCGAAAAATGCCACACTTTAGGGCCCCCCCC
>CAZWCV010000097.1:0-14662 GCA_964632725.1 uncultured Anaerolineaceae bacterium
GTTAATACCACCGACTCAGCCGTGCGTTTGATTCACAAGCCGACCGGCGTCGTGGTCGAAATGCAGGACGAGCGCAGCCAGCTGCAGAACAAGCTGCGCGCCAAACAAGTCTTGATCGCGCGGCTCTACGAAGCTGAGGTCGAGCGGCAGCGCTCGGAGCGGGAAGCCGAGCGCCGCGGACAAGTCGGCAGCGGCGACCGCAGCGAGAAAATCCGCACCTACAATTATCCGCAGGGGCGCGTCACCGACCACCGCATCGGCTACAGCAATTTCAACCTGCCCGGCGTCATGGACGGCGACCTGGACGCCTTCATCGATCAGCTGGCGACGCAGCAGCAGGCGGAAGCGCTGGCGGCGGGCGGCGGCTAAGCGATGGAAGCGGCGGCCGACACTTCTGTGACGACCATTCGCGCTGCCTTGAGTCGAGCGCGCGCCACGCTGGCCAAGTCAGGCACGGCCGACCTGGACGCGCAAGTGCTGCTAACGCGGGTTCTGGGCTGCGAACGCGCCTTCCTGTTTGCTCACGCCGATACGACCATTGATTCAGAGCATCAGCGTCGGTTCGAGTCATTCTTGCAGCGCCGCGCCGCCGGTGAACCGATCGCCTATATTCTGGGCCGGCAGGGCTTTTACGATCTGGAGCTGCTGGTGACGCCGAGCGTGCTAGCGCCGCGCCCGGAGACCGAGCTTCTGCTGGAAGAAGCCCTCCGGCTCGCGGCAGACTCATCCGCCGTAGTCGCCGATATCGGCACGGGCAGCGGAGCGCTGGCTGTCGCCTTCGCGCGGCATCGTCCCACTTGCGAGGTCTACGCCACGGACATCAGCGCCGACGCCCTGGCGGTAGCGCGTCAGAATGCGGATGCACTGGCCGCGCGAGTCCGCTTTTTTTGTGGCGATTTGGCGCAGCCGCTCATCAAGCGCGGCGTTAAAGTCGACTTGCTGATGGCGAATCTGCCCTATATCGCCAGTGACGAACTGAATACGCTGGCCGTCAGCCGCTGGGAACCGCGCGCGGCGCTTGATGGCGGGCCGGACGGTTTGGCGTACATCCGGGCGTTGCTGATGCAGTTGCCTCTAGTCTGCCGGGCCGGCGCCTGCGTCTTGCTGGAGATCGGCGCGGATCAAGCCGCTGCCGTGTCGCAGACCGTCCGCGATCGCCTCGGCGTGGAATGCAGCATAGTGAAAGATTACGCCGGCCTGGATCGCATCGCGCGCTTTCGGCTATAGACCGCTTGCACTAGGGGCGGCCGCGTTATTGCGCTAGAATGCGGCGCAGTTTTCGTCTATAGCGGAGCGCGCCCGCCCTATGCTCAGCAAAGCCGACTTTCTCATTCGCGATGACATCATATTCTTGAACCACGGCTCTTTCGGGGCTTGCCCGCGGCCGGTATTCGAGCGCTATCAGGCTTGGCAGCGCGAACTGGAAGCGCAGCCGATTGAGTTTCTGCTGCGCCGCCGGCAAGAACTGATGGCGCAAGCGCGCGGTTCTATCGCCAACTATTTCAATGTACCGGACGGCGAGATCGTCTTCGTCGCCAACGCCACCGCCGGGCTGAACATCGCCATGCGCTCGCTGCGGTTGAGCAACGGCGACGAAATCTTGACGACCGATCACGAATACGGCGCGGTCAACCGGCTGCTGGAGTTTGTCGCGGCCAAAACCGGCGCCGGCGTCAAACGGCATCGCGTTCGCTTGCCCTACCAATCGGACGAAGCCTTCGCTGACGCCTTTTTCGCCGATGCGTCGGAATCGACCAAAGCCGTCGTCATCAGCCATATCACATCGCCGTCTGCGCTGCTCTTTCCGGTCGAGCTGATCTGTCGGCGGGCGCGCGAGCTTGGCATACTGACGATCGTCGACGGCGCCCACGCGCCGGGCCAGCTGCCGCTTGACCTGTCCGCCGTCGGCGCCGACATCTACAGCGGCAACTTTCACAAGTGGCTTTGCGCGCCAAAGGGCTCGGCATTTTTACACGTGCGGCCCGAGCATCACGATAGCATCGAACCGCTGATTGTATCACACGGCTGGACGGCCGGCAGCGACTTTGTGGAGCGCAACGAATGGAGCGGCACGCGCGATATCGCGCCCTACTTGAGCGTGCCCGCCGCCATCGAATTTCAGCGCGAGCACGAATGGGATCACGTGCGCGCGGCCTGCCATGAATTGGCGGCCATGGCGCAGCGTGAACTCTGCGACCGCTATGGCTTGCCGCCGCTGTCGCGGGATCAATTCGCGCAGATGGTAACGATTCCCCTGCCGCCTTGCGATGCCGCCGCCGTCCAGCAGCGACTTTATGACGATTACCGTATCGAGGCGCCGCTTGGCGAGATGGCCGGTTTCTGCGGCATTCGCATTTCCGTACAAGCTTACAATACGCCGGAGGATCTGGCGCGGTTGCTGGAGGCGCTGAAGTCGCTCATCGGCTAGCGCTCGAAGCTGGCCACGGCGCTGATGTAGAAGGTTTGCGGCGCCAGGTCGATCGGCTGCACGGCGCGCAGTTGATAGCCGGCGATGAGCAGTTGCCGGCTGTCGCGGGCCAGCGAAGCCGGATCGCCGCTGACGTAGACCAGCCGCGCGACGCCCAAGTCGGTCAGATCTTGAATCACCGCTTGACCCAGGCCCGTGCTGGGCGGGTCGACGACAGCTAAATCGTAGCGCGCGCCCGCGCCGACCATATCCGCCAGGACCGCCTCGACTTGCCCTTCGACGACATCGACATTGTCAGCGTCTTTCAGGTTGACGTCCGCGTCTGTGACCGCCGGCGGATAACTCTCGACCAGTGTAACCAGCGCCGCCTGCCGCGCCAGGAATGCGCTGAAGACGCCGACGCCCGCATAGAGGTCGAGCGCGCGCTCGCCACCCTGCAAGCCCAGCGCCTCGATCACCTGGTCGACCAGCAACTCCAGGCCGGCGATATTGGCCCGAAACGCGGCGCCGGCGGTGACGCGGAAGTCGTGGCCGGCGATTGTGTAATGGCTGTGCGCATCGCCAATGATATTGATCGGCTCGCGGTCGGGCAGGATCAGGTTGACGCTCAGGGGCAAGTCGGTTTGCAGCTGCGGCTCTTCTTCGGCCACGATGTCGAAGATCAGCATCAAGCGGCCGTCGCCGCCGCGCCGCAAAGTCATCCGGCGGGCGGTCGCGTAGTCGAGGTCCAATGTTTCCAGCAACTCCAGCAGATCGGGATGTGTAATGAGGCATTCCCCTATCGCCTCGAAGCCGCCGCTTTCCCGGCGCAGTCCCCAGCCGCCGCCCTTGCTGCGATTCAGCCGCAGCGTTTGATTGTATGCCCACTGCTTGGGCGCCGGCAGCACCGGGCGCAGAACGGCGTCGATGAGCGCATCGGGCAGCTTGCCCTTTCGGGACAATTGATCGGCCAGGACGTCCTGTTTAAGCAGCAACTGCGCTGGGTAGTCGATATGCTGCCATTGGCACTCCCAGCAGCGCCCCGGCCCAAAATGCGCGCAGCGCGGCGCGACGCGGTCGGCGGATGCGGCCAGCAGCTTAATCCCGCGCGCGAACAGGGCTGACCCGCGCCGGCCGCTGATCTCGGCAGTGATTGCTTCACCCGGCAGCGTAAAGGGCACGAACACCGTCTGGCCGTCCAGCCGGGCCAGGCCGCGGCCGCCCTGCGCCATATCGCTGATCTCCAGCTCAACGCGTCGGGCGCGATCAGCGTCGCGCCGGGACTGGCTTCGTTTTCTTGGCGCTCGTCTGCGTTTTGCCATGTGTCGCTGGAAACTCTATATGTCTGCGGCCGGTATAGTCGAGCCTTGCGCATTATTAGCAGAAGTCCCGCCGCGGGGCGGGACCTGTTCAAGTTCGCTGAGTATATGTCCGCTCGGATTAACCGCCGGAGCGGTAGTCAATGCCGGCCAGGTCAAGCTCGCGCTGGGTCATCCGCTCAAAGATGCCGTAAGGCTGCGCGCCGCTCAAGATTTGACCGTTGATGAAAAAGCCCGGCGTTCCGCGCACGCCCGCCAGTTGGCCGTCCAAGCCGTCGATCTCGACTTCGTCGAGGTAACGGCGGTCGTCGAGGCAGGCCGCATAGGCTTCAAGATCCAGTTCATGTTTGGCGGCGGTCTCGAGGTAGAATTCTCGACCCAGCGATTCTTGATTTGAGAAGAAATCGGCGCGGAATTCCCAGAACTTGCCTTGCTCGAAGGCGCATTGCGCCGCTTCCGACGCCGGCGCGGATTCGGGCGTCAGCCGGGCGAAATCCCGATAGACATAGCGGATGTACTCGCCGTAATTCTCCAGCAGCGGCGCAAAGGTCTGATCAAAATGCCGTTTGCAGTATGTACAGAAGAAGTCGCTGAATTCGACGATTACGACCGGCGCGTCTTCCGCGCCCAGGTAGGGATCGTCATCGACCAGCGCGAAGCGGTCTGGCGCGCCCTCATCCGCGGCCGCCGCGTCTCGCTCTTCCAGCACACTGACAATGACCGCGCGCAGCTGCGCTTCATCCACTTTGACGGCGGCGGCAGCCTCCTCCGGCGGATTCAGCGACCCGCTGCCGATGGCCAGCCCCAGCAGATAACATGCCACCGCCACCACGACATAGCCCAGCAATTTGCGCGGCGTCGTGGGCGCTCTTGTCGGTGTCTCGCCCCTGGCGCTGTCTGCTTGGTTATCCATGTTGATTTCCTCGTCGCCCCGATTCGTCATTTAAGTGTACTCCAGATGGCCATGCTTGCCCATGAACATCTCGTCAGCAGGCGAGCGCGATTCGGCTTTCTAGCGGCAGCTTGTGGAGTTCTAGCGTCAACACCCGCTATAATTGCCGGGACGAATTTCCAAGGAGGGCCATTTGGCGGAACGACTGTCGGGATTGATTGTCAAGGAACAGAGCGGCTTCTACTGGGTCGAAGCGGAAGATGGCGCCACCTATATGTGCGAGTTGCGAGGCCGGCTGATGGAGGAAGCCAAGTCCTCGGATATCGCCGCCATCGGCGATCGCGCGCGCTTCAGTCCGCGGCGGGAAGCGGGCGCCTCGGTATTGACGGGCCTCATTGAAGAGCTGGCGCCGCGAAGCAGCGTTTTATCGCGCGCCGTCCGCACCAGCGGAAAACGGGGCGCCGGGCAAGCCGAGCGCGAGCAAGTCGTCATCGCCAATGCCGATCGCGCGCTCTTGGTATTCTCGGCGGCCCAGCCGGCGCCGGACTTGAAAATGCTTGATCGGCTGCTGGTGGCGGGCGAGCGCTCAAATATCGCAGAATTGCTCATCGTGCTGAACAAGACCGACCTGGAATGCGCGGATGAGCTGGAGGAAAACATGCGCGCTTATGAGCGCATCGGTTACCCGATTATTCGGACGAGCGCGCTGCGAGGCGATGGCATCGCGGGGCTGCGGTCGCGCCTGGCGGGGGGAATCTCAGTCTTTACCGGTCCCTCCGGCGTGGGTAAGACCAGCCTCTTGAATCGCATGCAGCCCGGCTTGGGGAGGCAGGTCAAGGATGTCGGGCGGCAATCGGAAGAAGGTGTGCACACCACGCGCGACAGCGCCCTGGTGCGGCTTGAGGGCGGCGGATACATTGCGGATACGCCTGGCCTTCGCTCGCTGATCGTCTGGGATATTGAACCCGACGAACTGGACGCCTATTTCGTCGACATTGAGCCTTATGTGCTGGATTGCAAGTTCAGCAATTGCACCCATATCGACGAGCCGGACTGCGCCGTCCGCCGCGCTGTGCGGCAGGGCGACCTGGCGAGCTGGCGTTACCGAAACTACCTCGAATTGCGCGAGGAATTGCGCGATACCTACATCGTCTACAATCGCTGAGCCGACGGTCTATTCTTCAAAGAGATTGTCCCCCTGCGACAGCCGCCGGGCGATGGTGAATGTCTGCAACTGCGAGCGCATGGTGGGCGCGTGCGCGGCGAGATAACGGGCCGCCGCGATCAGCACGTGGTTGGCGCGCTCCTCCGACTCCGGCCGGATCAAGCGGTACTGGTTGAATGCCGCTTCCACGCACTGAATGGTGTGAAAGTCACGATCCTCGCGCAGCAGCAAGTGGCCCATCTTCGCCATCAGTTTCTGAGGCGGGCCGCCGCTGATAAGATATTGCGCCACCAGATTGCCGGCCGGGTTGACCTGCTGCTGCAAATTGAGCATGTCCTCGAGCTCGTCGAGCAAGGCGTGAGGTTCGGCGACCGGCGCCGGCTGCGGCAGCTTGACCGAGGGCAAGTTCAGGAAGCGGTCCAGGTAGATGCTCATGGCCGCGTCGAAGATGCCGCGAATCAAATCGACAGACTCGACGCGCTGCAAGCCCTGGTGCACGGCATTGGCGAAGGTGAAGGTATGCAGGGCTGTGTCCCAATCGCCGAATTCGTTGCTGGTGTGGAAATGGGCGATGCGGCGCGCGGCCGCGTAAGCGACGATGCCCGCGATCTCGACGGGTTTCACGCCGCCCTGCAGGGCGTTCAGCAGCAAATCGACAATGGCCTGCGGGTCATCGCTCAGCAGTTCGGTCGTCATGGCTTCAACGTCAACAGAGTCAGCGCGCTCGGCGCCGGCGGACAGGGCCGCGTCGATCTCGGCGAAGGCGGCTTCCAGGATGGGGATCAGGTCGATGGGTTTGCGCCAGGCGTTGGACTCTTCCATGCGGCGGGACTCGGTGAGGTTGGGCACGACGCTGGTAAAGGCCAGCTCGGCGTTGTCCCAGCCGGTCAAGTCCACGGATTCCAGCGCCTTGTTGATGAAGTCCAGCGTATGCCCGGCGGCGAGGTAGCGGTGGTCGGTGGCGGCGGTGAAGAGGATATCGGCGATCTGCTTGTCATCGGCGCCAGCGCGCAGGGCGGAAACGATGGCTCGCTCGCCGGCTTGCGCGTCGCGCACTTCGACAAACTGCCGGAACCATGATTTCAGCGTGGGAATATCGGTCTCGTCATTGGGCAGCGGCCGCGGGTTGAAGCGCGGCGACATGCCGGCGGTATCGCTGGCCACATCGGCCAAGCCGTGGAAGAGCGCCAGCGGACGATCCGCTTCGTCCAGCCATGGAACCAGGTTCATCGTACAGCCGTGAGTCGTCAGGCCGCGGCCCCAGTCCATGCCGCGATACTGTGTGCCAAATTCCAGCCCGATGCGGAAGGGCTCGGCGGGCGCTGCGCCCTGGCTCAGCATGTTGATGACGGCTTTGGCGACCACCAGGCTAAGGTTGTGCTGCAAGCCGTCGCGCAGTCGATTGCATTGGTGCTCGAAGGTATTGGCGCGCGGGCGCATGTCGACGTAGATTTCGCCATTCCGCACTTCCGCCGGATAGCTGTCGATGTCGTCGGCCCAGAGGTCAAAGGCGCCGCCGCTGGCCAGGTCGAAGCGGGCGTGATGCCAGTGGCAACTCAAGATGCCTTCTTCGACTGAGCCCTTGTCAAGCGGGAAGCCCATGTGCGGGCAGCGATTGTCAAGGGCGTATACCCGTTCGCCATAGAGGAACAGCACGAGTGTTTTGCCGTTTGGATGAACGGTGATGCAGCCTTTGCCCTGCAGGTCCTCAAAGCGCGCCACCGAAACATAGTCTTGTCTTTCCAGTACCATCATTTAGTCTCCGGAAACTTTTAGTGACATTTGCAATCTTCAGGCGGAAAAGGTCGATTGTCGTCTGTAATACTGATGAGCGAAGGTCAGCGGTTCTTACGATTCAGCAAGTCACGCTCTGTCGCGGCAGCCGCTTGATTGCCCGGCGCGCAAGTGCTAGACTCGCGGCAGAATCCCGGAGGAGCGCCCGTGCCCGAGCAAGCTCTTTATTTGAAGTGGCGTCCGCAGTCTTTTGACGATGTAGTCGGGCAGCGGCATATCACGCGCACCCTGCGCAACGCCTTGATTCGCGGGCGCCTGCGCCATGCATATCTCTTCAGCGGACCGCGCGGCACCGGCAAGACCACCACCGCGCGCTTGCTGGCCAAGGCGGTCAACTGCAAGTGCGCGGACCCGTCCGAGCGTCCCTGCAATGCCTGCGCCAATTGCGTCGCCATCAATCAGGCGCGCTTCCTGGACTTGATCGAGATCGACGCCGCCTCGCATACCGGCGTGGATGACGTGCGCGAGCTTCGCGACAAAATCGCATTTGCCCCGGGCGAAGGCGCTTACAAAGTCTACATCATCGACGAGGTGCATCGCTTCAGCGGCAACGCCTTTGACGCGCTGCTGAAAACTCTGGAGGAACCGCCCGACCACGCGATTTTTGTGCTGGCCACGACGGAAATCGACAAGGTGCCGGCGACCATCAAGAGCCGCTGCCTGCAATTTGAATTCCGCCGCGTGTCACTCAAGGAATTGACCGATCGGTTGTCGACCATCGCCGACAGTGAAGACCTTTCGATTGAGCCGGCCGCGCTGGAACTGATCGCGCGGCAGGGCGCCGGCAGCGTCCGCGACAGCATCAGCCTGCTCGACCAGATTGTGACCGATCCTGACGAGACCGTCAGCCTGGAACTCGCGCAGAATCTGCTGGGAACCGCCAATTCGCTGCATGTGCGCGACCTGGTCGACGCGCTCGCCGACGAAGACGTCGCTCGCGGCATCCACCTCATCAACGCGGCCATTGACGGCGGTAGCGATCCGCGCCAGTTCGGTCAGCAGATTGTTAACTTCCTGCGTAATGTGATGCTGGCTCAGACGGCATCGGCCGGACTGATCGAAGCGGCGCAAGAAGAACAGGAACTCTACCAGGATTTGGCTGGGCGCATTGAACGCGCTCGTTTGCTGAAGTCGATCCGCGCCTTTAACGCCGCCGCCAATCAATACACGGGCGGCTGGCAGCCGCAGCTCGCGCTCGAGCTGTCTCTGATTGAGATCGTACAGGAAGCGGAGATGGCGCCGGCGCCGACAGCCGAGCGGGAGCCGGCAGTTTCTCGCCGGCCGCGGCCGCGCTCCCAGCAAGCGCCGTCATCGGGCGCTGCCCCCAACCTTGATGGAGGAGCGGCGGTCTACGAGCGGGCTGAGGCCAGCTCGCCCGGTGAAGCGCCGGCATATCCAGTGGCGAAGATTCAAAGCGGCTGGATCGAGATTCTGACGCAGGTGCACCGCTATAATCGCAACATTCCGCCGCTGCTTGAGAATGCGCATGTGCGCGCGATTGAAGGCAATCGGTTGATTTTGGGTGTAGCGAACCCGGTGTTCATAAAGATGATCGAAGAACCGAAGCGGGCGCGGGTGCTGGAGCAAGCCATTTTCGACCTGCATGAGGTCAAACTCCGGCTGGAAGTGCGGGTGGTGGACGCTGTGATGGCGGCAACCGAGACCAGTCAGGCGGAGGCCTCCGCGCCGGAAGATCCCTTAATCGCCGCCGGCAAAGCGCTGGGCGGCGTCGTTGATGACTAGCTTTGCAAACTCGAGTCAGTACCGTTGAATGGATTCGCCGGCCGCTTGTATAATGTGGCGACAGGCTTGTCACTTCAGAGGAGATAATCAATGAGCAAGCGACGCGGCGGCAGACGCAGCTCCAGCGGATTACCGGGCGGCGCCAATCCCATGGCTATGCTGCAGAAAATGCAGCAAGATATGGCCGAAGCGCAAGAGAACCTTGAGCATGAAACCACCGAAGTATCGGTTGGCGGCGGCGCCATCAAGATCGTCATTAGCGGTCACCAGCGCGTACAGTCGGTCGAAATTGATGCCGATGTCATAGACATGGATGACGAAGAATGGCTGACCGACCTGCAGGATCTGCTGGTCGCGGCGGTCAATCAGGCCATTGAGCAGAGCCAGGCCATGGCGGCCGAACGGATGGAAAAGATTACCGGCGGCCTCGGCGATATTCCCGGCCTGGGCGGCTTGCTGGGCTAGCCGGCTCCAGCAAATTGCCATGCCGTTCGGGTCAAGTGGCCCCTTGATAGACAGTGGACGCCAGCGATGAGCAGCGCAATCCCCGAGCCCGTCACCAAGCTGGTGGAAGCCTTCTCGCGATTGCCCGGCGTCGGGCCCAAGACCGCCTCTCGCTTGACCTATTATTTGCTGCGCGCGCCCGATGGGCATTCTCTGGGGCTGGCGGAAGCCTTGGGCAACCTCAAAGCGCAAACCCGCTTTTGCAGCGTCTGTTTCAATATTACGGTGGCGGACCCTTGCCCGATTTGCAGCTCGCGCGATCGCGATGAGGCTACCCTGGCCGTGGTCGAAGAGCCGCTGGACTTGATGGCGATCGAGCGAACCGGCGTCTACCGGGGGCGCTACCATGTGTTACACGGCGCGATTTCGCCGGTGGAGGGCATCGGGCCGGACGACTTGAAAATTCCCGAGTTGGTGGCTCGCGTTGAACAGGGCCGGGCGGCGGAAGTTATTATCGCCACCAATCCGGGTATGGAAGGCGACGCGACAGCGATGTATTTGCAGCGCGAATTGGCTGGCGGCAATGTGAAAGTGACGCGATTGGCGCGCGGCCTGCCTACCGGCGGCGACCTCGAATACGTGGATTCCATCACCTTGATGCGCGCGCTTGAAGGGCGCAGCGAACTGTGAAGCCGGCAGCGGTCGGGTCGTTCAAGCGCATCGTTCATCCGCCTCAACTTTGTCTCTGGTTAAGCGGGCTCTGCCTGCTGGCGGGTATTGCGCTGTCGCTGGGCGATTTCGCAGTTGTCTCGCCCTGGCTGCGCATCATCGTCGGCTTGTCGGTTTTTGTGTTGCCCGGCGCGTATCTCTTTGTGCTGTTTCCGCCGCGAGAGTCCTGGGATCTCATCGACGCATTTGGCTATGGATTCGTCTTTTCGGTCGCGCTAATCACGCTGCTGGGTTTGGCAACCCGGACGCTATCCTGGTCGATCGACACGGTTGAATCCATCTGGTATGCGTTGGCGATTTTCGGCTTCGCGTCAGCTTTCCGAAAATTCAGACGGCGAGGGCCGCGGGAATTGAGGCCTCAGGCGCCAATTTTGTCATTGCTTGCGATCATTACTGCCCTGGTATTGCTGTTTGCGCACAGCAGTGTTTTGGCGACGCCGACGACTGATGATCAAGACCGCCATCACACCGTAGTCAATGGCTTCCTGCGCGATGAGCCGCTGGGCTGGGCGGAGCCCTATTACGAGACGGGCAATACCATCGCCGACCGCATGTACCTGACCTATTGGGTCCTGGCGCAGGCATTGGTCGTGGAAATCAGCGGCGCGCCGATTTTGCTGGCTCGCTATCTAATCAATCCCTTCGCGCTGGCCGTAACGGTAGCGGCGATGTACATCTTCGCGCGAAACTTGAATCACAAGCCCAAGGCTTCGCTCGTTTTTGTCATCCTCGGCTTGTTTGGGTATAGCCTGGTGTCCCGGCATCCTCCTTTGGCGGGCTGGCAATTCTTTGTCCGTCCGCTATTGGACAAGGTGCTTGCGGCCATGTGCCTGGCGCCCATTGCAATCTCCAGCGCTTATCTATGCTCGGTTGCGAACAGCCGCCGGGCTTATCTGGCTTTTGGGCTGTCGACGCTGGCTGCCGCCTTTGTGCATCCGGTGCTGGGTGGCTTCGCCGTCTGCATCCTCGCGATATGGTGCATGCTTCGTTTTGTGGTTGATCCCGATGGTCGGCGGAATGTCGCACTGATCGCATTGATTGCGGCGGTAATATTTGCGCCGGCTGTTCTGATCCGTTTAACAACCGCGGAAACTACGATCTACAACTTTGACAATGTAAGCGAGCAGGAAAGCAGCGGGCTCCACATACTGGATACGGTAAACCCGCTCGACGGAGGCAACAACCTGTATATGGTCGATTCCCGTTCCGTCGGGCCTTTCACCTATGTATTGTTGCTCTTGGTACCGGTTGCCCTGGCAGCGCGGCGTCGAGATCCGCGGAGTCTGTTGCTGCTGGCTTATTTGTTGGGAATCGGCGCCGCTCTGCTGCCATACACCGCATGGGTATACGGTCGCCTGGTTTCGCTCAACCATATTGATCGTATCCTGTGGCTCATGCCTTATGGTTACATGCTGGGTTATGTCATTGGCGCCGCGTTTATGCTTCTGAGCGGATGGTTTCCGGGCGTCCGGCGAGTTACCGGCGGGCCCGAGCGCGACTGGCCGCTCGTCTTGATTCTCGCCCTGACCGTGCCGCTTGCATCGCACTATCTCGGCTTCAACTACAGAGTGGACTTCAGCCGCGATATCTCAACTGTGACGGGCGGCGACCAAGAGCTACACGCGATCGCGGAGTATATTGACGCCCGCCACGATGAACGGGTTTGGGTTGCCGCCAGCCAGGAGACACGCAGTCGCGCGGCCGCAATCCATTGGAAGGTCATTGGCCTTTCCCGTTTCTCCGCTGAAAGGATGTCGTATTATTCGAAGCTGCCAATTGAGCAGGCGGAAATGCAGCATAGCGACAACTTTCGCTTGTATAATGCCGATGTGCCGGTCGAAGCAAAGTTGGCCATAATCGACCGCTACGGTATTGGCTATCTGCTGTTCCCCAAAGGTTACGCCTGGATGGTTGATGCGCTGTATCAGACGGACAAAGAGCGCTTCGAACTCGTGTACTCGGGTGAGACGCTGCGTCTGGTCCGCGTGCATGCGATGGCGGGAGCGTCTGAATGAGGTTGATGATGAGGTCGCTGGTCGACAAACTACAGCAATTCCCCGCTCCCATAGTCTACCTGCTCTTTAGTGGGCTGACATTGCTTGCCGGCGTCTCGCTGTCCGTCAGCGGCGCCGGTATTTTCGGGATTTGGCCCCGTGTCGTCATTGGACTGATCGTTTTCCTTTTGCCGGGTTGCTTCATTTATGTATTGGCGCCGACCCGCGACGACTGGGACCTGATTGAGGCGCTTGGCTATGGTTTCAGCTATTCAATGGCGCTGATTACAATAGTGGGGCTGATAACGCGGACGCTGGCGCTGTCTACAGGCGCCGTTGAAACATTATGGTACCTGTTCGCGTTGCTTGGCTGTATTGCCGCGGTCAGGAAGTCGAAACCCTGGCGCGGTTCAAACGCTCGATCGCCGGTTGCCTGCGCGCAAACTTGTCTACTGACCGCCATAGTATGTGTCATGGCGCTGCTGTACGCGCACGCCAGCATTTCAATGGCGTCTAATTCAGATGATCAGAGCCGCCATCACGGTATGATTCACGGATTCTTGCGAGAAGAACCGCTGGGTTGGTCGGAGCCCTATTACGAATCCGGCAACCGCATAGGCGACCAGGATTACCTTACCTATTGGGTATTGGCGCAAGCCTTGGTGGTGGAGATCAGTGGTGTACACATTCTATTGGCCCGCTATCTGATAAATGCTTTCGTGATGGTGATGTCGGTGGCGGCGATGTACATATTCGCGCGAAACCTGGGGCATTGCCGCAAGGCGTCGTTGACCGTAGTCATAGTTGGGCTGCTCGCGCTCAGCCTGATTGCCTGGAAAGGTAATGTGGCGGGCAATCAATTTTTCGTACATGCCCATCTGGATAAGGTGCTGGTTGCCTTCGCGCTGGCGCCCGTCGCTATCTCAAGCGCCTGGCTGTACGCCGAATCCGGGAATCGGCGCGCGCTTTGGAGTTTCGCATTGTCTTTCTTGGCCTGCGCCTTTGTGCATTCGGTTATCGGCGGCTTTGTCCTGTGCATAATCGGCGTATGGTGTCTGCTTCAGTTTATTAGCGGCCGCGGCGGGAGAAAACAGATCTATCAGATTGCTTTGCTGGCCTTGTTTCTGTTTTTTCCGTCCATCTTACTGCGGTTCATCTCCTTGCAGCCTACGATTACACCGTTCGGAAGCGGCAGCTGGTTCTTTGGCATCCAGCCGCACCGCGCGACAGTTCTGACGTATTTGGCGCTGGCGATGACAGCGGTCGCCGCGTTGGCGCGCCGCGATGCCAGGAGCAGGCTTATGCTGGCGTACGTGGTGGTTATTGGAATCGCATTGATACCGCTCACGGCCTGGGCATACAGAGTCCTGTTGCCCGAATTTCAGATCTGGCGGCTTGTGTGGCTCACGCCTTATGGCTATATGATTGTCTTCGTGATTGGAGCCGTGTGGAGAGCGATTATGTCACGCCTCTCTTTGCGGCATTCGTATTTGGATCGCCTGTGGGCGCCGTTGCTGATCCTGGCTATACCAATCACGGCCTTTTTCCTTCAATTCAATAGTCGGGCGGATTTCAGCAAAGACATTGGCGCCGTCCCCGAAGAAGTATCTGACATGCTGGAGATTGCGGAGTATATCAACAGCCATCACGACGGACGGGTTTGGGTCGCCGCAAGCCCGGGAGAAAATCTGCGTAACAAGACCATCGCGTTGCACTGGAAGGTGATTTCGCTGTCGCGTTATTCCGCCGAGCGGATGGCGTACTATTCCAATTTGCCGTTTGAGCAGACCGCGATGCAGCGTGCGGATAATTTCCGACTGTACGATGCCGCCGTGCCGGTTGAAGATAAATTGGCGATCATTGATCGCTACGGCATTGACTATCTGCTGTTCGCCAAAGCCTACGCCTGGATGGTTGACGCGCTGTATCAGACGGACAAGGAGCGCTTCGAGCTCGTGTACTCGGGTGAGACGCTGCGCCTGGTCCGCGTGCATGGCTGATGCGCGCGAGAGCTTTTCTGCCTGTAGTCGCCGGTATAATTGCCCCGTTTCAGTCTCGTTTCGGCGGACCGGTTTTGCTTGATCTTTCTGCTGATTAATCCTTGACAGGTGTGAGTGAGGTTGCTAAGCTGTGGGTGGAAAGTGAGAGATGAGCTCTCGCTTTTTTGCGCGGAGA
>CAZWCV010000098.1:0-1457 GCA_964632725.1 uncultured Anaerolineaceae bacterium
GTGGGCGGCGACTTTCAAACCCTGTCCTGTCGTCAGCTGTTGCATCGGGGTGGGGGTCGGGGGGTGGGGTAGTTTTTCGGCGGGCGAGCCAAGGCTCGCCCCTACAAGGCTCTGCGGCAAAAGAGCGCTATCTGTACGAAGGCAAGTAATCGCCGTGGGCGTCGATCAGTTCGTCCACCATCGACCAGATCTCGTCCAGGGTCAGCTCGGCGGCGGTATGCGGATCAAGCATAGCGGCGTGGTAGATATGCTCGCGTTTGCCGCTCAGGGCCGCCTCGACCGTCAGCGACTGCACATTGATATTGGTCTGCATCAGCGCGGCCAGATGCGGCGGGATGGCGCCGATGCGGGTGGGCTGGATGCCGTTGCTGTCGACCAGGCAGGGTACTTCGACGCAGCAGCCGGCGGGCAGGTTGTCGATTATCCCCTCGTTGGGCAGGTTGCCGTAGATCACGCGCGGCTGGCCGGTCTCCATGCTGTGGATGATATGCGAGCCGTATTCGACGCTGCGCTCGACCTTGTTCAAATCGGTGATGCTGCGCACGGTCCAGCCTTTGTGCATGGGGTTGACGTCCTTGAGCGCGTCCATGATTTCGGCTTCGGTGGGGATGCGCCCGTCAGCTTCGGCCTTTTCCAGAAGCTGCCAGCTGATGATGCCGGCTTTGCAGCGCTCGATATATTCGTCCAGCGGAATGTTGAAGCGGTCGATTAAATCGGGCGCGCTTTCCTTGATGAACCAGGGCACGTATTCGCTGAAGTGCTCGCTGGATTCGGTGACAAAATAGCCCAGACGCTTGAACATCTCGTAGCGGACGCGATTGGTGGGCGGGACGCGGCCGTCGTCGTAGACTTGGTGAATAAGCGGGTAGAGGTCTTCACCTGTGTCGCGCCGCTCGTACTTGAGGTAGAAGGCCATGTGGTTGATGCCGGCCACCAGATAGTTGACCTCTTCAAGCGGAACGCCGATATCGCGAGCCAGCTCATGGGCCGTGCCCGGCACGCTGTGGCAGAGGCCGACGGTTGCGATGTGCGTCGCGCGGCTGAGCGCCCACTGGTTCATGCACATGGGATTGGCGTAGTTGATCAGCAGCGCGTCTGGGCAGAGCGCCTCCATGTCGCGGGCGATGTCGATGAGCACGGGAATGGTGCGCAAGCCGCGCATGATGCCGCCGATGCCGAGCGTGTCCGCGATCGTCTGGCGCAAGCCGTATTTCTTGGGGATCTCGAAATCGATGACCGTGGCCGGCTCGTAGCCGCCGACCTGGATCATGCAGACGACGTAATCGGCGCCCCTCAGCGCTTCCTGCCTGTCGGTGGTGCATTCCACCGTCGGCTTGATACCCAGCGTATTGATGATATGCCCGGCCACTTGCTCCGATTGCTTGAGGCGCGCCGCGTCGATGTCCATCAGGCAGATTGCCGCGTCGGCCAGTTCGGGGTAGCTCCAGATATCGCCC
>CAZWCV010000098.1:1467-14343 GCA_964632725.1 uncultured Anaerolineaceae bacterium
TCGCCCATGAGATTCTTGGCGAAGACGGTGCTGCCCGCGCCGATGAAGGTCACTTTGGTCATGGTTTCTTCCTCTATTTTGGCAATATCAACAGATTTAACCACAGAGGGTCGCGTAGACACAGACCTGCGACACAGAGGACACAGAGTTTTTTGCCCCATAAGGTATACTGGCGCCATGCTCACAATCCCCGAACTCACCGTCATCGGCATCATCGCCGTCACGCTGGCCCTGATCGCCTTCACGCGCCTGCGCATTGATCTCATCGCCCTGCTCGTCCTGCTCATGGTCGCGCTGACCGGGGTGGCGCCCGCCGCCGCTGCGCTGTCCGGCTTCAGCAGCTCGGTGGTCATCACCATTATCGGCTTGCTCGTGATCACCAGCGGTCTGGAGCGGACGGGTGTCATGCAGTGGGTGGCGCGGCGGCTGCAAGCCTATGGGCGCGGCTCCGAGGCCAAGCTGATTGCCTTGGTCATGTCGGCCGGGGCGGCTGTTTCCTTGCTGATGAACAACGTGGCTGCGGGCGCGGTGCTGCTGCCGGCCGTGCTACAGGCAGCGCGCAAAAGCGGCGTGGCCGCCTCCAAGCTGATGATCCCGCTGGCATTCGGCGTCACCCTCGGCGGCATGGCGACTTATTTCACAACCGCCAATATCTTGATGAGCGAGCTGCTGATTGCGCAGGGCCTCGCCGGCCTGGGGATGTTGGACTTTATGCCGGTAGGCGGCATGATTGTGGCCGCGGGCTTGTTTTATATGTTGCTCTTCGGCCGCCGCATCCTGCCCGAGCGCGCTTCCCTGGCGCATTCCTTCCACCAGGACAATCTGCATGACACCTATGAACTGGCGGAACGAATGTGGCGGGTGCGCGTCCTGGCTTTTTCGCGCCTCGCCCATCAAACGGTGCAGGAAAGCGATATCAATGCCGAGCTGGGTTTGACGGTGGCGGCGGTCTGGCGCGGCCGAGAGACGATCGCGATTCCCAAGTCGACGCAAATGATATATCCCGCCGATGAGCTGCTGATCGTCGGACGCGAAGAGCGTTTGCAGCTGCTCCTGGCCTGGGGCATTGAAGTGATCGAGAGCGGCGCCTACGCGGTCGCGGACGAGCTGCCGATTGAACCCATCGAGATCATGATTGCGCCCCGTTCAAACGCCATTGGCAAGACGCTGTCCCAATTGAAGCTCAACCGCGACGCCGGCTTGCTGGCGGTGGCGCTTTGGCGCGACGGGCAGAGCTTCCACACCGACGTAAGAAACACGCCGCTGCAAATGGGCGACGCCATTCTGGTCGTCGGTCAATCCTCGGACATTCAAAACTTGTCGCGCAACAGCAATTTCATCTTGCCGGCGGGCGAGTATTCGGCGCAAGCCATTGAGAGCGCCAAAGCGCCCTACGCCGTCGGCATCACGGCCATCGCGCTGGCGCTGGCCGTCCTGAACGTCATTCCGCTGCCCATCGCCATGCTGGCGGGCGCGGCCGCCATGGCTATCAGCGGCTGCTTGACGATGCAGCAATTTTACGCGGCGGTGGACTGGCGGGTGATCTTTCTGGTCGCCGGCATGCTGCCGCTCAGCCTCGCTATCAGCGAGAGCGGCCTGGCGGACCGCGTGGGCGCGCTGCTGGAAGCGAACCTGTCAGACGCCGGCCCACTGCTGCTGTTTGCGGTCATCGCCCTGCTGACAATGCTGGTCGTGCAAGTTATCGGCGGGCAAGTGACGCCGCTGCTGGTGGGCCCGATCGCGATCAAGGCCGCGCTGCAAATGGGCATAGACCCGCGCGCCATGGCGGTGGCGGTGGCCATGGCTTGCTCGCTGGCTTTCATCACGCCGATTTCGCATCCGGTGAATATCCTGATGATGGGGCCGGGCGGCTACAAGTTCAGCGACTTTTCGCGGGTGGGCGCGGGCATGACAGTGGTGGCGCTGCTGACGATGCTGCTGGGTCTGGCGCTGGTTTGGGGGGTCTAGGCGGGCAGCGGGGTCAGTTTTTCCAGTTGAGCAAGCCAGGCGTTGAAGAGTGGGCACTCCTGGCGGATTTTGCGCAGTCCGATTGCCCTTGCCGCGCGTTCGCCCATCAGAGGTTTCTCGTATTGCGGATACAAGGCCTGTATTCGCTTGGAAGGCGCGGTGACTGGACTGTTGTCAATATGTTCCGGTGTCTCAAACTTATCTCGTATTTCCACAAAATCTTTGCGCAAATCCGGCCGCCCAATCGCGTCCGCAAAAACAACGGGATCGCTAAACAAGAGCGTCTCGAACTCGTGCATCTGAATGTATGGAACGAATCGAAGCAGCGGATCTGGATCCACCCTTCCGCGTAACTCAGCGAGAAAGCCATCTACGACTGCGTCTGCCTTTGCCTTCAAACTTGACCTTGTCGAAGCCAATTCAAGGCCCGGGAAGTCGGAATCAAGTCCGTAGAAGTCCACGAGGGTTGAGCAGTAGGACTGTCGACTGTTGTACAACTGGCGTCGAACATTCATATAGAGCCGATCAAAAGTGACATTTCCGCCCTTTGTTCGCTTACTCCCGATTGTGACCGGTTGCAGGAATAGGCTGCGATTGCCCAGACTTGGCGCAAGAATGTTCTTGATAAAGCGAACTTCGGTAGGCCCCTCGCAGATGATGTACACAGTGGTCACTACAGTATGCCCCCGCCCAAGACATTCTTGGACCAGAGTTCTCCGACAGAAAAGTCTTTCAGCCACTCCTGGAAGTTGTCCTCTTCAAGGCGTTTGAAAACAGATACACCATTCTCAAGTTCAACTACGATCAGGTCGTCGACATCAAATTCATCAAGAAGAAGTGTGGATTGCGTCGCGACAATGACTTGCATCCGCTGCGTGGCGGAACGCAAGAGCGCGCCGAGCAGGTGGATGGCATAAGGGTGCAATCCAAGCTCCGGCTCGTCGATGATGATGGTGGATGGCGGGTCGGGCTGCATGAGCGCGGTGACCAAACAGATGAATCGCAGCGAGCCGTCAGACAGTTGGCTGGCGAGCAAAGGATAGTCGCTACCGATCTGTCTCCATGCGAGTTGGATGAGGTGTTCGTCTGGTCGCATCTCCTCTGGCTCCAATGCGAAGTCATCAAAAAATGGAATTGCCAGTCGTACAGTCTTGCGTATGCGAGTATAGGTTGCTGGATCGCGCCGATTGAGAGCGTAGAGAAAGGCGGCGAGATTTGATGCGTCTGTTCGCAAGTAACTGTTATCGTGGAGTTCGCCCTTACGCTTTACCAGCGCTGTGTCGCTCGTATCGTGAAAATGGAAGACTCTCCAAGCAGAAATTGAAGCGTAGCATTGTTTTGCTATCGGCTGGTCATCACACTTCAATTGTGATTCTGCGAGTCCTGAACCTATACGCGCTTGCATATCGCCGACGTAATCACCCGCAAAATGCAGATCCTCCCTTGAAAATGTAAGGCGGCCAGTGACGTTAGGAGTCAATACAAATCCGTACCCGTTGCGTCCGAACTCAATGAAAGACTCAATGTTCGCAGTTTCTTTGACGCCGTAGCTAAGGATTCGGTCACTGCCTCCACGTCTAGCCACCCAAACTTGCAGCCGCCGCTCAACTAGCTCTCGCAGCATGTGAAAGAACGAGACAAGATTACTCTTCCCCGCCCCATTGGGACCGATGAGCACATTGAGCCGGCCCAATTCAAGCTCCACATCTTGCAAGGACCTAAAGCCCTTTATCGTCAACTTGCTTATCGCTCGTTTCTCAACCATGGCGCTTCGCCTGACGCTTCACACTGCCTCTCTCGGACGCCAATTCTATCACATGCGCGCTGTATCGAGGCAGACCAGGCAATCTCGGCCTCGCTAATGCGCGCAGTGACGATTTGTATTGTCGAGCGGTTTTCGCGTTATAACGACATACGGTATACTCATGATAAGGTTGAGATATTCCTTTCTGCCACAGCATTCGACGGAGCACGCCAGATATGACAGCATCAGTATCCGCAGTCGAACAGCCGCCTTCGCGCGCTGCCGGCGCCGGACTCCAATTTGTCTTGCGCGTGATCGCGCTGGCTGTGGTCGTCGCCTTCTTTATGTCCGTCGGCAATGTCAATATCGGCGCCATCGGCCAGGGGCTCGGCTACGCGCTGGCGGGCGTCACGGTCTTCCTGACTTTCCGCGTGCTGGATTTCGTCGATTTGACCGTGGACGGCGCCTTTCCCATCGGCGGCGCGACCTGCGCAATACTCATCGTCAACGGGCATAGCCCGGAATTCGCCATCGTGGCCGCTTTCATCGCCGGCGCGTTGACCGGGCTGGCGACCGCGCTGATCGACATCATATTCAAAATTGAAGGCTTGCTGGCCAGCATCATCGTCATCACCGCAGCCTATACGGTCACGCTGCACATCATGGGCGGCAAGAGCAATATCCCCTTGCTGGGCGAAGAGACCTTGATCAGCCGGCACTCAAAGACCTTTCGCAATTGGCTGGTCGAGCAATTCGGCGACCAGATGCGGCGGCAGTCGACCAATCTGCTCGAGATCATAATATTCGGCGCCATCGTCATTATCGTGCTGTTCATCTTGTATTGGTTCTTGCGTACGGAAATCGGCCTGGCGATACGCGCGACCGGCAAGAACGCGCAGATGGTGCGGGCGACCGGCTTGAACCACTACCTGATGATCGCTATCGGGCTGATGACGGCCAACGGGCTGGCGGCTATCGCCGGGTCGATGGTGGTGCAGCAATTCGGCTTCGCCGACGTCAGCCTGGGCTTCGGCTTGATCATACGCGGCCTGGCGGCGGTGATTATCGGCGAAGTGCTGCTGCGGCCGCGCAGCGTCGGTCAGCTATTGGTGGCGGCTGTGGCCGGCATGCTGGTCTTTGATATCTCGCGCGCCTGGATCTTCAGCGCGCTGGACCTGCCGACAACCGACATTCAGTTCGTCAGCGCGCTGGTGGTGCTGGCGGCGCTGGGCGCGCCAAGGCTCTATGACCGTTGGAAGACCTACAGACAGCGACATGGCGGCTAGGTGAGATTCTGTTATCACTCGAACATGTATCGGTAACTTTCAACGAAGGCACGCCCAACGAAGTGCGGGCGCTGCAGGACTTTTCGCTGTCAGTGGAAGAAGGCGAGTTCATCACCGTGATCGGCTCCAACGGCGCCGGCAAGAGCACGCTTTTCAATGTCATTTCGGGCGCGGTTCAGCCGCATTCGGGGCGCATTGAGCTGGATGGACAGGATATCACCTTCAAGCCGGAATACCAGCGCTCGCATGACATCGGCCGCGTATTCCAGGACCCGCGCCTGGGGACTTGCCCGGGGCTGACGATACGCGAGAATCTGTCGCTGGCGGCGATTCACGGTCGGCAAGCCGGCTTCCGCCGCGATGTCAAGAAGGCGCATGAATCGTGGTTTTTCGAGCAACTGGAGCAGCAGCATTTAGGCCTGGAGCGCCGGCTGGACGCCGATGTCGCGCTGCTCAGCGGCGGCCAGCGGCAGGCGATTACGCTGGTGATGGCGACTTTGACCCAGCCCAAACTGCTGCTGCTGGACGAGCATACGGCGGCGCTGGACCCCAACGCGGCCGAGCAGGTGATTGCGCTGACCGAGCAACTGGCCAGCGCCGATGATCTGTCCGTGGTAATGATTACCCACAGTATGCAGCAGGCCTGTCAACTGGGCGATCGCGTGATCATGATGAACCAGGGCCGGATCGTAACTGAAATCGCCGGTGAAGAGCGCCGCAACTTGCAGCCTGCCGACTTGATCGACCGCTTCCATTCATTGGACAGCGGCGCCGAACTTTCGGATCGACAGCTGCTGGGCTAGGTCTGCGACCTGGCTATTGGGCGAGGCGGGCCGCGCGTGCGCCGCCATAGACATCGACATGGCCAATTATCACATTGCCGGAGGAGTGAATTGACAAAGAACGCTTTGCTGTGGCTGGTATTGATTGGGCTGCTGGCTGGGCCGGCCGCCCTGGCGCAAGATGACAGCCTGCCGACGGTCGCCTTTTTGAAATGGGGCGATTCGAGCAATGTCGCGTTGGCGGAGAAGGCCATCCTGGATATGCTGCAGGCTTACGAATTTATCAACGAAGACGAACGCGCCTTGCTGGATGACGAGCGGTCTATCGAGGGCGAGAATATCAATATCATTTACGGCGACGCCTTGTTCGACCGCATGGAAGCCAACGCCATAATAGACAGAGCCATCGACAAAGGCGCCGACGTCCTGGTGACCTTCACCACGCAGATGACGCAAATCGCCTATTTCGCCATCCGCGACTTTCTCGACCCGCCCAAGCTGATCTTTACCGTGGCGTCCGGGCCCTATATCACCGGAGTAGCCGATTCGTCTTGCGTGAAGCCGGACTTCGTTATCGGCACGCGGCCCGTCACCAATTACGAAGACATCGTGCCGCTGCTGCAGATGCAAGACCCGGATATGAAAGTGGCAGGCGCCATCTATTCGCCGCAGCAGCGCGCCAGCGAAGTGGGCGTGGCGCGGATGCGTGAAATCGGCGAATCGCTGGGTTTGACTATTGAAGCCGAATCTATCGTCGTGACGCCAGATCTATACCAGGCGGTAGAAAACCTGGCGAACCGCGGCGCCGAAGCCATCATCATTCCCATCTTCACTTTTCAGGGATTCAACCTGCTTCTGTCCCTGTCGCATGACTACGGCTTGCCGGTGGTCTTCTCGGCGCCACAAAACGCCTACCGCGGCGGGACCATCGGCGGCGGCTTCTACGGCTTGTACAAACAGGGCGTAATCGCGGGCAATATGCTGGTCTCGCACCTCAACGGGGAATACGATATCGCGACCACGAGCATTTACGAGAGCGATGATTTCGCCTTTGCGGTCAATCTTGACGCGGCTGACTTGCAGGACGTAGAGGTGTCCCAGGCGCTGCTGGACGGCGCGGCTTATATCGTGGAAGACGGGCAGTCGGCGCAGGGCGTTACGGCGCAGTACCCGGAGGCCGACATCGTCCTGCCGGAAATGCCCCTGCAAGAGCGGCGCGCGGCCGATCTGGAGTTCCTGGCCGGGCTGGCCTGCACGGCGGAGATGATCGCCGAGCAGCAAGCGGCGTTGGACGCCGCCTCCGAGTAGCGCAGACTTCCCCAAGTTCATCCCCAAATCACGCTGTTCGTCCGCCGGACGACCAGCGGTTTTTGCTTTCCTAATCCCAGAGCATTACATATAATACTAAAAGTTGTGCATACGCGATTGTTAATTAACTGGGAGCGACCTATATGTGCAGAACGTTTATGTCCGTGCTGCCGCTGCTCTTGTGCTGCCTGGTCGCAACAACAACGCTGGCGGATGATGAGCCGCCGACTGTCGCTTTTCTGCGTTACGCGGGAACGGCGCCGGTCGCGGAAGCGACCAACGGAATCCTCGACTCGCTGGAGGCTTACGGATACTTGACGTCCGCCGAGCGCGCCGGCTTGAACGAGTCCTATGATCTCAATGGCGAGAACATCAAGCTCTTGTATCGCGACGCCGGTTTTGATCTGCCCTCGGTGAATCTGATGGTCGAAGAGGTCCTGGACAAGGGCGCGGACGCCATCGTGACCGTCACCACGCAGGTGGCGCAGATCGCCGTCAACGCGACCCGCGACATGGAAGACCCGCCCGCGATTCTGTTCAGCCTGGTCACCACGCCTTACACCACCGGGATTGCCGACTCCTCTTGCATCAAACCGGCGCACGTGGCCGGTACCCAGCCGCTGCTGTCCTTTGCCGATTATGTGCCGCTGGTATTGCTTCAGAAGCCCGATATAAAAGTGATCGGCACGATTGAGTCGCCCGATCAACCGACGAGCATCATCGGCTCCAGATTGATCACGCAAATCGGCGAATCGCTCGGCTTGACTGTCGAAGTCGCTTCAGCCGTCCAACTGACCGACTTGAATATCGCGGTGGAGGGTCTGCTGGGCAAGGGCGTCGAAGCCATCGTTCTGTCAGTCAATCCCTTGACCTTGCAGGGTACGCCGGTCCTGGTTCAGTTGACATCGGAATACGGCATACCACTTTACGCGCCCATCATCCAGCAAGTTTATCGCGGTGTGACGATCGCCGCCGGCTTCCACAGCTTTTACGAAGAGGGCGTGATCGCCGCGCGACTGCTGCATGCCTACCTCAGCGGCGAGGTTGACCTGGCGGATATCGCCATCAATCAGTCGCGCAGTTTCGGCGTCGCCATCAACCTCGACACAGCCGCCGAACAGGGCATCGAAATCTCGCCGGACTTGCTGGCGATGTCCAACTTCGTCATCAATAACGGGGAAAGGTCCGAGGGCGCGGCGAGTGACCTGGACGACAGAAGGGTGGCGCTGCGAGACATGACACAGGAAGATCGCCTGGCCGCGGACCGGGAATTTCTCGCCGCGCTGGAGTGCACGCCGGAGATGATCGCCGAGCAGCAAGCGGCGCTCGAGAGCGAGTGAGCCTGGCGGCGGCAAAGGCTGCTCACCAGGCATTAATCGCTGAATTCGCAGTCTTCGTATACAATGGAGACGACGATGTCCATAAAATAGCGCTTGGGAAGTAAATGCCATGCTGCAGCGCACCTTGCTATTTTCGGTGATTTTCGCTCTATTGTGTCAAGCTTTGCCGCCGGCCTTGGCGCAAGCTGACGGCAAGCCAACAATCGCTATCCTGCGTTATGGCGGCACGACCCTCACAGCGTTGGCCGAAAAAGGCATCCTCGATATGTTTGAAGCCTATGGCCTGGTGACTGCGGAGGAGCGCGCCGTATTGGACCGGGCTGAAGACCTGGATGGCGAGCGCATCAATGTCATTTACAGCGATGCGAACTTCGATATTCCGACGGCGAATATTATGGTGGAGGACGCGATCGATCGAGGCGCCGACGCGCTCTTGACGCTCTCGACGCCGGTGTCGCAGATTGCCGCCAACATCACGCGCCAAATGGACGCCCCCCCGGCAATTGTCTTCGCCATCGTCACCGCCCCCTATTTCGCCGGCATCGCCGACGCCCCCTGCATCAAAGACAGTCATATTGCCGGTACACAGACCCAGGTGCCCTACGATGAGTTTGTGCCGCTGCTTAAGGTGCAGGACCCCAATATGCGGACGATAGGAACCATCGTAAATCTGGCCGAATCAAACAGCGTTTTCGGTGCGGACCGAATCTCGGAACTGGCCGAGGGACTGGGGATCCAGGTCGAAACAGCGCCGGCTGTCGCAGTCTCGGATTTGTCGCTGGCGACTTCCAGCCTGATTAGCAAGGGCGCCGAGGCGATCGCCCTGCCCGCCGGCTATACCACGTCGATCGGTCTGTCCGCCATCGTCGATACCGCCGCCGAGCACGGCGGGATCCCGGTCTTTTCTATCGTGGCGGAACATGTCTATCGCGGCGCCACCGTCGGCGCTGACTTTTACAGCCTGTATCGCGAAGGCGTCATTGCCGCCCGTATGTTGATCAGTCACCTCAACGGCGATATCGACATCTCGCGTCTGGGCGTCAACCTGAAGCCCGGCTTTACCATTGCCGTAAATCTTGACGCGGCTGCAGACGCAGGCGTGCGGATCTCCGACGAACTGCTGGCAATGGCGGACTGGACGATAAAGGACGGGACCAGCACCGAAGGCGTCACGCCCGACTTGCCCGAAATCGGTATTGAGCTGCCGGAGATGCCGCTGGATCAGCGCCGCGAAGCGGACCTGGCTTTCCTCGCTGAACTCTACTGCACGGACGAGATGATCGCCGAGCAGATGGCCGAACTTGAGGCCGAGCGGAACTAGATGCTTGCCTGGATATTATCAACACCGAAACACCACAAACATACAGTCTCACAAAGCTGGGCCGCTCTTCGCACACGCCATAAGCGTTTGCCATTTCTGCTACAATATACTTGACTAATGCCCCGCTAACCCGCTTATCGCATGATGAACGGCAAAAATGGAGGATCAACTGTGTACATGAAAATACTGATCGGACTTCTGATAACGGCGCTGCTGGCGGCTGCTCCGGCGCAGGCGCAAGATGATGACAAGCCCACAGTCGCTATTCTCTATTTCGGTTCTTTTGCCAACATTAACCTGTCGATTAAAGGCACGCTTGATATGCTGCAAGCTTATGGCTATATCAACCAGGAGGAGCGCGCTGAATTGAACCAGCGGCAGGACCTCGAGGGCGAACGAATCAACATCATCTGGGGCGATGCCGGTTTCGACTTCGGCTACGCCAGTCTTATGGTGCGCGACGCCTTGGCGCGGGATCCCGATGCGCTGATTACCATCACAACACCGGTGACGCAAATTGCCGCCAATGCCACCCTGGAAATGGATGACCCGCCCGCTGTGATCTTCAACGTCGTGGGCAATCCCTATTTCGCCGGCATCGCCAGCGCCCCCTGCGTCAAGCCCAGTCATATTTCCGGTTCCCAGTTTCTGGCGCCTTATGACCGAATCGTCCCCTTGCTGCTTCTGCAAGACCCCGAGATGCAAGTGGTGGGCACAATCTTCACGGCCAGCGAAGCCAGCGGCGTCTTTGGCGCGAACGCAATCACTGCCGTGGGCGAGTCGCTGGGCCTGCAAGTCGAACGCGTCTCCATCGTTTCGGCTGCGGACTTGACCATTGCCGCCGAAGGACTGGTCAGCAAGGGAATAGAAGCCTTCATTCTCCCGACAGAGGCAACCGTCGCCTCTGGCTTGCCCTCCATAATCCAGGTGGCCAACGAACATGGCCTGCCCGTCATGTATACCGCGGGGAATGCCGTCTACCGCGGCGCGACCATCGGCGCTGGCGTCTATAGCTACTTTAAGGAAGGCGTCATCGCGGCGCGGATGCTGGTGGCGCATTTGGAAGGCGAGATTGACATCGCCTCCACCCGCATCAATGTGCAATCCGACATGAGCGTTGGTGTGAATCTGGATGCGGCGGCCGTTCAGGAGATGGAGATATCGCAGGCTCTCCTGGCGGTGGCGGACTTCGTGATCGAAGACGGGCAGAGCAGCGAAGGCGTGACGCCGCAATTGCCCGAAGTGAACCCCTACCTTGACGACATGCCGCTGGATCAGCGCCGCGACGCCGACCTGGCTTTCCTCGCTGAACTACACTGCAGCGACGAGATGATCGCCGAGCAGATGGCCGAACTTGAGGCGGCGGCGGAGTAGTCGAAGACCGCGGCGCAAGACCAATTCATTCAAATCTGGCGGGGTCGCTTCAAACGGCGACCCCTTTTTGTCTCCACTTGGTAGACTCTTGCAAGTCACGCCAAACATTGTGATACAATTGAAGTGGAATTTGTAGCTGCATTGTTCGATAAACCGCAAACAGACATGGAGGAGTATCAATGTACACTCGAATCTTGATCGGACTTTTATTGATTGCGCTTTTGCTGGCCACACCGGGGCTGGCGCAAGATGACGACAATCCGACAATCGCCTTCTTGCGTTATCGGTCCACTGGTACAGAAGATATCACCAAACCCGGCATATGGGATCTCTTGCAGGCTCGCGAGTTGATATCGCCGGCCGAGCGCGAATTGCTGGATGAGGACCTGGACTTGAACGGCGAGCACATCAATGTCTTCTGGCTGGACGCGGCCAGCGATGTCACCAACGTGAATGCGATGGTGGAAAAGGCCCTGGACCGCGGCGCCGATATTCTGCTGACATTCTCAACGCCGGTCACGCAAATCACGGCAAACATCACCAAAGAGATGGACGACCCGCCCGTTATGTTCTTCGCCATCGTCAGCGCGCCTTATTCCGCCGGCATCGCCGATGCGCCTTGCATCAAGATGCCGCATGTCACCGGCACGCATATGTCGATTCCCTACGAGCAATTTGTGGCCTTGTCCCAGGTCCAAATGCCCGAGATTCAGACGATCGGCACGATTGTTGATCCGGCGCAAACGCAAAGCGTCTATGGCGTGAGTCGGATCACGGAGTTCGGGGAAGCGCTGGGCTTGACGGTTGAGGTCGCCTCCATCGCGTCAGCGGCCGATCTGCCCCAGGCGACAGCCAGCCTGGCCGACAAGGGCGTCGAGATGGTGATGATTGGCGCGGGCTACACGGAGTCGAGAGGTATACCGGCGGTCCTTGGCGTAGCGAAAGACTACGGTATTCCCGTCTTTGGCGTATCGCCTCGCTTCATTTATCATGGCGCGGTGGTCGGCGCCGGCTTTGATGACTTCTACGGCGAAGGCGTGACGGTCGGGCGGATGATCGCCGCCCATATCGACGGCAGCCTGGATATCAGCAAGACCGCTATCAGCTCCCGAGTGAACCTCGGCGTGGCTGTCAATCTCGATACGGCTGAGGAATTCGGCATTACCGTTGCCGATGCCATCCTGGACGGCGCTGTCATGGTGATCGAAGGCGGGGAGCTCAATGTACTCAGTGAGCCGCCCAGCTTGCCGGAGATGTCGCTGGAAGAGCGCATGGCGGACGACGCCGCTTTCCTGGCCGAGCTCGAGTGCACGGAAGAGCGCATCGCCGAGGAAGAGGCGACGCTGGGAACGGCGCGCGATTAGCCACAACCAACAGCTTCAGGCAGAAAGAGAGGGCGGCTGACAACAGTCGCCCTCTTTTCGCGTCTACGCCCTTTGCCCTCAGAGCGACCCAGATGGGCTGTCGGTTTCTCAGTTTTCCTCGACTTGCCAGACCTGGCTCGCGCGCGCCTCGAAGAAGCCCTGGTTGGTCGCTTTCATGCGCCAGATGTCGACCGAGCGCAGCACCGTCGGCGCATAAAAGGAATAGCCGCGCAAATACCGTGCGGCGCGGTAGTCCATGTCACAGGCGACCACAGCTTGCCGGTCGTTGACGAAGACTTCCACCAGGTATTTGTCGACGAAGATGCTTAGGCGAATGTCTTCACCGGCCGGCAAGTCAGCGACGGCGAAGGGCGCTTCGGTATCGCCGA
>CAZWCV010000099.1:0-14321 GCA_964632725.1 uncultured Anaerolineaceae bacterium
CTCGCCCATGCCCGGCAGCGCAACCGCTCCTCGCCACAATACGCCATCCATATCCGAAATCACTGCTTTGACCGGGCTTCGCAAAGTTGTTTTCCTTTCCAAAAGTCGAAAAAAAATCCGTGCGCGCGTTGCCTCCCCGACTTTTGCAGGAAGGATCATTTCAAGCGGTTCAAGGTGCCCTGCTCCAAAGCCCACAAAGTCAACTGCTCTTGCGCTTGCAGCAGGCTGGTCAGACGCGGATACCCATTGTCATATTCACGCGACCATTCGACCGCGAAATCACCTTGGCAGATTTCTTCCAGCGTCGCTTCCATCAAACCTTCCAGCTTCAACTCTTTGAAGCGGTGCAGGCGGCTGAAGATGCCGTATTGCCCAGTCAGTGAAGACAGGCGCAGCGCATGCAGCAAGCCATTCTGCGATGCGCGTGAAAGATAATCGGTGAACTCGCCAGAAATAATCAAGTCCATCATGACGGCTTCGGGCGGGTAGCCTTGTTGCAGCAGCAACGTCGCCGCAGTGGTCATCACATGTTGGAAGGCTGGCAGAATCGCCTGCTGCACGAAGAGATCGAGTTGGGCCTCTTGTTCCAGCGAAACTTCAATCGCGCCGGCGCGCAGGCTGCCCATCACCTTTGCCAGCGCCAGCAGGGTTTCCAGCGTTGTGCCAGTGGCGTCTTGGTCCACGCCGACGAAGCTGTAGAAACCGCTGCCATTGAGATAACGCGTGCGGACGGCTGCGCCAATGGTGCGCGGGGCAATCATGCCGACATCGACAAAAGGCGGCGGCTCTACAAATCCGAAGGCGATATTGTAGCCGCTGGCGAATACCAGCAGATGGCCGCGCGCCAGATAAGGCGAAATCTTCTCCAGATAGACTTCCGGCACGACTTCGTCGGGAATCAGCAGAATCAATATATGACAGCGCGGAATCACCTTTTCGATGTCTTGCGGCTCAAAGCCGTCTTCGCGCGCATGCTCGCGCGTTTCATCGTGGGGCAAGCCGATCAGGGTGCGGATGCCGGAATCGCGCAGATTATTGGCGACCGGCCGTCCCAGATTGCCGAAGCCGATGATGCCCACGGTTTTGCCGCTGAGCACGTTGAGATTGGCGTCTTCTTCACGATAGATCGTAGCCATTCGCCTTACTCCACTCGGCTCGTTGTGATCGATTTGCGCCACAGCTCAAGGTCGTAGCCGTTGCGGAAGAAACCGAAGCGCTGATACAGATACTGTGACGGGCGATTGCTGGCCTGGGTGTTGACGGTAATTGACTCCACGCGCAGGCGGCGCAGTTCTTCCAGCAGGCGGTAAAGCAGCAGCGAGGCGATGCCGCGGCGCTGATGAGCCGGGTCAACCGCCAGCCGCGCCAGATGCCCGGCGTCTTCATTGCGCGTGCTGAACTGATAGGCCACTACGCGCGCTCCGCGAATGGCTACGGTCGCCACGGCCGCGATGCGCAGCGCTTGCCGGAAATCGTTGCGGTTCATGCGCCAGTGTGGCGCGAAGGCCAGACGGTCGATTTCACACAGGCGTGGTATGTCGCCGATCTCAGCCGGGCGAATTGTCGCGAGCGTGGCAGGCGCGGCCGGCAGGCGGCTGCCGATATGGCTCATGGTGATGATGTCGTCGCCTAGATCAAAGGCCAGCCGTCTGATGTAGGCGGGCAGCCAGTTGACGGTCCCCAGGATGGCGACCGAGCGGATAGCGGCCCGGGGACATTGCGCTTGAGCCCCCCGCCACAAGTCGCCGATTATCTGGCCGGGCATGCGGCCGTCGCTGATGCCCAGCAGGCGAATCCAGCTGCAGCCGTCAATCGGCCGCGACAAGCCGATATATCCGGCCAGTTCGGCGCCATGCCAGGCCAGGAACACGGGTCCGCGCTCATTATCCAGCCATTGGCCGGTGCTATGCCAGTCCAGGTGTTTATGCGTCCAGTGACTGTAGAAGCTGAGGTCCAGCACGGCGCTTCGGTACTGACGTTCATAGGGCGCGATGCGCAGCCGCGTGCCGAGCATCAGGCTTGGCTGTTCATCCGGTCGATGTAGCTGCGCACCCGCTCCAGCGCGTAAACCTCGCAGAGCCGCTGGTCCAGCAGCCGCGTGGCCAGGCGCGGCGACGTTTCTTCCAGCCGCTCGATGGTGTCCGAAACAGTGACGACGGTCGGCAGCTTGGCCAGGTAGCGCGAGTCGATGATTTGAAAGAGCTTTTCTTTGGCCCAGGGCGTGGCGCTGGCCAAGCTCAAGTCGTCCAGAATCAGATAGGGCACATTCTGGATTTCGTGGAAACGTTGGTCGAAGCGGGAATTGGACTGGGGGTCGAAGGCCACACGCAGAAAGTCCAGCAAATCGGTGATGGTGTAGAAGAACAGGTCCTTGCCCATCTCGTGCAAGCGATTGGCGACCGAGGCCGCCAGATGCGTCTTGCCGCTGCCGTAATCGCCCAGGATGCAAAGCCAGTTTTCCGGCGCCCCTGCCCAGCGTTCCGCGGCCGCTTTCACGCGCCTCAAGCTGGCGGACTCGTCGCGAAAATAGCTGTCAGTGGCGAATGTCTCGAAAGTCATGTCGCTGTAGAGCTGCATATTGCCGAGGCCGACATCTCTCGACCGCGCGCGGGTCGTGCGCCGATAATCGGGCGCGTTGATTCTGACGAGGGCGACGATGCGCGGATCCATCAGACGGCTGGCCAGCCAGGGATCCAACTCGTCGAAGGGCGTATTGGTGGTGATGACGGTGGCCAGACGATTGACATGTCGGTAATTCAGCAGCTGAAACAGCTTCTCCTTGGCCCAGGGGCTGGGGTTCTCCACGCCAAGATCGTCAAGCACCAGCAGCGAGACATTGCGGACGCGCTCGAAATAGTCGTCATAGCCGCTGTCGCTGTCTGAGCGGATGCTGACGCGCAAGAAGTCGAGCAGGTCGGGCGCGGTGACAAAGATGACCTGGTGGCCGAATTGCTCCAAACGTTCGTTGGCGATGGCCACCGCCAGGTGCGTTTTGCCGCAGCCAACGGCTCCCTCAAAAACAATCCAGCCCCTGGGCTGCCGCGCGTATTGGCGCGCCGCCGCTTTGGCGTCAGACAAGGAGGCGCTGACATTTTGTGTATAGCTGCCGCCGGTCAAGTCGGTGCGAAAGCCGGCGAGGGTTTTGTCGCGGTAGGCGCTTAGTTGCCCGTAGCGGCGCAGGCGCTCCTGCAAGAAGCTGTCGCGCTGCACGGGATTGTTGGGGCAGCGTTGAAACTTGCCGAAGCGAGGGTCGTCCAGCGGCACGTCGTAGGCGTAGACGCCCTTGCCGGCGCAGATCGGGCAGGGGCGGTCGCTGTCTTCGGGGTCGCGACAGATGATGTCGCTCGGGACTGCGTCGGGAGGGCCCGGCTCAGGATTTGATGAAGTCTTTCCGTTTTCCGGCAGTGTACCGTCGGGGCCCTCTAGGAAGTCTCCCACTGGTTTCACGGCTGCGTCCTTCCTGCTGCCATGCGTCCAAAACTTTGCTGATATAACGCCAACTGCGCGCGTTGCGTTCCACGGCGTAGCGTATCGCGTCTTCAATCCACTGGCGCGGATAAGACGCCTCCGCTTCTTTGATGGCCTCGGCGAGCATGGGCGTCAGCACACCTATATTCTCTTCGTAAATGGCGAAGAGCGTGGGCCGGGGCGGCAGCACTTCGATCTCGTCGGCGGCGGCCGGGCGCCAGTGGCCGCTCTGCGCCTGGCGCTGCAGTTCGCTGCCGCGCTCGTCGTTGCTGAAGTAGAGTCGCCGGGTCTCGGCGCCGGATGCAACCTGCGCCGCCAGCAGGGCGCCGCGCTCAATGGCGCGCTCAAGAGCCGCGTCCAGTAGCTCGCGCGGGTCCCTCGCCGGGTCCGCCACTGAGAGTCCGCGCATGAGGTCGGCGTTGCGCAGCAGTTCTTCGCGCCGCAGGAAGCGATAAGCGCCTTCTTTCTGCCGCAGCATCGCCAGGGCGACCAGCGTCAGCTTCAGCTCCGCCAGGTTGTCAATCTCCGGCAAGAGCCGGTTGAAAAAACCGGCCGGCAATTTGCTGTCTTCTTCGCCGGTCATGAAATCGGCGGGGCGTTCGGCTGCCATGGGTCTCATTCCAGATTGCTCAAGTCAACGCGCTGATAATTGACATCCATGAATTTGGTGATCGCCTTGTCAAAGAACAGTTCGACTTTGCCGATAGGTCCGTGGCGGTGCTTGGCCAGATTGACTTCCGCAAGGTTGGGGAATTCAGTCGCATCCTGGTTGTAGTACTCGTCGCGATACAGGAACATGACAGCGTCGGCGTCTTGTTCAATGCTGCCGCTCTCGCGCAGATCGGAAAGCTGCGGGCGTTTATCCTGACGCTGCTCGACCGCGCGCGACAGCTGCGCCGTCGAGAGAACGCAGACATTGAGTTCGCGCGCCAGTTCCTTGAGAGCGCGGCTGATATAGCTGATCTCCTGGACGCGATTATTCTCGTAGGCTTTGCCGGCCGACATCAGCTGCATGTAGTCGACCATGACCATATCCAGCCCGTATTCGTGCTGCAGCCGGCGGCATTTGGTGCGCATCTCGATCGGCGCGATCGAGGGCGTGTCATCGATGAAAAGCGGCAGGTTCGAGATGCGGCCGATGGCTTCGGTGAGGCGCGTCTGTTCGCGCGGGTTGATGTTGGCCGTGCGCAGCTGGCCGATTTTGATGCCGGTTTCCATGGATAGCAGGCGCTGCACCATCTGTTCCACGCCCATCTCCATGGTGAAGATGGCTACGCGCGCCCCGCGCCGGGCCGCCTGCATGGCCACCGTCAGGATCCAGCTGGTCTTGCCCATGCCCGGGCGCCCGGCGAAGACCACCAGATCCGACTTTTGGAAGCCGCCCAGCAGGCCGTCCAGAGCTTTGAAACCGGTGGGAATGCCGACCGTGCCCGCGCCCATTTCGAGCAGCTTCTCGATCTCGTCATAGTATTCGCTGACCGCTTCCCAAATCGGTACGAATTCGCGCTTGATTTGGCTGTTGCTGACGTTGAAGAGCGCTTGTTCCGCTTCACTGATGACTTTATCAATCGGCAGTTCTTCATCCAGGGCCGTCTGTCGAATGGCGTCGGCCGCGCTCAGCATCTTGCGCCGGGTGGAAGTGCGCGAGACCATCTCGCCATAGACCTCGGCGTGTACGGCTGAGGGCGTCTTGTTGACCAGGCTGGTCAGATAGGCTTGCCCGCCGATTTCGTCGAGCACGCTCATGGCGTCCAATTCGCGCGTGAGCGTCACGTAGTCGATGGCGTCATTGCGCTCTTGCAGGCGGCTGAAGGCGGTCCAGATATATTCGTGCCGCTTGAGGAAGAAGTCTTCGCCGCTGAGAAAGGCCGCTATGACCAGATAAGCTTTCGGCTCCAGCAGTATAGCGCCCAGCAGCGCCTCTTCCGCTTCCAGGCTCATGGGCAGTTGCATCTGCTGCGTCGGCGCTGCTTGGTAGTCCATTAGGGGCTTTCAAGAGGCTAGGCCATCGCCGCCCAATACTCATTGACCGGCCTGAAGCTGTTGCGAATATTAACCTGAATTGCCGCGAGGGCAAAATATCATTCTTCGTCTTCGAGGTCTTCCAGGTTGAGCGTATCCACGAAATCGGCGAAGGCGCTCAGCTTGCTTTCGTCGACGCGTTCGCCGCCTTCTCCGCGCTCATGCATGTCATCCGGCAGGCCCAGGATCTCGGGCTCGACATTGCGGTCGGGCCGGATGCCGGCGTGGTCCATAATCGCTTTTTCAACATAGATGGGAGCGCGCAGACGGACAGCCAAGGCAATAGCGTCGCTGGGGCGGGCGTCAACTTCAATGGTCTCGCCCTTGACCTCAATGATGATCAGCGCGTAGAAGATGTCCTTGTTCAGATTGTTGATCAAGATATAACGCACTTCGCCGCCCATGCGCTGAATGGTGGACTTGAGCAAATCATGGGTCAGCGGGCGTTCGCGGTCGACTTCCTGCAATTCCAGGGTGATGGCTTCCGATTCAAATTGGCCGATCCAGATAGGCAGATAAAGCTCTTCATGGAGATCGCGAAGCACCACGAGGCGATGCTGGGACATCAAACTAACTTGAACTCGATCCACGATCATCTCAATCATTGGACGCCCGCCTCTCTCGCCATTGGTCTGCCCGTCATTATACACCCTTATCGCGCCACTTCCAACAGACGCGGGAGTGACTAAATTGGCGGGCATGTCTTGAATGCCGACCATGGCGCAGATTAATTCACCACAGAGCCACTGAGGGCACAGAGTTTTATTGCGTTGCTTGCCGGAGTTTTCAAGTCCAGGATATTCGCCGCTCCCCAGACCCGTCGCTACCGAGACGGACGGGTTTCGACGATATTTGGCTTCCAGAGCATACTCCACGGCTGAATTCGCCACAGTCGTTGGCAAATTGCAACATGGCGCAAAGCATATAGCGCTCGATGAAATTCCAAGTCTGAAGGGGAGGGTCGCCGAGCCGCCCGCAAAGTAACAATTCGCTTTGAGCGGGCGATTCGCGAAACGCCCCTAGGGCTTAGGACGAGGGCAAGTCGGTCTTTCAAAAGACAAGTAAGGTCACGACGCGCGACGGCGCCATCTGCCTACGATTCGCGCGTCCGATTGGTTACACTGAAGCAATGCATTCAATTTCGAGCGCCCTGCGATTCATCGCCTGCTGCTGTCTGCTGACGCTAAGCGCGGCCTGTGGCGCCATGGAACAGGCTGTCGCGCCGGGACGAGCGCCAACCTTGGGCTTTCGCTATGTTGAGCTGCTGCTCGAAGACGACTTTGCAGACAGCGGCGCCTGGCGCAGTTATGCTGCGGATGGTTTGTTCCTGGGCGTGGCCGACGGCGCCTACAAGATCGACTTCGTCGGGCGCAAATATGTCTGGGCGCAGGGCGAGGCGCTGCTCACGGATGTTGTGCTGGAAGCCGACTTGGGGCAGACTTCCCAATATGATCACAACGCATACGGCCTGGCATGCCGCCTCGACCCGGCCAACAGCGGCCGCGGCTATTACTTCCTCATCAGCGGCGACGGATATGTGAGTATCCGTTGGAGCGACGGGCGCTCGCTGCAAGCCATCGTCGAGGCGCGGCCGTCGCCGCATATCAGGCGCGGCGCCGCGAAGAACCGACTTCGCGCAGTTTGCATCGGCGACTATCTGGCGCTCTGGGTCAACGACGAGTTCGTCGCCGAAGCGCGTGACCAGCGCGCGAACGCGGGCGCTGTCGGCATGGCCGGCGTGATGAATTACGCTGGAAAGCGCCTGGCCGTAACCGTTGACGATCTGAAGCTGTGGCGAGCGGCGCCTGATGACCGCGGACGCTGAGCCAATCGGCACAGTCCCTGGCGGCAGCAACATTTTGGGCGCGCGCGCGTATACTGTGGATGAAAGCAGCCCCCGCATGCACAGGATGAAATCATGGGATTGGAAGACACTATAGCCGAAGCCATCGTCATGGCTATGGACGAATTGGCCGGCAATCCGCAGAAGGCGGTTGAGGCGGCGCTGGATTGCGAGTCGGCGGCGCAGTGGATCAAGCAAGAGACGACCAAGCTGGCGATCATCGGCGGAGCGGAAATGGTCGTGCCCGGTTTGCACGCCTTCACCATCCCCACCGGCGTCAGCTATCTCCTGCACAAAATGGGTTATATCAGCTGGGGCATCGGCGCGCTCAAGGGCGCTTACGTCGTTGAGACCGAGGCCTATTCCGATCTGCGCAATATCCTGGCCGTCTGGGCTAATGAGGGCGACTTCAACGCCAGCCTGCTGGAGCATCTGGCGATCTCGCTGGAGGCGCTGCGCTGGGCGCTTAGCGAGGAGGGACAGGCGGCCATGCCCGCGCTATTGGCGGCGCCGGACGATAATACCACCGTGCGCACCTACCATATTTTGCAGAAACTGGCGGAGAATCTGGCGGCGGGCGACGAACGCGGCTATGCGGTGCTGCAAGCGATGGCTGGGAAAGATGACGCGGTCGCTCTGCTCGCCGGCGCGGAAAGCACGGTGCAACACTTGGATACAGAAGTCATGCTGACGCGCCCGCTGGGGCGCAAGATCAGCCGCCGCCTGGCCAGCCGCCTGGCCTCGCGCATCGGCACGCGCATTCCCGCGCGCATGATCGTCGGCTTCTTGCCCGTGGCCGGCGCGGTCGTCAATGCTATGCTCAACGTGCAGACTATCCGCAGCATGGCCGACTCGGCTGAGAAGTATTATGACCGCCGCCTGCGCCGCGAACACCTGGAGCTGGCCGCCGGCTGATCGCGCTTTATCCCGGCTGTCGCAAGTCCTCGGCGATACTCAGTACGATAAGTTTGAAGCCCTCCAGTTTCTCGGCATCGCTCAGGTGACGCAGGGGAAAGGTCGGGCGCCGGTCGCGGCTGGCGGCGTTGAAACGCGATTCCCGCGGCAATAATTTATTCAGCTGACGCAGAATGCTGCGGCGCTCTGAGCGCCTGGAAAAGGGCGAATGCGACGCCAGCAGATCAAGCGGAATCTGCGCCGAGGGGGTCCGACGGTAAGCCCGCACTGAAAATATGCTGGTCGGTTTCCCCTTGCAATTGACGCGCGCATGGAAAGCCGGGATTACGGCGCCGCCGAAAGCCACTTCGTCCGCGATCAGGCGCGCCCAATGAAACAGGTCGCGCGCCACCAGCCCGGCGACGTCTCCCGACGGCAGCTGCTCAAGATAGGGGAAGAAGTTGGCTTCGAGCGGCTGGCGCGATACGGCGGCGGGCACATAGCCGCTTGACTCGCTTTCCGGTTGGATTTCCGCCAGCGCCTGCAACAGTTTCGCCAGCCCGCGGCGCTCGCGCAGGTCGCAGTACTGGATGTTGATCAGGTGCAGCGGAATCAGGACATCGGCGATCAGCGCGGTGATGACCGGTTTCCGCAGCTGATAAGCGTAGAGGCATTCGCGCTCGACCCAGGACGATTCCCGGCTCGAGGCGGAGAGCACAAGCACCACCGCATCGCAGCGCTCAATGCCGGCTTCAATCTCGCAGAGCCACTCGGCGCCGCCGCGGATATTCTCGAAGTCGACCCAGACGCCATAGCCGGCGCTACGCAGCGCATCGACGATGCCGAGCGTCGCTTCGCTGTCCTGGTTGCTGTGGCTGATGAAGATATTCATCGTGACTAACTTGAACTGAAGCGCGGTCTCAGCTGTTGTCGGTGGCGCCGTAGCGTTTGATGACATCGCGCGCCACCACCATGCGATGCACTTCCGAGGCGCCGTCGTAGATTCGAAAGGCTCGCGATTTCTCGTACCAGGTGGACAGGGGCAGATCGCGCGAGATGCCGCGCCCGCCGCAGATTTGCACGCAGCGATCGAGGACGCGGCTGACGGTCTCGGCCACTTGCACTTTGGCGATGGAAGTCTCGACCCGCGCCTGCTCGCCCTGCGCCAGTCGCCAGGCCGCTTCGTGAATTAACAGCCGTCCCATCTTCAGCTCCATCTCGGAATCGGCCAGCATCCACTGCAGGGATTGATGGCCGGTCAAGGCGCTGCCAAAGGCCTGGCGGCCGCTGGCGTAGTCGGTCGCGATTTCCAGGGCGCGCTGCGCGATGCCGGTCCAGCGCATGCAGTGCGTCAAGCGCGCCGGGCCCAGGCGCGACTGCGCCAGCATGAAGCCCTGGCCCTCGCCGCCCAGGATGGCGCTGTTCGGCAGGCGGACATCTTCGTAGCGAATCTCGACATGGCCGCCGAAGTCTTCGCCGCCCATCACCGGCACATCGCGCAGAATGTGGATGCCGGGCGTATCGCGCGGGGCCAGGAATTGCGTCGTGCCCCGGTAGGGGTGCGCGTCGGGGTCGGACACCGCCATGATGATGAAGAAATCCGCCAACAGGCCATTGGAGGTCAGCCACTTGTGCCCGTTGATGACCCAGTCGTCGCCGTCGCGTTCGGCGCGCGTCAGGATCATGCGCGGGTCGCTGCCGGCGCCGGGCGGCGGCTCGGTCATGGAGAAAGCCGAGAAGGTCTCGCCCCGCGCCAATGGCGTCAGGTAGCGCTGCGTTTGTTCTTCATCGGCAAATTTCTGCAACAGGTGCATATTGCCTTCGTCGGGCGCGGCGCAGTGAATGGCGAGCGGCCCCAGCAGGCTGCGCCCGGCGGCTTCAAATACGGGCGCGATCTCCTGGATACTCAAGCCCATGCCGCCCCAGGCTTTGGGCATGGTCGGCGCCCAGAGCTTGGCCGCCTTGGCTTTGCGGCGCAGCTCCCGCACCATCTCGACCCTTAGCGCGGCGCCGCTGCGCAGCAACTCGCTTTCCAGCGGGAGCGCTTCGTCGTCGACAAACTGACGAACGCGATGAGCGATCGCCTCGACGTGGCGCGGAATGGTAAAGTCCATTGGCGGGTTCCTTGTGGCGCGTGGCATTGGTCAGTCAGCGAGTATACCATAGGGCCGGGCGTCAAAGGCGCACTTTCGTTCGCGCATGGGCGAGGGCGAGCCTGGTCTTCGCAGCAAAACATTTCACCACAAAGGCACAAAGACACAAAGACACAAAGACACAAAGACACAAAGATATTCTTGCCGCGAAATATTGCCTTTGAGCAACAGGATAGCCGTCAGCGCTACGTCAATGGACTTTTCCTCTGTGCTCTCTGTGGTCTCTGTGGTTAAAATTCAGCTTGTTCATGCTCGCCTAAGCGGCTGTCACTTACGATTCATTAGCTAGGTGATGACATCGCCCTGCCGACAATTGTTAGGAGCGACCTATGCGCAAATTCATCATCGACACGGACACGGCCTCGGATGACGCGGTGGCGCTGGTCATGGCGCTGCGGCAGCCGGACATCGACGTCAAGGCGATCACGGTGGTGGCGGGCAACGTGCCCTTGGCGCAGGGCTTGCAGAATGCGCTCTATACGGTCGAGCTTTGCGGCGCCTCCGCGCCAGTCTATGCCGGCTGCGCCAAGCCGCTGCTGCGCGATCTGGAGACGGCTGAGGTCGTGCACGGCAATGACGGCATGGGCGACATCGGTTTGCAGCTGCGGGGACGCGAGCCGGCGCCGGGGCACGCCGCCGACGCGCTGCGCCAGGTCATCAACGACAACGCCGGCGACATCACGCTGGTGACCCTGGGTCCGCTGACCAATGTGGCGCTGGCGCTACTGCGCGAGCCGGAGCTGGCGGGCAAGGTGTCGGGCTGCACTATCATGGGCGGCATCGGCGCCGGCCACGGCAACGTCACGCCCACGGCCGAATTCAATATCTGGGTCGATCCCGAGGCGGCGAAAATCGTCTACGAATCCGGCCTGCCTGTCACCATGGTTGGCTGGGATATTTCCTGGCGGTACGCCACTTTTGACGCCGACCAGGCTGACGAGATCCGGCGTATCGGTACGCCGCTGGCGGAGTTCGTCATCGACATCCAGAAGACGCTGACGGATTTTTCCGTGCGCGAAAATGCGCTGGCCGGCTTCGATCTGCCTGATCCGATTGCGATGGCGGCGGCGATTGACCCGTCAGTATGCCGCTACGAGCGCTACCGCGTCGATGTGACCACTGGCGACGACCTGGCGCGGGGCGTCACAGTGGTTGATCGGCTGGGCGTGACCGGTCGGGCGCCTAATGTCGATGTCGCCGTCAGCGCCGACCGCGCGGCTTTTATCGCGCTGCTGAAGCGTTCGGTGTCCCAAGCAGAAATTGGGTCGTAACAGACTTACCACCGAGTGCACCGAGGAAAAAAGAGGACGCCGAGTAAAGCTGCGTGGCAGTTTAAGGGCAACGAATGTTTCCGTTGTGTAAAGTGCTGCAAAAATCGTGCAAGCAAGCAGCCAGTATAAGAGCCTCAGTGTTTCAAAGTATACGATGCCAACTACGTTAGATACTCCATCTGCAACGTTGAGTCACCCTTCCCTGATGCTTCGGGGAAGGGCCGGGGATGGGGTAGCATTGGGGCGATTCCTCGATGCCAACAGAATTCCTGGATTCACTCACGTACCGGGCTAATGCTCACTCGCCGCGCCAGGCGAAGCCGCTGCCGGGCTTGGGCACTACGAGCTCCATGCCGATCAGCAGACGCAGATCATCGCCGCCGCCGTTGGCCGCGATGATGCCTTCGACGCTGGTATTGTACTGCGCGGTCAAACCGTAGAGCGTTTCGCCGGGCTGGACCACGTGGACGATGTCTTCGGGGTACATGTATGTTTCGAATTCGCCCCAGCCGTTGGCCCGCGCCAGCCGGTTGAGCGCGTCCTGGGCGCGTTCGCCGCGAGCGAACTCCGCCTCCGAAGCGCGCAAGGCGCCGCTCCATTCCAGGACCTGATTGTCTCGCTCGTCCGTCTTGCCCAGTATGCCCAGGATGGTCTCGCTTTGCTGCACAGTCTGGCCGAAGACGGTGGTGGCTTCCCCGCGATGCACCGTCATACTGAGCGCATGGCGATGCACTTGCTGGATGGTGACCAGCGAGCCCAGATGGATGTCCACGCCGTTAATGGTGAGATTGGCCGGCAAGTCCGGCGGCGTCTGAATGGCGACGAAAGGTTCGGCCTGGCTGCATTCGGGAAAGGCCGTGCCGGTGGCGAGCGAGAAGGCTTTCAAGGCGTAAGGGGCGCCCAAGGCCAGGCGCGGCAAATTGTCCATGGCGTTCAGGCGGACAACCTTGTCGCTCTCGACCCAGGAAATCTCGCCCCCGTTCACTACACGCAGCCAGGCGCCGCTACTGTCCCAGGCGTCGACCAGGACCAGTTCGTCGGCGGCCAGGCTGCCGACCGGCGCCGGAATGACGCCCGGGTTTTTGTAGCGGGCGGTCGCTTCGGTGGCGATCGTGCTGAGCGGCGCCGCCGTTTGCATGACAGCGGCCGGGTCGACATCGTTGACGAGGGTCGCGTCGCCAGCCAGCAGCACGATGACGCCGGGCCCGGCGTAAGTTTGCGGCAGGTGAGCGCCGATATTGACGACAGCCAGGCCCCAGCGCCCCGGCTCGGCGTCGTCGGCGCTGGTCGACAGCGTTTGGAGTTCGACGAGGGGCGCCAGTTCGCCCGGTTTGCTGAAGTCGGCGCTGAACTCGGCCGCGGCAAAGCTGGCGGCGGCTGGCGAGTTGCCGTGACACAGACTGTCGCGGGGCATCTCGGCGCAGTTATCCTGCAAGGATTTAAACGCCGACTCCACCGCCTCGCTGCAGGTCAAGCCCTGCGCGGACGCGAAGCTCGCGCCCGTCAGCAGCAGCGAAATCACCAGCATGAGCCAGCGTTGGGCTGTCAATTCGAAACCGCTTTCTTCATGCCACCATCCCTCTGGCATCCGCAATTGCTGTTCTCGGCCGCGCCGACTTCGCTGCCGCGTTGTCAGCGCCGCGGCGCTTTCCGGCGCCGCTTTTTCCTGGCGGGTTTACGGCTCTGCTTCTGCGCCTTGCGCCACTGATCGCGCAGTGTGACCGTCCGGTTGAAAACCAGTTTCTCGGCCGTCGATTCCTGGTCGACGACGAAATAGGCCAGGCGCTCAAACTGAAAGCGATCGCCGGCCCGCGCCGTCTGGACATGCGGCTCGATATAAATGGGATCGACGACAGTCAGCGAATCCGGATTGACGAAGGCGGTGAAGTCTTGGTCGCGGTCGTTCTCCGGATATTCTTCAGTGAATAGCGTATCGTAAAGCCGCGCTTCGGCTCTGATGGCGTGCTGGGCCGAAACCCAGTGCAAGGTCGCCTTGACGCGCCGGCCGTCGGGCGCGGCGCCGCCACGGGTGGCCGGGTCGTAGGTGCAGCGCAGTTCAACGACATTGCCGTCCGCGTCCTTGATGACATCGGTGCATGTGATGAAGTAAGCGTAGCGCAGGCGCACTTCCCGCCCCGGCGCCAGGCGGAAGAACTTGCGCGGCGGGTCTTCCATAAAGTCGTCGCGCTCGATATACAGCACCCTGGAGAAAGGCGTCAGTCGCGCGCCGGCGCTCTCGTCTTCGGGATTGTTGATGGCCTCCATCCGCTCGACCTGGCCGTCCGGGTAATTTTCGATGACGACCTTGAGCGGATTGATGACCGCCATGACGCGCGGCGCCGTCTTGTTGAGATCCTGGCGGATATGATATTCCAGCTTGTGCAGGGCGACCACGCCTTTGACTTTGCCCACGCCGACTTCACCGCAGAATTCGCGGATGGCGGCCGGCGTATAACCGCGGCGGCGCAGCCCGGCAATCGTGGGCATTCGCGGATCGTCCCAGCCGCGGACATAGCCTTCCTCCACCAGCCGAATCAGTTTGCGCTTGCTCAGCACCGTATGGCTCAAATTAAAGCGTGCGAATTCATTCTGCTGTGGGTGATAATTCTCGATATTGTCCAGATACCAGTCTTAGAGCGGGCGATGGTCTTCGTATTCCTTCGTGCAGAT
>CAZWCV010000100.1:0-13977 GCA_964632725.1 uncultured Anaerolineaceae bacterium
GGTAGCACTCCACCCTTCCAAGGTGTCAGTACGGGTTCGAATCCCGTTACCCGCTCTGGGCGCCACATATGCACGTCACAAATCCCGTGTCGTACTGACGGCGCTCGATGTGGGTCCATAGCTCAATGGTCAGAGCAGTCGGCTCATAACCGATTGGTTCCAGGTTCGAGTCCTGGTGGACCCACACAATCACCAGCCGCCCGGCTGGTTTTTGTATGCAGCGTTCTAACTCCAGCGGCGGTGAGACTTGATCCGGTCGTAGGCGGACTTCACTTCTTTGAAGCGGCGCTCGGCTTCGGCGGTTTCGTGCTGGCTGACATCGGGATGGTACTGGCGCGCCAGCTTGCGGAAGGCTTCTTTCACGGCCTCCTGGCCCGCGCCCACTTCAATCTCCAGCGCCAGATAGGCCGCGCTGATCTGCTCGCCGGTCGGCGCATCCAGCGCTTTTGCGCCGCGCGTGCGATAGTGAAATCGCTGCGCCGCCCGTTCGTCGCTGATTTGACGCTTGAAGTGCGGCGACGTGATATCGCCGACAGCCCAGCTGCCGCGGATATTGGTCGGGTATTCGCGCCGGCGCACGGCCAGGGCGTCCAGTGGAAAGTCGCGCGTATGCCAGACGGCGAAGATATTGCGCTCCTGCGTCTCGTCCATATTGACCTGGATCAGGCGCAGCTCGCCATCGCGCCACTCGTAAGCCTGGACGGCGCCAAGATTCAGCGCGCGCAGGTCGTCCTGCCATATTTGCAGCTTGCCGCAATAGCCATGGGCGGGCAGCAGCGCGCTGTCGAGCAGAAAGAGCGAGCCGATGCTGGCTTTGCTATTCTGCTTCAAAATCGCCTTGATGCCGCGAGATTTGGGTGGGCTTTTCACGAGGTAGACGTAGAGCCGGCTGTTCATCCAGGTCTCGACGGCGATGTCCGGTTCGTGAGCCAGCGCTGTCAGCGAGGCGTCCAGGCGCGTGCTGGCGAATTTGACATCCTGGACATCGGCAAAGCGCAGCCGAAGGGCTTCGGCGAGGGCTCTTGACACGTGGGCTTCCCGGCTCGGCGGACAATGTCGCCATGATACGGCGCGCGCGCGGACTTTGTCAAACCGTTTGTTGAGGGGCAAAGGGACAAGTTTTACCACCGAGTACACCGAGTACACCGAGAAAAGCTGCGTAAGCGCCAAATGTCGGTGCGTCGCCCGCCTCGACCGCGCGCAGGCGGCATGGTATGCCGCCCCTACATAGGGCTTTTCTCTGCGCCCTCCTTTTCTTCGGTGTACTCGGTGGTAAAAGAAAAAAGAATGAGTTGACATTGACGCCGACCCCTTGCAAGCGGCGCGAAATCGGGTATACTCGGGGGGAGATTCACGGGCCGTTAGCTCAACTGGCAGAGCGCCTCGTTGACGTCGAGGAGGTTACAGGTTCGAGTCCTGTACAGCCCACACAATCGAATTCAAATTACAGGGAGACCGGCAACGCGCCGGTCTTTTGCTTCCACGGCGCTTACATAATGCCGAATTTCTCGAAGGCTTCGACCGTGCTCATGCCGGCTTCCAGGGCCTGGCGCACTTTCTGCTCGCCGCGGGCTTTCTCCAGGGCGGCCGTGAATGTCTCGACTTCGGCGCGGCAAGGAACAACGCAAACGCCATCGACATCGCCGAAGACGATATCGCCCGGCTCAATGCGGACGCCGGCCATCTCAATCGGAACGCCGTAATCGACGACTTTGCCGCGCGGTCCCTGATCCTGGGCGTAGCCGCCGAAGGAGAAAACCGGGTAATTCAGCTCGAGGATTTCGTTGGTGTCGCGGCAGTAGCCGTTGACGACGGCGCCGGCCGCCCCCAGCATTCGCGCTCTTGTGCTCATCAAGCCGCCCCAGAGCGCATAGCTGGGCGAGGCGCCCGTGCAGATATAGACTTCGTCCGGTTTCAGACTGTCGAGGGCGTGAAAGAGCAGGCCAAAGGAATTGCTCGGCCCGTCTGCGCCGATGTCGGCGATATCGGCTTCCAGCACCGGCATGGCGCGGCCAATGACCACCATCTGCGGGGCCAGCGGCTTGATCTGCGGCGGCAGGAATTGCTGCAGCAGGCCCAGCTTGTCCATCACATCGCCGACGACAGCGGGGAATAATTCCTGCCGCGCCAGCTGAAACAGTTCTTGGTCAGATTTCCAAAGCGCCATGCGGTCAACTCCCGGGTAGATGAGCAACTGATCCATTGTAACGCGCCGCCCGCCCGCTCACAAAGGGCTGCTGCCGACTGGAAGAGCCTCTTTGTTTAAAGAACCACATACACTTTGCCACAGAGGTCACAGAGTTTAATTGAGTTCAAAGAGGAATATGACAGTTGTTTTCCCAAAGCCAGATTCCCATAAAGTGTGAATGGTCGCTCTGGAATACCAATCCAAACTGCTTTTCTCTGTGTACTCTTTTCCTCTCGGCGTACTCGGTGGCAAAATTGTCTTAAGCGCTCATCCGCCACGTATCGCCGTCAAAACTCGATGCCGGCGCGGGCTTTGACGCCGGCGTCGAAGGCGTGCTTGATGTTTACCATCTCGCTGACGGTATCGGCGTAGTCGATCAGCGCGGGCGGCGCATTGCGACCTGTGACCAGCAGGTGCTGCCGCCGTGGCTTGTTCGCTCTTAGCCAGTCAATGACGGCCTCCGCCTCCAGCCAGCCGAAGTCCATCACGTACGTAAACTCGTCCAGCACGACCAGGTCGTACTCGTCGGAGACGATGACTCCTTGCGCAATTTCCCAGCCATGCAGGGCGCGCGCCTGCGTCATGTCCAGGTCTTTGCTGGTCCAGGTGAAGCCGTCGCCGGTCTTGATCGGTTCCAGCCCCAGCCGCCGCAGAGCCCGCACCTCACCCCATTGCCCGCCTTCGTGCTTGAGAAATTGAATCAGCGCCACTTGCTTCCCGCGCCCCAACATACGCAGGATCACACCGAAGGCCGAGGTCGACTTGCCGCGACCATCGCCGGTATTCACCAGCACCAGGCCGCGCTGTGGCTGTCGTCTGCTCATGCTGTTTCCCGCTCCAATGCCGTCAGCGCCGCTTCGATGGTGGCGTGTTGGCTAGTCCGGTCGTTGACGCGCAGACACCAGCTCGCCTCGTGACCATTCTGCTGATGAGACAGTTCGATTGGTCCCGGCCGGTCGGCTAGCGCGTAGCCGGAGCGGATCAGCGCCCGCCGCAGCCAGATGGCATGCTCGCCATGGCCGGGCGCGTAGACGCGCTTGCCTTGCGCTGCTTCCAGCGAGAAGCTGCCGCGCCGTTGATCGAATTGGATGCCCTCGGCGCGAAAGGTAGCGCCCAGGCTGCCGTCCAGCGCCAGATCTTCGGGCGCCCCGGCTGTGATGCCCGCAGCGCTCATTAACCACAGCCGGTCGCAATTGCGCAGCGCCAGGTCAAGGTCGTGCGAGGAGACCAGGATGGCCAGCCGGGTCGCATGCGCCAGCCGCTTGAGCAGGGCCATGGTCTCGATGCGGCGCGGCAGGTCGAGGAAGGCGGTGGGTTCGTCCAGCAGCATGATGTCGCTCTGCTGCGCCAGGGCCCGCGCGATCATCAACTTTTGCCTCTGACCGTCGCTGAGTTCGGCCACCGGCCGCCGCGCCAGCTCCGCGCCTTTGACGGCATCCAAGGCCCTGGCGATTATTTCGTGATCCTCGGTGGTCAAGCGGCCCAGCCAGTCCGTGTGCGGATGCCGCCCCAGGGCGACCAGCGCGTAAGCGTTCATCAAGCGAGGGCGGGGCGCGGCCGTCGATACCAGGCTGAGCCGGCGCGCGCGTTCCTGCGGCTTGAGGCGGGCGATGTCGCCCACGCCCAGCAGCACTTGGCCCGCCAGCGGCGGCTGCAGCCCGGCCAGGCTGCGCAGCAGTGTCGACTTGCCGATGCCATTGGGGCCCAGCAAGCCGACCAACTCGCCCGGGCGCAGGCGCAGATTCAGCGCCCGGGCCAGCGCGACATCGGGGCGGCCGCGGCGGCGATAACCGATAGCCAGGTCGCGGGTATGCAGCGTCATGCTACCCCTCGCGCGTGACGCAGGGCCACCAGCATCACCACCGGCGCGCCCAGAAGCGCCGTCACCACGTTGAGCGGCAGCACCAGATTATTGCCCGGCAGCTCGGCGATTAACGCGGCGCAAAGGGCGACGCAAGCGCCGGCCAGGGCAACGCCCGGTAGCAGCAGTCGATGATCGGACGCGCCCAGCAAGCCGCGACTGAGATGCGGCACGGCGATGCCCAAAAAGGCGATGGGCCCGCAGAAGGCCGTCACCGCGCTGACCAGCAGGGCGGTCGCCAGGATGATGGCGAAGCGCGTCCACTTCAGGTTGATGCCCAGACTGCGCGCGTAGTCCTCGCCTAGAAGCAAGGCGTTCAAGGGTTTGACCAGCGCGGCCGACAGCAGCAGGCCGCTCAGCGTGAAGAGCGCCAGAATCGGCAGTTGCGCCGCGCTGACGCCGCTGAAGGAGCCGAATGTCCAGTTGATATAGGCCTGGATGCGCTCGGGCAGGGCGAAGTAGAGCAGCAGGCTGACCAGCGCGCCGACCAGGTAGCCGAACATCAAACCGAGCAAAAGCAGCGTGACGCTGCTGCGCACCCGCGCGGCCACCAGCAGCACGACGGTCATCGACAGGGCCGCGCCGGCGCCGGCGGCCGCCGTCAACAGCAGATCGCCGGCCAGGCTCAAACCCGCCAGCAGCGCTCCGCCAACCGCGCCCGAGCCCAGGACGACCAGCGCCACGCCCAGGCTCGCGCCTGAGGACACGCCCAGTACGAAGGGCTCCGCCAACGGATTGCGGAACCAGGTCTGCATCAGCAAGCCGCTGACGCCCAGGGCCATGCCCGCCAGGGCTGCGGTTGCCGTCTTGGGCAGGCGGAATTTCAAGATGATATTGGTCCAGGACTGGTGATCCGCCTGGCCGCCCAGCAATACCGTGACGATCTGATCCAGCGGGATCGAGGCCGAACCCAGCGCCAGGCTGAGCAGCAGCAAGACGCCCAGCAGCGCGACCAACAGCAGCAGTACTGCCGGTTTGGCGCCGCTGAATTCGCGTCGCGTCAGCCCTTCGCGCGGAAAGTCAGTGCTTTGAGCCGCCGCCGTCTCGCCCGCCAGCTGCGACATGCTATTCGCTCTCCGCTGTTTCCAGCTGGCGGTAGAAGGCGAATTCGTGATCCGGCAGCAGGTCGGGATGGAAGATGGCCAGCAGATCCGCCAGCACCAAATGCGGATTGGTCACGCCCTTTTCGTAATAGTTGTTGCCGCCGTTGGCGTTTTCGTCGCGATTGTTATTCCAGACGGCGCCCGATTGAAAGGCGGCGAAGTCGCCAAAGCGGCTGTCCAGCGCCAGCAAGTCAGCGCCGGAATAGACTCCGAATGTCTCGAGCAGCCAGATATCGGCATCCAGGCCGCCATCGTAAACGACTTCGAATCCGAGCGCCTGGCTGGCGGTCGAGTCGGCTTCGGCCAAAAGCAAGTCGCCGGCGCCATCGCGCACCAGTTGGCCCACGTAAGTATCCGCGCCGGGGATGAACCAGGCATCGGCGTAACCCAGGAAGCTGTTGATGAGTACGGCGGGCCGCTCGTCGACGCTGGCCGAAGCCGCCAGGTCTTTCACTGCGTTGTATTGCGCGACCACTTCGTCATAGAGCGCATTGGCGTCCGCCTCGCGATTGTAGAAGAGCGCGGTGAACTTCAGCCATTCGGCCCGGCCCAGAGGCGACAGCTCGCGCCAGCTGGCGTCCAGGGCAGTGAAGATGCCGGCTTCAAGCAGGACAGGATGAGCGTCGGTGGCGGGATTGAAGCCGTAACTCATGACCAGATCGGGCTCAAGCTCCAGCACGCGCTCGATATTAATCTCGGAGCCGAAGCCGACTTCGCTGATTTGGCCGGCGGCGATTCTTTCGGTTACATCGGTCGTGCTGATGTAGAAGCCGCTGTCGACCGCCACCAGCTTGTCCAGCAAGCCCAGCTGGGTCAGGGCGGGCAGCTGCGTGGTCGACAGGGCGATCAGGTCGCCGCCGGGCACGTCGATGAATTGCGCTCCGGCCGGGAAGTCGGCGGACGCGGGCCTGGGCGTTCCGCATTGCACCAGCACATAGTCGAAGCCGGGCGCGCCGTCAAAGGCATCGCTGACGGTCACAACTTTGTAGTGATTGAAGTACTCGACAGAATAGCGCGCGGCGTCTTCGATGACGACTTTGTCGGGGAAGTAGTCGACGGCGGCGTCGAAGTCGTCGACGCAGCCGTCGGTCAGGTTGGCGTCCAGCGCGCTGGCCGGCAGCAGGCTAACAAGCAGTACAGCGATCAACAGAAATGTGGATTTCATCATGTCCCTCCTATGGACAAAGGAGGAAACGGGGCCGGTACTCGCTTTCAGTAAAAATGCCCGCCGAGGTGGGCGGGCATTGGTTGCTGTCGCTAGTACCATGCTCGTCTCCCTTTTGACGCGAAAGATGTACGAGCTAAGTCTCAGGCAGGCATTCGGACTTCTGACGTATCGTCAGTTACCGCTGCGCGACAGTGTCGGACTTTCACCGACTTTCCCTTTGCGCGCCGAACATCCGGGTTCAGGCGCGCCTGAGTCTTAGAATATGTAGACGAGTTGAGCATAACATGGGGCGAGGATGCTGTCAAACGAGGTTATGATTTGTCTCGCGGAAAGTATCGAGGCCAAATCACTGACAGTTGGTATGGGCGACCTGGTGGGTCGCCCTCAATAGAGTCTGTTGTTTAATTGGGCGAGCCAAGGCTCGCCCCTACAAATGTAACGCTGTTGCGGTCGGGGCGCGATGGCCGGTCGACACACAGAATCGCCCCTAGGGACGTCCTTCTATTCCGGTCGGCTCAGGATTCCATCGGGTAACGCAGGCCCCAGAGCGCGCGGATGCGGTCGAGGGTCTCCATGATGGCGATGGTCTCGTCCAGCGGATAAACCGCGCTCTCGGTTTGGCCGGCGCGGATGCACTCGCCCACGGCTTCGATCTCGTATTGGAAGCCCTCGCCCGGGAAGTCGAATCGATGCGTCTCCGGCGCCTGGCCGTTGCGGTGGACGGTAATCTCGGAGGGATGCCAGAAGTTGGGGATCGCGATATAACCTTCGCTGCCCATGATGCGCGCTTCATGCGGCGTGCTGAGCCGAATGGCGGTGGTGATAGTCGCCATCTCGTAGTCGCTGTATTTGAAGACGGTGACCGAGAGTTCGTCGACGCCGGTCGAGCCGAGCGTCGCCTGCGAGACAATTTCGCTGGGCTGTTTGCCGAAGACCATGGACGCCAACTGCGCCGGGTAGGAGCCGACATCGAGCAAGGCGCCGCCGGCCAGCTCGGGGCTGTAGGCTCGCGCTTCGGGATTGACACTCGGCGTGCGATAGCCAAAATCGGCTTGCAGCAGCATGACATCGCCGATAGCGCCCTCAGCCAACAACTGACGCACCTTGGCCATAGCCGGGAAGAAGCGCGTCCAGAAGGCGTCCATCAAGAAGAGATTCTTCTCGCGGGCGCTGGCGACCATCTCGCGCGCTTCGGCGGCGTTGACCGCGAAGGGTTTTTCGCACAAAACCGGTTTGCCCGCGTTCAGGCTAAGCAGGGTATGCGCCTGATGAAAATTATGTGGCGTGGCCACGTAGACGACATCCACGTCCGGATCGCTGACCAGGGCTTCGTAGCTGCCGTAGCACTTGGTCGCGCCGAATTCCGCGCCGAAAGCGTCCGCCTTTTCTTGCGAGCGCGAGGCCACGGCGTAGATTTCGGCCTTGGGCGCGTGGGGGAAGCAGCTGCCGAAGCGGCGGGCGATGCTGCCCAGCCCGATAAAGCCCCATCTCATATTTTCGCTCATGCCGGTTTCTCCTCGGTCTTCATCTCCAGCCAGGCGATCTCAGCCGCGCTGAGCGCGATATCGGCGGCGGCGGCGTTGATGGCGATTTCGTCAGCTTGCCAATTGGCGACGATGGCGTGGTAGCGCGGATTGCTGCTCAGCACATAAGCTACCGAGATCTGCGCCGGCGTTACGCCTTTGTCAGCCGCCAATTCCAGGACGCGATCCAGCCGCTTGAAGTTGCTTTCGTAGGCGTAAGCGCCGATGGGGTTCTTATCCCAATAGCTCTCGAAGCTGTCGAGGTTGTCGCGGGTGAACTTGCCGGTCATAAAGCCGCCGGCCAGGCTGGACCAGGTGAAAAGCGACATCTCGTTCTGGTCGTAGTAGGCGCGGTCGGCTTCGCCCTGTTCGCCGCTGACGCTGGTGCAGCCCGGCCAGGGCGGCTTGATCATCTCGGCCACGCTGAATTGCGGGCTGCTGACCGTGAAGGGCGTCTTGCCATTGGCGGCGGCGTAATCGTTGGCGGCTTTGACGCGGTCGCCCAGCCAGTTGGAGCCGCCGAAGGCGCCGATTTGGCCGGCGTCTTTGAATTCGTTGAGCACATCAACAATCTCGCCGACCGGGTAATCGCGGCTGTCGCGATGCAGCAAATAAAGCTCGATGTAATCGGTCTGCAAGCGCTCGAGCGATTCCTTCAGGTCGCTGCGGATGAAGTCGGGCCGCACGCGGTCCGGCTCGCCCTTGTACGGGTGCGCGCACTTGGTCAAGATCACGACTTGATCGCGCAGGCCGCGGGCTTGAATCCAGGCGCCCAGCTCGGTCTCGCAGGCGCCGGCGCCATAGCCGTGGGCGGAATCAAAGGCGCTGAAGCCGTTCTCGTAGCAGGCGTCCAGCAGGCGGAAGTTGTCATCGCGTTTGTCGGCGGTCAGCATGACCGTGCCTTGCAGCAGGCGCGCGACGCTTTTGTCGACGCCGGGGATGGCGCTGTATTTCATAAGCAGGGTCCTTTCTCTCCGCGGCGTATTGTAGCGCAAGGCGGGATGATGTGAAGTAGGGTGTTTGTGGGCGGCGGGCGACCAGGTTGGTCCCCGCTACAGATAGCCCTTTTCAACACAGCGGTTGTAGGGGCGGCATACCATGCCGCCCGCGCGCGGGGCGAGCGCTTGTGGAAACGGGCGGCGGGCGTCCTGATAGGTCGCCCCTACACGTAGCCCGATGGCAATATGGGATTGTAGGGGCACCATACCATGCCGCCCGCGAGTGCAGGAAGGGCGCGAATAGTGGTCAGCGGCGGGCGACCAAGTTGGTCGCCCCTAGGGCGGCAGCACATCGCGCGGTTTGGAACTGCCTTCTTTGGGCGGGCCGACCACGCCGCGCTCTTCCATCATATCGACCAGGCGCGCCGCCCGCGTGTAGCCGATGCGCAGGCGCCGCTGCAGCAGCGAGATCGAGGCTTTCTCCAGCCGCCGCACCATATCCACCGCGGTCTGATACAACTCGTCTTCATCGGGATTGGGATTGCCGGTTTTGCCTTCCACCGCCAGGCCGTCGCGATTGGGCGCCATGTCCCAAAAGGCGGATTGGCCGCTTGGTTCCGGAGAGGGCGTCGACGTTTCACCATTAATCTGCGCGCGGCCAGGCTCGGCCGTGAGCGGCAGCGGGATGGGCTTAACGCCTTCGACGCCCGCGCTTTGCAGCTTCCAGTAGCGCGCAATGCGGTTGATCTCGTCGTTGGAGACGTGCACGCCCTGCACGCGCATGGGCGCTGGCGCATCGCCCGAGAGGTAGAGCATGTCGCCCTTGCCCAGCAGGCGTTCCGCGCCCGGCTGATCGATGATGACGCGGCTGTCGACGCTGCTGGCCACGGCGAAGGCGATGCGCGCCGGGCAGTTGGCTTTGATCAGCCCGGTGACCACATCGACCGAGGGGCGCTGCGTGGCGATGACCAGGTGGATGCCGGTGGCGCGCGCCAGGGCGGCGATGCGGGCGATGGCGCGCTCGGTGTCGTCCGGCGCCGTCATCATCAGGTCGGCCAGCTCGTCGATGATCACCACGATATAAGGCATGGCCGCCAGGTCGGGGTCGAGGATGCTGTTGTAGTCGATGATATTGCGCGCGCCGGCGCGGCTGAATTTCTTGTAGCGCTCGTCCATCTCGGTCGTGACCCAGCGCAGCACGCCGATGATGCGCTCCAGCTCGACCACTACCGGCGCCACCAGATGCGGCAGCCCGTTGTAGCCGGTCAGCTCGACGCGCTTGGGATCGACCATGATGAAGCGCACGGTTTCGGGCGAATTATTGACCAGAATGCTGTTGATGATGGCGTTGACGCAGACCGATTTGCCCGAGCCGGTGGCGCCCGCAATCAGCATATGCGGCATCTGCGTCAAATCCGCGGCGATGGGTTTGCCGTCGACCGACATGCCCAGGGCGACGGCAAGCGGCGACTCGATCTTCTGATAGGCTTCGGAGTCCATGACATCGCGCAAGCCGACGCGCGCCGCCGCCGGATTGGGCACTTCGATGCCGACGTAGCCCTTGCCGGGTACCGGCGCCTCCATGCGCAGCGAGCGCGCGCCCAGTGCCAGCTGCAAGTCTTTGTCCAGCTTGGCGATGGCGCCGACCTTGACGCGATTGCGCTTGCCGGTCTTGGCGGTCAAATAGGACGGCTCGACGCCGTACTGCGTGATGACCGGGCCCGAGTTGATTTCGACCACCCGCCCGGGCGCGCCAAAAGCCGCCAGCGTCTCCTCGATGATCTGCGCCTGCTGCAAAAGCGGCTCCTGGTCCAGGTCGCTGGCCGTGCCCGTGCTGAGCAATTCACGGTAATCGGGCTCGTCCCAGTCGATGCGCGAGCGCGGGGCTTCGTCGTCTGCTGCAGCCTTCTGAACGCCGGTTTCCACTTTTGGCGGAGCGGCGTCGCTGTTGTCAGCCACCGGCAGCGCATCCTCATCATCAGCGTCGGCGACAGGCGGGACGTCGTTGGCGGCGCGCGGCGAATCGTTTGCGAGTGGCGGCTCAAAGGTCTCCGGCTCGATCTGGCGAATCGGCGATCGCGACTGCGTGCGCCAGTCGGGGTTAAGCGCGGGACGGCTCGGTCTGCGTCTTGGCGGCACGCGCTCGATGACGGGTTCGGCGGTCGGCGTTGCCGGCAGGTCGTCGCCCAGATTGAGGAAGCGTTCCAGCGCTGCTTTCGGCCCCGCCTTGCCTTCGGTTTGCGGCGCTGACCCCAGTTGTTGGTCATGGCCGCGCCCCCGTTTGAAGAAGCGCTCGACCATGCCCGGCGCGGGTGCCGCGGCGGCTTCACTGGCGGCTTCGCGCGGCGCCTCCAGCGGCATATCAGCGCCGCCACGACGCCCAAAGAATTCGCGCAGGCGCACGGGAATGGGCATGGATTCCGCGCTGGGCTCGGGCAAGGCGCGCCGCCCGCTTTGAGGCGAGGCGGTCAATTGCGCCGGCTGCGGCTTGGAAACGCGCACGTGGCCGTCATTCGCCACAAGCGCCTGTTGCTGCTGCGCTTGCAGGCGCGCCGCCCGCCGCGCCACGGCATATTGGCTGAGACGGGTGCGCAAGCTGCGGCTGAGGCTGATGCTCACGACCGCCATCTCCGCCACGCTCGAACGCGTGATCATCATCGCGGCGAAGGTCATGACCATCAGGACTGCCACAAAGCCGCCGACTTCGGTGAGGTTGCTGACCAGAACGCTATAGATCCAGCCGCCGATTACGCCGCCGCCTTCGCCGCTAAGATAGGACTGCTCGATCAAGCGCTCCATGCAATCCAGCCCGCATGCCGCGGGGTAAAACAGGCTGTCAAGGTATTGAAAGTTCACCAGCGCGCCCAGAAAAGCCAGCGCCGCGCCCAACAGGCGGATGGGATCAATTATGGGCGCCTGCTCACCGAAATGACGGACGATCAGCCACAGGCCGACGCCGAACATCGTGACGGGCAGCGCGATCGCGCCCCAGCCAAGCAGTTGGCCGACGATGCGATGCAGGCCACCGATGGCGGCTTGCTCCGGCGATAGCGCGCTCAAGGTGAAGACGATGGCGCCGAACACCAGAGCCACGCCGATCAGGTCCAGCTTGCGGTCCAGGTCCAGCCAGTCGCTGGACTCGATCCTGGGAGTTTTGCTGCCGGTGGCGCGCCCAATAGCGGCGTCGCGGCTGCGCCCGGCCGGTCGGGTGGCGCCGCGATTAGCGCCAAAGTGGCCGCCGCCCGAGTCTCGCGCTGGCTTCGCATCAGCCCTGGCTTCACTCGCTGAGACGGAGCGGAAACGGCCGCGCAGCCTCCGACCGATGCCGCCAGCCGCTGCGCCGAGGCGCGAAGGCTTGCCGCCGCTCGCTTTCGAGCGCGTTTCGCTATTTGCCTCGCCGCGGGAAAAGCGAGCGCGCAATCTACCAAATGAACGCAAGCGCGCGGAGTCGTCTTTCTCCGTCGCAGGCTCGGGCGGGGGGCTGTCCTTGTCTCGCTTGCCCGGTACATGTTTGCCGGCCAGTCGCGCGCGCCGCTCTTCGCTGCTGGCCACCGACGGCGCCGGATTGCGCGCTCTGATTGGTTTGGGCCTGGCGCCCGGGCTGCGGCTAAGGCTGCTGTCGGCTAGCGACTCGTCGAAGTCATCATTTGCGCCGCGCGCGCCGCTGCCGCCCAGGACATTCGAGCTGCCTTCGGCATCGTAGAAATCATCATCGTCGATGTATTCGGGCTCGCGATTGGCCATGCTGCTATCCTGATAATCCGCTGACCTGCGGGTACGCCAAAGCGCGCTGCCCGCTAGGCACAGAAGTCAGCATAGCATAGAAGCCGGATTCGGGCGATTCAGCTTAGAACAGACTTTCGCGACAGGCCTTTGCGCTGTGTGATGAGTTTGCGGGGATTGCAGTTGGCGAACTATGTACATCTATTACCACAGAGGGCACAGAGCAATCACAAGTTACGTAGAATCGTAGGGGCGACTTATTAAGTCGCCCGAAAACTCGACCTGAAAGGGCGGGCGACCTGATAGGTCGCCCCTACAGTCAGTCATCTGATTCTTGCGTCTCATACTTGGAAGTACGTCTGAAAGTCTGTGGTGAATCCCAGCTATGGCATCCGCGCGATGCCGCCTGAAACAGAATGTTGCCGCTTCCATTCAAGTCGTGAGCACGACCTTGCCCAGGGCGCGGCGCTCCATGAGCTCGCGCAAGGCGGCCGGCGCTGCGTCAAGCGGAAAGCTCTTGTGGATATGTGGCTTGAGCTTGCCCTCGGCGCACCACTTCAAAAGCTGTGTGAAGGAGTCGCGAATGACCGCGGGGTCGCGCTGCCAGTAGGCGCCCCAGAAGAGCCCGACCAGCGAAGAGTTCTTGAGCAGGGCGATATTGGCGGGCAAGGCCGGGATGCGCCCGCTGGCGAAGCCGATGACCAGGTAGCGCCCTTCCCAGGCGATGCGCCGCACGGCCTGGTCGAAGAGGTCGCCGCCGACCGGATCGAAGATGACATCCGCGCCTTGACCGCCGGTCAAGTCGGCAACGCGGCCGCGCAAGTTTTCGTTGCTGTAGTCAATCGTGTCGTCAGCGCCGTATGCGCGTGTTAACTCCAGCTTCTCGGCTGTGCTGGCCGCGGCGATGACACGCGCGCCCAGCAGCTTGCCCAGCTCGACCGCCGCCAGGCCCACGCCGCCGGCCGCGCCCAATACCAGCAGGGTCTCACCGGATTTTAGCTGCGCGCGATGGGCCAGGCCCACATGGGCGGTGCCGTAGACCAGGGGAAAGCCGGCGCCATGCTCATAGCTCATGCCATCTGGCATGGGCAGCGCCGTTTCGGCGGGAACGACAACTTCCTCGGCGAAGCCGCCATACATCATGGTGGCGATCACGCGCTCGCCCACGCGCGGAGTCTCGACGCCGGCGCCGACTGCGAAGACATCGCCGGCGACTTCCAGGCCCGGGCTGAAGGGGAAGGGCGGCTGCAGCTGATACAGCCCCTGGACCAGCAGGACATCGGGGAAATTGACGCCGCAGGCGCGCACGCGAATCTTGACCGCGCCGGCAGGTACGGGCGGGCTGGCGACTTCCTCGACCTTCAGTTCGTCGGGCGATCCAAAGGCGTGGCACAATACTGCTTTCATCGGCACCGCTCAGAATTACTTCCGCAAAAGCGAGTCACCCTTCCCTGATGATTCGGGGAAGGGCCG
>CAZWCV010000101.1:0-2155 GCA_964632725.1 uncultured Anaerolineaceae bacterium
CTTTCAAGTGTTGCTATGTTCATTCACGTATTCCTGGGAAACTTGGATGCGGGGTATTGAAAGCTGATGCAACTGCGGACCTTCGCTTGTATCCGCTTGTGGGTATCGGAGGGAAACGATCCCTTCGTTGCCTGTACGGCGAGTTCCGCAAAGCGCCAAAGGTGATTTTGGCTGTCAGCGCGAATCATCATTACGAGTGAGCTAGTGGAAACAAGGACTTTCGAACCTGACTATAACACAAATGGAATTTCGCGTCAAATGGTAATCAAGCGATTATACGTTTTTATTACACCCCCCGGCCCCCTCTCCGAATCATCGGAGAGGGGAGCGCGCTGAGACTAAATGGATATTGACGCTCAGTCTTGTACCTTGCGCCCGTTAATTCTCAATCTCATCGTCCAGTCGCCCTTCCCCGTTGATAAGGGATGCCCGCCATAGCGACGGCGGGAGAGCGGCCGGGGATGAGGTGGAAGAAAGTACCCGGTTTTCAGGCCCGCGCGCAGGGTCCCGCTTGTCAAAACCTGGCAGATGTCGATCAAACGCTAGTCGAGATCTTCATGCAGCTCATTGGCTTCCTGGTTGAGCTCGGCCAGGGCGTCTGCGGCCGGCGTATCGCCATTGACCACCTCGGCGATGGTATTGGGAACCAGCCCGCGCACACCGCTGTAGCTGGGCAAACCCGGCGAGGAATAGACGCTAACCGCGTCGTCTTGCAAGATGCCCTGGACTTCGACGAAGCGGGCGTAGGGCATACGCGGCTCGGTGAAATCGGCTTCGCTGACTTCAATGTCGTTGCGAATGCTGAAATAGCCGGTGGCGCCGGACCAGGCCAACTGCGCCTCGGCGCCGGCGAGGAAGCGGACGAAGAGCCAGGTAGCCAGCTCAGCTTCCGGGCTGGCGGTCAGGATCGCCTGGCTGGGTACGAATAGCTGAATCGTGCGCCCGACGCCTTCGGCGCCCGGGAAGGCGGTGACGACCCATTCGCCGGTCATTTCGGCTTCGGCGGCGTCCCAGGTGATGAAGGGGATGCCGGCCGAACTGCCGGCGGCGAAGGGCGTCAAGCCGATGGAGAAGTCGCCGGTATTCTGATAGCGCTCGGCGAAGAGGTAAGCGCAGTCGTTAGCCAGCATGCGCGTGAACATTTCCAGCGTGTCGACCACGGCGTCGGCTTCAAAGGTGTAAGCATCGGCTTCAGCATCAAATATCACGCCGCCGTGCGCGGCCACGAAGCTCTCGAAATGCGATGTGCCGGTGTCCAGCGGATAACCCTGGTACATTTCGCTGGCGCCCGCTGCGCAGGAAATCTCCTCGAACTCGGCCAGGGTCTCGGGCGCGCGCCGTTCAAAGCCCAGCGCCTCGACGATGTCCAGGTTAGTGTAGAAGACATTCAGCGAGTTCTGGTTGGCCCAGGCCACGCGCATCCCGTAGAAGGGCGCGAAGTCCAGCTGATTGACGTTCAGCAGGTTGAAATTGAGATTGCTCTGTTCGTCAGCCGGGATGCCCCAGGTCGGGCTGTTGAGCAGCAGGTTGATATCAACAACCACGCCTTCGTTGGCCCAGCCGGCTACCGCGTTGGCGTAACCCGCCGCCATATTCGGCAGCTCGCCGGACAGAATCGCCGTATTCATCAAGTCTTCGATCGTGCCATAGTGCCCCTGGTGGATCGTTTCCACGGTGATGCCGTAACCGTTGCCGCTGTTGAATTCATCGACCAGGGCCGCCATGGTGTTGGCTTGTGAGCTGTCGTCGGAATACTGATGCCAGTAGACAACGGTCTGTCCGCCGGGATCAATACCTTCATAATCGGTGTCGCCCTGCGCCAGCGCCAGGCCGGGGCCAAGCGCCAGCAAAATCAGCATAAAAATCAATGCTCGTTTCATGATGCTTGTTTCTCCTCTACAGTCTTATGGCAGATACAGAACTGAATGCTGCTGCATGCGCGGATATTCTAGCAGAGTGTAAGGCTCACAGATACGAAGACTTTCTTAAGATCATCAGCTTTTTATGCCGGTCTGAGAGATGCCTTCGGTGAATTGCTTTTGCGCCACGAAATAGAGCGCAAGTATCGGAATCACCGTGATAACCGACGCCGCCATCTGCAGATTGAGATCGCCCGGCGTGTCGGCCGTCACGAAGTTGGACAAGCCCACGGCGA
>CAZWCV010000101.1:2165-13716 GCA_964632725.1 uncultured Anaerolineaceae bacterium
CAGCAGCGGCCACATCAGGGCGTTCCAGGAGCCGATGAAACCCAGGGTGACGATGGTCATGATGGGCGCTTTGGACAGCGGCAGCACCACGCTGACGAGAAAGCGCGGGTGCCCGGCGCCGTCTATGCGCGCCGCCTCCCAGAGATCGTCGGGGATCTGACGGAAGAACTGGCGAAGCAGGAAGATGTTGAAGACCGACGCGAAGAAGGGAATGGTCAAGGCGGGCCAATTATTGAACCAGGCGCCGGCGGGCCCAAACAGGCTTTCGCTCAGGCGCCCCAGCCAGATCACCGTCAGCAGATGCGGGATCAGCATGACGATGCCCGGAATCATCATCGTCGACAAGAATAGCGCGAATATGAAGTTGCGCCCGATGAAGTTCATGCGCGCGAAGGCGTAGGCGGCCGGGATGCACACCAGCAGCGAGCCCGTGACTGAGATCAGCGTAATGCGGATGCTGTTCCAGATGTAGCCAGAGATGCCCAGGGACTGCAAAACGCCCGTATCCGGATCGGTCACGACTTCGATGTCGAGGAAATTGGCGCGGCGCAATGCCGTGGCGTAATTTTCCCAGAGCAGATTCTCCGGCAGCAGCCGCGTCAGATTGACCTCGCTGAGCGTCATGAAGGAGGCGCTGATCATCCAGAGGAAGGGGCCGATGGCGATCACGACGCCGGCGAATAGCACGGCGTAGATGGCGACTCGTCCGGTGTCGAGCCGCGCTTCCGCGGGCGCTTTTGCCGGAATCGGCGGCGCCAGCCCGGCGTCTTCGCTAGCCATAGAATACGCGCCTTCCCATAATTCGATTTTGGAAGAGCGTCATCAGCAGAATCAGCGCGAACAAGACAAAGGCCATCGACGAGGCGTAGCCGTAGCGATTGCTGTTCTGCAGCTCGTCAAAGATGAAGACGCTGGCGGTATTGACCTTGCTGCCGACGGCGCCGGTGCGCAATATCCAGATCTGAGTGAAGGCCTGGAAGGTGCCGATGATGGCGACCAGCGAGAGGAAAAAGATGGTGGGCGAGAGCAGTGGCAGGGTGATGTGGCGGAAGATGCGCCAGCCGTTGGCGCCGTCAATGCGGGCGGCTTCATAAAGTTCGCCGGAGATGTTGCCCAGCAAGCTGCCGATGGACGAGCGTTCCAGGATCCAGCGCTGCGGCTCAATGCCGACGATGGCCAGCATGCGGTTGGCCGGCGCGGTTTTGCCGGCGTCGAAGATGACGCGGAAGACGATGGATGTGGCGACGAAGGGCGTGATGTAGGGGATGAAGTAGACCATGCGAAAGAAGGAGCGGAAGCGAATGGGCTGAAAGAGCAGGTAAGCCAGCAGCAGCCCGATGGCCAATTGCGCCGGCACGGTCCCGCCGGCGTACATGACCGTGACCCAGAAGCCTTGCAGCAGGTCGTCGTCGGCTGAAGCCAGGGCCGCCGGCGCTTCCGCCATCAGCAGGTAGCCGCCGACCGCCAGCGAGAGGCCGCTAAAGACCAGCAGGGCGAAGCGCCGATTGGACTGCGCGCGGATACCGCGTTGGAATATGAGATAGGCGGACGCGACCAGGGCGATGCCGGCGCTGACGAATACCAGCTGCGACCAAATCGGCAGCGATTCGCCGCTTTCGCGAGCCAGCGCGATGGCCAGGTTGATTTCGTCAAGCGTCAGGCGCAGCAGAAAATATGCCGCCAGCAGGGTCGCTGTGGCCATGCCGCTACGGGCGATGATTTCGGCGCAACTGTTCGAGCGGAAGCGCCAGGCAGCAAGCGCCAGCGCGGCCGCCGCCGCCAGCAAACCGACCAGCATCCAGTTGCCGGCTTCATAGACGCCCGGGCTGGTGAAGCTCTCGCCGAACTTTTCCATGAACAGGTCCAGCGACACATTCTGCCCGCGGACCTGGCGCGGGATCAGCATGATGACGGGGATGAGCTTGAAGAACCAGTCGAGCGCGAGCAAGGCGGCATAACCGCAGACAACCCCGGCCAGCAGGGGCAGGGACGCTTGCCTTAACTGATACCGGCGCCGGGTCTCGATGAGCTGTCGACCGATGCGCAGGGACGCGGCGAGCGCCAGCAGCGCCAGCCAGAAGAAGAGGATGTAGCCCAGGTTGCCAAGGGCCTTTTCGTAATTCGCCAATCCGACATAATTGTCGGGGAAGCGCCGCCAGCGGTGCAAGCTGACGAAGAAGGCGAAGGCCACCGGGAACAAGCCGAAAAGCAGAATCAAGACGGCGGCGGGCGCCAGAAAGCAATACGCCGTAAGATTCTCTTTGAGCAGTCTGCCGCGTCGCGTGTTCAGCATGTGGCTTGCCTCTTTTGCGCGCGCCGCCGGGCTGGGCGGGCGGCAAGCGCTTGCAGCATAAGTATAGTCCGCGCGCGGGTCATCGCCAAACCCGCGCCCAAGGCGGTCGCTGCGCAGTTTAACCTGAGCCGCTCGCGAGTTGCGACTTTGCTCGCTCTCCATAAAACTTGCGTACAGTGTCGTCTCGCCGAGACGCCCGCCGTAATGAAAGCCATGCAGAATCGGGCGTATCAGCTAAACGCCCCTGCAACCTGACGCGTGTTGTGGCAGACTCATTCATATTGCAGCGAGTCGCTTCACTTGCAAGGCGTTAGCATTGCGTCTCCGTTTTGAAAGTCTGATGCGGCTTTTACGGCAACCATTGTACATTCTCGAATCCAGTCATGCTACAATGCATGTATCATGGCGCCTGCACAGGAAGTTGCTTTATGCCCCGTATCGTGGTCATCGGCGCGTTGGTTTACGACTTCGTATTCGAGGCGCCGGACTGGGTGGCGCCGAATCGCGCCGTGCACGCCACCCGGGCGACCATGACGCCCGGCGGCAAAGCCTTGAACCAGGCGGCCGCGGCCGCGCTTTTGGGCGCTGAAGACGTGCGGCTGGTCGGCTGCGTCGGCGCGGATATGCTCGGCGACGATATGCTGGCCGCGCTCAAGGAAGTCGGCGTCGACACGCGACACATCCAGCGGCGGCGCGACGCCCGCACCAGCATCGCCAGCATTGTCGTTAAGGATAATGTACCGGGCTTTATCGGCGCGCCCGACGCCAGCCGCCTGGTTGACGAAGACCAGATTCGGGGCGCCCTGGCGGGCTTAAAAGCGGGTGATATTGTGCTGGTCGACTTCGAGATTCCGCAGCCGATGGTGCGATTCGCGCTGGAGCAGGCGCGGGACGCCGGCGCTGTGACCGTGCTGAACCCGGCGCCATTCTTCACCCGCGACAGCTTTGTCGTGGGCTACTTGCATCTGGTCGACGTGCTCATCCCCAACCAGCTGGAAGCGCAGCTTATTCTGGGCCGCGAGTCGGAAGATCTGGATTGCCTGGCGCGCGATCTGCTGGCTCTGGGCGTCAAGCAAGTCGTGCTGACCATCGGAGAGCAGGGCAGTATACTCTACGAGAAGGCTTGCCGGCTAGAGCAGCCGTCCTTCGCGCTGGATGTGGTGGACACCACCGGCGCGAGCGATGCCTTCGTTGGCGCGTATTGCCAGGGACTGGCGCTGGGCTGGCCGCTAAAGCGGCGGCTTGCTTTCGCCTCGGCTGCTGCCGGGCTGGCTTGTACGAAAAATGGCACTATGTCGTCCTTGCCTGACCTGAGCGACGTACAAGCATTGCTGGCGGCGCCGCCCGGGTAAGCGCGTCGGCGGCCGAAACTGCGTAACCCGAATTATGCTAACGGGTTAAGGAATTTACAGCATGAGAAACTTGCTTGGCCGCCGCGTCAAATATCAGGATTTGGAAGACCGCGAATTGGTGGCGCTGGCGAAGGACAATGCTGAAGCATTTGGTGAATTGTACACGCGTTATGTGAAGAAAATGTACAGCTATATCTTCCATCGCACCGGCAACAGCCAGGATGCCGAAGACCTCACGGCCAGGGTCTTCATGCGCGCATACTCGCATATTGGCAATTACGTCGACCGCGGCGCGCCCTTCCAGGCCTGGCTTTATCGCATCGCGCACAATCTGGTGGCAAACTGGCATCGCGATCAGTCGCGGCGCAAGATAATCGCGCTCGATGATTATGTGGCGCACGCGCCGCAATCAGAGGCGCCCGAGCGGCTGGCCGAGGCCGGGGAAGAGCGCGATCAAATTTTGCAAGCCGTGCGGCGCCTGCCGGAAGATCGCCAGCAATTGCTGCTGCTGAAATTTATCGAGCAAATGTCCAACGCCGAAATCGGCCAAATCATGGGGCGCACGGAAGGCGCCGTCAAGTCCCTTTATCATCGCACCTTGCTGGCGCTGCGAAATGAAATACAGCGCAGGCCCGAGGCGGGACCGCAGCGCCGATTAGATGGAACCGAGGTGTAAGCGCTTATGGCTACGTCCAGCGAGATTCAAACACAAGATTTACTGGATGCCGTGACAGTGGGAATCCAGTCCGGCGACGACCCGGCCGAGCTGCTGGGGCGGGCGGAGGCGCCTTCGGCTGAAGCCGTCGAGTTGGTCGGCGCGATCAAGGCGCTGCACGCGGCATTGACGCCGGTAGAGCCGCGGCCCGAGTTCGTCGACTCGCTGCGCGTGGAATTGATCGCGGGCCGGCCCGGTATGATCGAGCGCGTTCAGCGGATGCCGCTGCGCATATCGCTGGCCGCGGCGCTGGCGCTGATCGCGGGCTGCTTGCTCTTTTTCCTGCGCCGGCTCTTCGACTCGGATACCGCGCCGGAGATTCAGGAAGAGGCAGTCGCCACCCCGCTTTGATGGCGCTGGCGCACGCTGATAAACTCTGAGTTGCGGCTTGCTCAAGCGAAGCGAGTACATGGCGACACCGAGACTTTCTCTCAGGCAACTGAATCGCAGCTTGCTGGAGCGGCAGCATTTGCTGGCGCGGGCAGAGCTTGATAGCCGGTCGGTCATTGAGTCGCTGGTCGCGCTGCAATCCCAGATTCCCAACCCGCCATATATTGGGCTGTGGACGCGCCTGCGCCACTTCAAGCGCGACGACTTGACGGCGCTGCTAGAGTCCCGACAGGTAGTGCGGGCGCCCTGGATTCGCTCGACGCTGCATCTGGTGACCGCCGCTGATCATCAGCGCTTCCAGGCTGTGATTCAGCCGGCCCTGGCGCGGGGCTTGCGCTCGTTTTTCGGCGCGCGCGCCAAAGGATTGGACATCGAGCGGCTGATCGAAATCGCCAAACCCTATCTCGAAGCGGAGACGCCCGCCATCGGCGCCTTGCGCGACTATCTGCTCGAGCAAATGCCCGACCGGGACAAGCAGGCCATGGCCTACGCCGTGCGCAGTTACTTGCCGCTGGTGCAAGTCCCGCCCAGCGGTACCTGGGGCGTGGGCACGCGCGCGACCTACACGACTGCCGAAAGCTGGCTGGGGCCGGCCGAGCCGGCGGATCTGGGCGCGCTGTTTCGGCGCTACCTGGCGGCGTATGGTCCCGCCGGCGTCATGGACTTCCAGACCTGGACCGGCGTGACCGGCTTGAAGTCGCAGCTGGCGGCGACCCTGGCGGATCTGGTCGAATACCGCGATGCGGCCGGCAAGACCTGTTATGACCTGCCCGACCTGACCACTGCAGCCGCCGACGCGCCAGCGCCGATTCGCTTCTTGCCCGAGTACGACAATATCTTGATCGCCCACAAAGACCGCGGGCGCATCTTGCCGGAAATACACCGCAAGAAAGTTTTCGTCTCGGCCGGGCGCGTGCTGGGCTCGGTCATCATCGACGGCTTCGTGGGCGCGATCTGGCGCCTGCAGCGCGACAAAGCGCGGGCGACTCTGCTGGTCTCCCTTTTCGAAGCGCAGGACACGGACGTACGCGCAGCCATCGAAAGCGAGGGGCTGGCGCTGCTGCGATTCATCGCGGAAGACGCCGAGGATTTCAGCGTGGACTTCGCGCTGCACGCTTGAGGCGACGCGCCCGGCACTTTGCCATTGCGCGATTCAGTGGTAGGCTGAACCGCGACAGATCATTCGGACGCAGGCGAAGCGAACCTTATGCCATCCGCCGACAAAATCTCGGCTCTGCGCGGTATGCGCGATGTATTCAGCGCCGAGTACGCGCGTCAACGGCAAGTGCAAGACTGCCTCGAGCGGCGCCTGCGCTTGCACGGCTACAAGCCGGTCGACTTGCCGATCCTGGAGAACACCGAGCTCTACCTGCGTAAATCCGGCGAAGACATCGCGGCGCGCCTTTACGAATTTGACTTCAGAAGCCGTCGCATCGCCTTGCGCCCGGAAGTGACGGCGTCGATATTGCGCGCCTATGTCGAGCGCCTGCAAGACGAGCCCCTGCCCTTGCGGATTCAATACAGCGGGCCGGTATTCCGCTACGAGAAGCCGCAGCAAAATCGCTATCGCCAGTTCACCTTGAGCGGCGCCGAACTGCTGGGCGCTGCCGGGCCGCGCGCTGACGCCGAGATCATCAACCTGGCTTGCAGCGGTCTGGAACGAGTCGGCATACGCGACTACAAACTCGTGATCGGCCATACCGGTGTGCTGGAGGGCTTTCTGCAGGGTCTGGGCTTGCGCAAGCAGTTGGTCAACTTCTTGCTGCGCAATATGGAGAACCTGCGCAAGCGCGGCGTCGACGCTGTGGTCGCGTCGCTGCGCGAGATCTATCCCGAATACGAAAGCGCCGCAGCGACTGTGGCCGGCGCTGAAAATGACGGCGGCAAACAGAGCCATCAACTCATCAACGCGCTGCGCGAAATGACCGATGGCGAGGCGCATCAGGCGATAACGGATTTTCTGCACAGCCTGAATATCCGCATCGACAGCAATCGCGAAGAAGGCGAAGTAATCGAGCGCCTGCTGCACAAAATCCGCGAAGATGAACAGGGTCCCAGGTTGCGGGTCGCGCTGGACTTCATGGGGCGCCTGGGGCAACTGGTGGGCGAGCCGGCTGTGACCTTGCGTCAAGCGCAAACGCTGGCCGCGGGCTTCGAGCTCGACGGCGCGGCGCTGGATGCGCTGGGGCGGACGCTGGAATGCCTGGCGGATTACGGTGACATCAGCGGCGAAATCGAGTTGGACTTCGGCTTGAATCGGGGTCTGCATTATTACACCGGCTTGATTTTCGAGCTGCATTGCCCGACGGCAAGCGGCGAGCTGCTTCAGATCTGCGGCGGCGGACGCTATGACAATCTCGTCAGCATCCTGGGCGGGGGCGAGGCCACGCCGGCGCTGGGCTTCGCTTATGGTGTTGAACGCATCGCCAGCGTACTGGAAGCGGCTTACGGCGCGGCGCAGGAAGAAGGCGCTGTCTGCGTGATTCCGGTGGCGGAAGCGGACTGCGCGGCGGCCCTCGCCATCGCCAAAGATTTGCGCGCGCGCGATATCGCGACCGAAGTCAGCATCGACGGGCGCAACCTGGGCCGCAGCCTGAAGCGCGCCGATCGCCGCGGCGCCAGGCTGGTTATCATCGTTGGGGAAGCTGAGCGCGCGGCGCAAGCGGCGCTGCTGCGGGATATGCGCAGTCGGCAGGAACAGCGCGTGCCTCTGGCTGAATTGCCGGGGGCGGTTGAGGAGCTTTTGAGCGCTGATGGATAAAGCGATGCCCGCCGATAATCTTATCGTGGCCTTGCCCAGCAAAGGCAATCTGGCCGAACCCTGCGAGGGTTTTTTCGCGCGCGCCGGCCTGCGCATCTACAAGCCGAATCGCCGCCAGTACAGCGCCACCATTCCTCGCTTGCCGCAGGCGGAAGTGGTCTATCAGCGACCGCTGGACATCCTCAACAAGGTGCTGGAGGGGCGGGCGGATATCGGCGTCACCGGCCTGGATATCGTGGCCGAGCACGGCGAGGATTCGGCTGATGTGATGGTTATCGACCGGCTGGGCTTCGGCCGCTGCGAGCTGCTGCTGGCCGTGCCCGATTCCTGGATCGACGTCACGTCGATCGCCGATTTGTCCGATCTCAGCTTGCGTTATCAAGCGCGCGGCGGGCAGTTGCGCATCGCCACCAAATTCAGCAACTTGACGCGCAATTTTCTCTATCAGCAGGGCGTTGCGCATTTTCTGTTGGTGCATGCCGAGGGCGCCATGGAAGCGGCGCCGCGCATGGGTTACGCCGACTTGATCGCCGACCTGTCGCAGACGGGCACCACCCTGCGCGAGAATCACCTGCGGCCGATCGACGGCGGCGTGATTATCGATTCGGAAGCGGTACTGATCGCCAATCGCCGCCGCCTGCGCGAGTCGCCGGCCAAGCTGGAGACCCTGCGCGAAATGATCGAGCTGATCGAAGCCAATCGGCGCGCGCGGCAATTTGTCTCGCTGCGCGCCAATATCAGCGGCGAATCGGTAAGCGATGTGCAGGGGCGCATCCTGGCCAATCCGGCGCTCAGCGGCAGCAAGGGTCCCGGCGTGGTGGCGGTGGCCAGCCCGCCCGGCAGTACGCGGAAGTGGTTCGAGACTAACCTGCTGGTGCGCTCCGAGTTGATTCACAAGACCATGCAGCACCTGCGCGCAATCGGCGGAACCGATATCATCGTGGCGCATCCCGACTATGTCTTCGACGAGAAGTCCGAGACCTACGATCGCTTCGAGCGCCTGCTGCGCGCCAATGACTGACCTATATGCAAAGGAATAGGCTGTGACAGCTGTAGGCATACTCAATCCGGGGGCGATGGGCGCCTCGATAGCGGCATCGGCGCGCGCGGCCGGGCAGGATGTCGTCTGGGCGTCCGCCGGACGCAGCGCCGCCACCCGTCAGCGCGCGGCCGAAAACGACTTGCGCGAGGTCGATACGCTAGAGCAGCTTTGCTCTGTTTGCGACATCATCCTCTGCGTATGCCCGCCCCATGCCGCCGAGTCAGTGGCGGACGCCGTGACAGCGGCCGGCTTCGGCGGGCTCTATTGCGAGGGCAACGCCATCTCGCCGCGGAAGGCGCGGGTTATCGGCGAACGCATGAGCGCGGCCGGCATCGACTTTGTCGACGGCAGCATCGTGGGCCCGCCCGCCTGGCAGGCCGGCAGCACGCGCTTCTACTTGTCCGGCCCCTCGGCAGGGCAGGTGGCGGCGCTATTCGAAGGCGCGTTCACCGAAGCCGTCGCCATCGGCGACGAGGTCGGCAAAGCCTCGGCGCTGAAGATGACATTCGCGGCGCTGACAAAGGGCTCGACCGCCTTGCTCTCGGCGATTTACGGCGTGGCGGAAAGCTTGAACGTGCGCGGCGAGCTGGAGCGGGAATGGGGCCTGCGCTCGGCTGAGTCGGTCCAGCAGCGGCGCGATCAAGTGCGCGGCGTGACGGCCAAAGCCTGGCGCTTCGCCGGCGAGATGCAGGAAATCGCCGCGACCTTTGAGCTGGCGGGCTTGCCGCCGGGCTTCTTCGAGGCGGCGTTTGAAGTGTATACGCGCCTGGCGGGTTTCAAGGACGCGGAGTCGGCGCCGGAGCTTGAGGCGGTGCTGGCGGCGTTGATGAAGTCGGACGGCTGACCGGTTTCGGGCAAGCCATTGAGTTGGCCCTACACGGCATGTCGGGTACCTGGCCACGCCAACGCGCATTTTCTACCCTATCCCCCGGCCTGTGCCCCCTGGGTCCCCCGCCTCACGGGGGATGTTTCCCGAATCATCAGGGACGGGGAGCCTGGCTGGCGCGAATTGGCTTAGAAACTACATTTTCCATGGATGACGGCACAAGATTGCGCACGTCTCTGGCGTCGAAGCCGGCTTCCCCCCATTGATATGGGGGGGACTGAGGGGGGTAGACCTGGGGCGGAAGCGAGCTGGCGAGTACTGGACAAGCCCTACGGCATTCGACGCCAGAACGGTCGTCCGTAAACTATTTCTTCTCTGTGTACTCTTTTTTACTCTTTGAACTCTGTGGCAAAAGTGTATCAAACTCCGCGAAGCGCGTCGATTAACTCCGGCAGGCCCGCGAACACCAGGTCCGGCTGCGTCTCGCTGGCGCGCAAGCTGGCTTCCGTCTCGACCCCTGTCATCACCAGCGCGGTTTGAATGCCCAGGGCGTTTGCGCCAACGATGTCCGTGCTGATGCGGTCGCCGATCATCAGCGTTTCCGCTGGTTTCGCCCCCGCTTGACGCAGCGCCGCCTCGAACATGCCGCGTTCCGGCTTGCCGATGATTGTGGGCGCGCAGCCCGAAGCTGACTCGATCAGCGCCAGTATGCTGCCCGCGCCCGGCACCAAACCCTCGGGCGAAGGGAAGGACGAATCGGGATTGGTGCCGATGAAGCGCGCGCCGGCGCGGATGAGCAGGGTGGCCGTCTTGAGCTTGTCGTAAGTCAGGTCGAAGTCGATGCCGCAGACCACCAGCTCGGCGTCGTGGTCAACCAGCTGGAAGCCGGCCTCGCTCAACAGCTGTTTCAAGCCCTGCCCGCCGACGACAAAGACGCGCGTGCCGGCCGGGTACTGCGCTTGCAGGGTGATGGCGGTGGCGGTTCCGCTGGTCACGATGTTGCAGGGCTGAATGCCGGCCACGCCCATGGACGCCAGCTTCTCGACGTAGTCCTCGGGCGTATTGCGGCTGTTATTGGTCGCCAGCACGAAGCTGATGTCCCGCCCGAAGAGAAAGTCGAAGAAGTCGGTCAGGCCGGGCAGGGCCTGCGCGCCGCGCCATAATACGCCGTCCATATCGGAGATGATGGCTTTGATTGAGTTTGCCAAGTGGATGCGCTCCCGCTAGTTGGCATAGGCCGCCATTTTAGCGTAAATGGCAGCGCCCGCCATAGAGTCTACGGTTACGGCGGCGGGCCATTGCCTGGAATCTGGATCCCGGCGCGTTGAGAATCACAAACAGATGACTAACCACAGACAACACAGAGAACACAGAGGAAGCTCCATTTCATGGACTAATCTTTGTGGCCTTTGCGCCTTTGTGTCTTTGTGATGAAAGTTCAAGCCGGTGGCCGGCCACGTCGCTACTTCAGACGGTTGAGCGTGTCTTGTTCCAGCGCCCAGAGCCGCAGCTGCTCTTGCGCGCGCAGCAGGCGGGTCAGCCGCGGATAGCCGTTCTCGTACTCGCGCGACCATTCCACCGAGAAGTCGCCGCTGCGGATGTCTTGCAGCGAGGCTTCCATCAGGCCTTCCAGCTTGAGTTCCTTGAAGCGGTGCAGGCGGCTGAATATGCCGTATTGTCCCGTCAGCGACGAGAGGCGCATGGCGTGCAGCAAACCACGCTCCGAGGCGCGCGAGAGGTAATCTTTGAATTCGCCAGAGATGATCAAGTCCATCATCACCGCTTCGGGCGGATAACCCATTTCCAGCAGCACATCGGCGGCGGTGGTCATCACATGATGGAAGGCGGGCAGGATGGCCTGCTGGACAAAGAGGTCCAGTTGTGATTCTTGCTGCATGGACATTTCGATGGCGCCGGCGCGCAAGCTGCCCATGGCTTTCGCCAGCGCCAGCAGCGTTTCGAGCGTGGCGCCGGTGGCGTCCTGGCCCGCGCCAATGAAGCTGTAGAAGCCGCTGCCATCGAGGTAGCGCGAGCGCACGGCGGCGCCGATGGTGCGCGGGGCGATCATGCCGACATCGACGAAGGGCGGCGGCTCGACGAATCCGAAGGCGATATTGTAGCCGCTGGCGAGGAAGGTCAGGATGCCCTTCTGGCGGCGGCTGCGCTTCGAGA
>CAZWCV010000102.1:0-7229 GCA_964632725.1 uncultured Anaerolineaceae bacterium
CTGCGCTAGCCCTTGATGGCGCCGCGCATGATGCCTTCGATCAAGTAGCGCTGCCCCAACAGGAAGATGATGATGACCGGCACCAGCGACATCACCACGCCCGCCAGCACAACCGCGATGGACCCGGTCATCATATAGCCTTGCAGCTGGAAGATGCCCAGGGTAATAGGAAAATTCTCATTGTCGATCAGAAATATAAGGGGGCGGAAGAATTCATTCCAGTGAAAGTTGAAGCTCAGAATTGCCAATACCGCCAGACCCGGCTTTACCAGCGGCAGGTAGATTCTGTAGAAGAGCTGCCATTGATTGGCGCCGTCGATCAAGCCGGATTCTTCCAATTCGATCGGAATCGTCAAAAAATACTGCCGCAGCAAGAAGGTGCCGAAGGCGGTTGGCACGGCCGGCAAGATCAGCGACCAAAGCGTATCGACCAAGCCCATATTGCGCAGGAAAATAAATACCGGGATGACCACCGCTTGGATCGGTATCATCATGGTCGCCAGCACCACCCAGAACAAGAGATCCCGCCCCGCGAAATCCAGGCGGGCGAAGGCGTATCCCGCCAGCGAAGCCGAGATCAACTGCCCAAGAACGGTGCCCCAGGTGATCAGCGTGCTGTTGATGATTTGCCGGCCGAAGGGCACCTTGTCGAAGACTTCGGCGTAGTTTTCCACCGCCAGATCGGTCGGCAGCCACTTAGGCGGCACGGTGAAAGAGTCGGCGCCTTTGCGCAAAGAAGTGGAGAATGTCCACACCATCGGAGCGATAATGACGATGCTGAGCATGAACAATAATATGATTGGCGCGTATTTGCCGGCGACAAAGGTAATCACCTGCAGCCGATGTTGCGCCGCGCTGACATCGCCGGGATTTACATTAGCGGTCATCAATTATCTCCAGCGATAGTCTACTGATAGAAAACCCAGCGCCGGCTCATCCACATCTGCACCAAAGTGAACGCCAGGATGACCAGGAATAAAACCACCGCAATGGCGGAGCCGTAGCCGTACTCGATATTCTTGAAAGCCGCCTCGTACAGGACCATCACCGCCGTCCGGCTGGCATTGCCCGGGCCGCCGCGTGTCATGATGAAGGGCTCTTCGAAAACCTGCACTGCGCCAATCACGCCGGTGACCGCGGCGAAGAGAATCTGCGGGCTCAGCAAGGGGATCGTCACCGACCACAAGCGCCGCAAGCCCTGCGCGCCATCCACATCGGCCGCGTCAAGCACTTCGCGCGATATATTGGACAAGCCGCCCAGGAAAAGCACAAAGGTAAAACCAAGATTGCGCCAGGCTGACATGATGACAATGGTGATAAGCACCCAATCGGCCGAGGTCTTCCAGGGAATCTGCTGAACGCCCATCAAACCCAGATAATAATTCAAGGGGCCAAATTCTTTGTGAAAGATATATCCCATTACCACGGCCACGGCCGCGCCGGACATCAAGAGCGGCAAGAAAAACGCGGTGCGGAAATAATAGCGCATGGCGGTCTGCGTGATGCGGTGCACGCCCATTGCCAGCAGCAGCCCTACCGAGACTTGCGTCGCCACGGCCAAGACGGTGAATTTGAGCGTATTGCCGAAACTAATCGCTATCCGGACATCGCCAATCAGCCGTTGGTAGTTTGCCAGCTCCACATAATCAGGCGGCTTAAAGATATTCCAGCGGAACAAGCTCAGCCCGAAAGAAACAAAGACCGGACCCGCGGTGAAAATGAAGATGCCGAGCAAGGTCGGCATTAAGAATAGATAACCCAAAATCGCGCGGCGGCGGCGCAGCCCGTCCATGGTATCTTGCATCAGCCAATGCCATAGCCCACCGCCGCCGTCGGTATCTCGTTTCACTGATGTCATTAAGTATCCTTAATAGGCAGAGGACGCAGAGCCGATACCCTTCAGACTGTATCGGCTCTACGCGAAAGCAATTCTTAGTTGTCGGCGTAATACTGCGGTTGACGGGCGGTCAAATCTTCCAATTCCTGCTGCATCAGGTCAAGCGCGTCTTTCGGGCTCATCGCGCCGGACATGGCATTGCTGGTCCCGGTGGTGAAGATGGTGGTCATCGGGTTGGACCAGGGGGGCGCCGGAATCGGCGAAGTCGACGGATGGTCATCCAGCGTGCCGTAGAAGACATCGCTGTTGGCCGGGCCCGTCGTCTCAAAGGCATTGGCTTGGCTGTAGGAGCGGCGCGACGGCGTCGTGATGATCACCGGGTTGAAGAATTCGCTGCTCTGGAAGCCTTCGTGGCTGACCTCGATCTTCATGAATTCCCAGGCTTCGTCCGGGGCTGTCGCAACAGTAGCGAGCCAGTGGCCGCCCGTGCCGAACTGATGCTTCTGATTGCGCCAATTCGGCCAATACTGGACGTCGAAGTCGCCTTTTTCCATGCCTTCGTTGCCCAGGCGTCCGGCCCAGAAGCCGCCGGCCGGCGTCATACATAGCAAACCGGTCGAATAGAAACCGGTGAGCGTCTGGCCGCTGCCCATTTCAATATCCGGCGTCAGACCTTCCTGCCATATGTCGACGACCAGTTCCAGCGCCTCGACTACCTCAGGCGAGTTGGCGATTGGCTCGCGCCAGCGGAAGCCGCCGCCACGTCCATCGGCCGCTGCGTCGCCGTCATAATAGCCGTCCCAGACCCAATCGCCGCCGGGCGCGCGTTCCTCAGTGTAGAGGTTGCCGCCAGCCACGAAGATCCAGGGCATCCAGCTGCCCCAGAGGCGGTTGGTCCAGGCATAGCCGAAGACTTCGGTATTGCCGGAGTCGTCCTTCTTAGTGGTGCCGCGGGCGATCTCGACGAAATCGTCCTTGGTCCAATCGGAACCGGGCACATCGAAACCGTTCTCGGCCAAAACCTTGGTGTTGAAATACATATTGGCGGCGTTGAAGTCACGCGGCGGCTCGTACAAACCGCCCTCATACATCATCGCCTCAACCAGGGACGGGTGGACATCGGAGAAGAAATCGGTCCAGAAATCCTGATCCGGATCGCCCGTGATACGGTCATCAAGCGGCGCAGCCAGGCCTTGCCCGGCGAAAAGCTGGCAAGCCTCAGTCGCGGCATAACCGACATCAATCGATTCGCCAGCGGCGACCAGCGCCAGAATCTTGGCGGCTACCTCTTCATGATCGATACCCGTCAGCACAACCCACTCGACATTGACGTTGGGATTCGCCGCCATCTGAAGATCGGCGACCGGCTGCAAGGTATTGTCATCAAGGCCGGCCGTCTGAACTTTGATCGTCACCGAATCCTGCGCGATCACGCGAACGGGCAGGCCGCTCATCACCAGACCGGTGCTGCCGGCGGCCGCCAGCTTCAATAGGTCACGGCGACTCATTTTCTTTTCGTTACTCATACTGCCTCCTGCAATAGCACTTTTGTCAGCATCAGAAATTGCCGCAATTGGTTCTCGCGCTGTCACCTCCTCAACTCCCTGCAATCAATATGATAACGACTCGTCCGACTGTTTGCCGATCGGACGACCAAACAACGATTGCCAAGATAACATATTTCCCGTGCCGCTACCAACTTTTCCTGCGATAAAGGCGACTTTTGCTGCTCAGATGACCATGAGACTGCGCTCAAAGCTGGTCAAGCTCTCGGCGCCGTCTTCGGTAATCAGCATATCGTCCTCGATGCGCACGCCGATCTCGCCGGCGCGATAGATGCCCGGCTCAACCGTGAAGACCATGCCCGGCTCCAGCAAACGCCGATTGCCGACCACCATGTAGGGCGCTTCGTGCGCTTCCAGGCCGATGCCGTGCCCGGTGCGATGACGAATCAGATGCTCGCAACCGGCGTCGAGGAAGACCTGCCGCGCCGCGATATCGACCGCTTCGCAAGCTGCGCCGGGAGCGGCCGCCGCGCGTCCGGCTGTATTGGCCGCCTGCACCATTGCGTAGAAGTCGCGCTGCTCGTCGCTGACCGCGCCGACAAAGACCGTGCGCGTGATATCAGCACAGTAGCCCTGGTAAGTCGCGCCGAAGTCGACGATCAGCGGATCGCCATGCTGGATGCGGTAATCGATCGGGCCCAGATGCGGCAGCGCCGTATTGGCGCCGGCATGCAAGATCGTGCCGAAAGACAGCCCGCCGCCCAGCGCGTAAATATGCGCCTCTAATATGTCCGCCGCTTCGACCTCGCTCATGCCGACATGGACTTGGGCGAATGTCGCCGCCAAGGCCGCTTCCGAGATGGCGATGGCGCGGCGCAGCGCGGCGATTTCGTCGGCGTCTTTGTGAAGGCGCAGGCCAGCCAGCGGCTCGGTGGCGTCAACGATCGCAGCGCCCGGCGCAGACGCGCGGATGACCTCGCCTTCGAAGAAGCGCATGTTCAAGCCTTCAACGCCGATGGTCTTTCCGCGACAGCCGATACGATCGAGCGCAGCGCGAAACGCGCCCCCATAGCCTTCCGCATCGGTGTAAGAGACGAGCCGCGCGGGAAGGGCATGGCGCCGAAACAGCGCGATCTCCAGCTCGGGGATGACGGCGAGCGGCTCTTGATCAAGCGGGTAGAAGGCGACGATGGGCCGCTCGAGCAGGTAATGGACGGCGTTGGTCAGGTAGCGGTGATTTGGTCCCGGAATGAGCGCCACCACGTCCAGCCCGGCGTCGCGCATGATGGCGTACAATTTCTGCAGCCGCGCTCGATATTTCATGCTTCCGCCTTGTTTATCGCCATGTCGCCGCCTTTATAACAACTTCGCGAATGGAGAATAAAAAATCTGCCACAGAGTACACAGAGATTTCGAATGTCGTCACCGCCTTGCGCCTGCACACGATACCAGAACGCTGATTTCAAATTGTGCTCGGACTGAAGAGAAATGCAACACTCCCTGCCCTCGGCTTAACTCCTTTACTCGGTGGCAAAAGTGTATCTCTTTCATTCGAGGTTGGCGTGGCGCGCGTTCATCTGCGCTTCGTCGACATTCAGCGCCGCCTTAAGCCGGATGATGAGCAAATCGCAGAGCAAACCCAGGCAGTGCTCGAAGAGCGAACCCATGACCAGCACCGACTCCTCGCCAGTCTTCGAGCCCGCTTTGAAGTTGGTGGCCGGGATGTAGACGCAACTGTCCGCGGCTGCGGCAATCGGCGAATCGAGGTTGCCGGTGAGGGTCGCCAGCCGCGCGCCGGTCGCGCCGATCGTCTCTACGTAGCGCAGCAGCGAGCCGGTTCGCCCGGATGACGAGCCAATCAGCAGCAGGTCGCCCGCGCCGATGGCCGGCGTGGTCGCGTCGTCGACGACGTGTACGGCCAAGCCGAGGTGCATCAGGCGCATGGCGAAGGCGCGCATCTGCAAGCCCGTGCGGCCCTTGCCAGCGAGAAAGACGCGCTCCGCCGACAGCAGCGCCGCGCACAATGCTTCGACCTCGCCCGCGTCGACGCGCCGCAGCGTACGGCTGACATCGGCTATGATAGCCTCGACCAGTTCATCGTGCGTTTGCATCGCGTATCCTCTCGTGGAATTGGCGCGCGGTTGCGCCTGGATCGGTAGCGGCGGTGATGGCCGAGCCGACGATGACGACTTGCGGCCGCAGCGGCAGAATCTCGTCCAGCGTCGCCAGCTTGACGCCGCCGGCGATAGCCAGATTCGCATCGGGCAGCGCCGCGCGCAGATGCGCCAGCTGGGCGCAGGGCGACTCTTGCGACGATTGCATATCGTGGGCGGTGTGCAGGCAGAGCAGATCGCAGCCCAAGGCCAGCAACCACCGCGCCCGCGCCAGGGGTTCGGCCACTTGCATCAAATCGATCATGACCCGCTTGTTGCGCGAGCGCGCGCTGGTCAATGCGCCAGTGATCGTGGCGTCGCTGGCGAGCGCCATGACGGTAACGCGGTCGGCGCCGGCCTCAAAAGCGATGTCGGCCTCGGCTCGGCCGGCGTCCATGATTTTGAGGTCGGCCACCAAAGAAATCGACGGATAAGCCGCGCGAATCTGGCGCAGGGCACGCATCCCCTCGCGGAATACCAGCGGCGTTCCAACCTCGGCGATGTCAACGAAGGGGTGGACTCGCCCCAGCACATCCAGCGCGGCGGACAAGTCGCCATCAAGCGCGATTTGCAGTTCGGTCATGCCTGCAATGGCCGAAAACACACTTTTGAATTGAACACGATACAGGTAATTGTAACCAGGGAGATCACAGAGGGCACAGAGAAAAGCTATACTTTGTGTCTTTGAGGTGAAAACAATTTGCGGGCGCTGCACTGAGCCACGAAAAATCGAATGGATTAGAGTATAGTCAATCGCGGACAAAGACAGAAGGACGCGCGCATGACAGCCAAGATCGTAGTGGTGGGCAGCTTCAATGCAGACTTGGTGGCCTACCTTGAGCGCATGCCCCGCGCGGGCGAGACGGTGCACGGCGACCGCTTCGCCACCAGCGCCGGCGGCAAAGGCTCGAATCAGGCGGTGGCGGCGGCCCGCCTGGGCGCCGAGGTCACTTTTATCGGGCGCGTGGGCCAGGACGTCTTCGCTGAACTGGCCTACGAAATCTGGGACGCCGAGGGAGTTAATCGCGACTTCGTCTCCACGGACGCCGAATACGCCACCGGCGTGGCGCCAATCCTGGTCGATAGCAGCGGCGAGAATATGATCGTGGTCGTGCTGGGCGCCAATTCGCGCTTGACGGCGGCAGACATCGACGCGGCCCGCGAGCGCATCGCGGCGGCCGATGTGCTGGTCACGCAGCTGGAGATCAACCTGGATATGGTGCAGTACGCGCTGGAGACCGCCAAGGACCTGGGCGTCGCCACCATACTCAATCCGGCGCCGGCCGCCGCCATCCCGCAGGCGCTGATCGACCTGGCCGATTACCTCACGCCCAACGAGACCGAGCTGGAAACGCTCAGCGGATCAGCCGGCGACTTTGCTGATGCAGCCCGCGGCTTGCTGACCCGCGCCGACCAGACGGCCGTGGTCACATTGGGGCCGCAGGGCGCGCAGATCGTCGGCGAAATAGAGAGCGTCATCGTGCCGACTTATGCGGTCGATGTCGTGGATACCACCGGCGCCGGCGACGCCTTCAACGCGGGCCTGGCGGTGGCGCTGGCCGAGGGCAAAGCGCTGGAAGAGGCGGCGCGCTTCGCCAATGCCGCGGCCGCGCTCAGCGTCACCAAACCCGGCGCCGCGCCCAGCACGCCGTACCGCGCTGAGGTGGACGCGCTGTATAGCCGCTCTACCTAAGCTCCCCCTCCCTGATGCTTCGGGGAGGGGGTTGGGGGGTG
>CAZWCV010000102.1:7239-13685 GCA_964632725.1 uncultured Anaerolineaceae bacterium
CGCGGACCGGCGGTGTGTGGCCGGCGTTTTACCCCCGCTAAACAACCCCCCCCCCCCCTTTTTGGGGGGGGGGGGGGGCCGGGGGGTGGGGTAGAAAAAGCGAGTTCGCGTGACCCAGTTCTGGCCAAGTCTCGCCGGGAAAGCTCTAGGCGTCGCCCGCATTATCGCCCGCTCTCCGCCCGCAAGTGATCCGCCAGGCGCAGCGCCAGCGCTACAATCGTCAGGGTCGGGTTGGCGTAACCGCCGGTCGGGAATACCGCCGAGCCGGCGATGTAGAGATTGTCCACGCTGTGCAGGCGCGAGTTGCTGTCGACGATGCCGTCCTCGGGCGATGCCGACATGCGCAGCGCGCCCATGTGATGATCGCCGGTTTCGAGCGCGCCGGGCTCGGGCAGGAAGGTCCAGTCTTCCGCGCCGCCGCTGACATCCGTGATCATCTCCTGCTGATGAGCGCCGCGAGCGCGCAGGTAGTCCAGGGTGATTTCCAGGGCGCGCGCGGCGCTGCGTTTGTCGGTCTCGTTCAGCCGCCAGTCGACATGTGCGACCGGCTGCCCGAACATCGGATCGACCCGCTCCGGATTCAGCCTGATGCGGCTGTTATCATCCGGCGTCTGCTCCCAGTTGAGATTGACAATCGCCGAGTCCGCGTCCGCGCCGAAGTAGAGGATGATGCGGAAGTTGCCGATGCGCTCTTCGAGCAGCGTCTGATGCTTGGCCGCCAGCACGCCCCAGGCGTTGAACATCAGGTAGTCGAAGACCAGCTCGGGATTGACCAGGGGCGCGACCATGTGCTGATACTCGCCGCCGACTGACGGGGGAGGTTTGAGGCGGATTTGCTGCTCGCGGAAGAAGTTGCGGATTTCGCTGGCGACAGGCGCGTCAAAACGGACGCGGGCGGCGTTAGTCAGCAGCGGGTGCACCATAAAGCCGCGCCCCAGCAGGTCGCGCCTGTTATTGCCCAGACCGCCGGAAAGCTGTAGCAGGCGCGCGTTCTCGATGCCGCCGCAAGCCAGCACATAACGCCGCGCGCGAACTTTGAAGGGTATGCCGGGGCGGCCGTCGCCCGAAGGCGAGCTTTCGATGGTCGAGCAATTGAGTTCGATCACATGGCGCCGGTTTTCGTCGGCCTCGATAGTGAGCAAGTGCGCGTTGAAGAGCGCGGTGATATTGCTCGCGTTTTTCAGCTCTTCGCGGAATTGCACCTGGAAGTCATGCAGGTTCTCATCGTACTGCGCGCGCATGATGGCGCCAGCCAACTTATCGCCCGGCAGCGGGTCAAAGCAGCGGGCGTAAAGGACGCGCCGCCAGAAGTCCATGTCGTCGTAGTTAAAAGGGCCGAATTGCCCGAAGTGGTGGGCGTCGATGTAATACGGCCTCAATTCGCGCCCGTCAAAGGGCCAGCCGGCGTCGCGATAACCGGGGCGGGGCCTGTAGTCGGCCGGGTCGAGCGGTCGCGCCCAGAAGCCGAAGTGATTGGTGGTGCCGCCGAACATATTCAGGCGCGAACGCTGCAAGAAGTCGGGGTCTACTTTCTGCAGGAAGTCGCCGGCCGTGCCCTGGTACAGCGCCTGCCGCCCGGCGTCGGGGGCGCCGCGGTCGGCCGGCTGCCCGCTGACCAGCAGCAGCACGTTCAGCGACGAATTCGCCAGCCGCTGCGCCATGGCGATGCCAGCCGCGCCGGCACCCACGATGCAGATGTCGTAGTCGCTTACGACCGCGTCCGCGTCCAGCTGATCGGCGAAAGCAAACATGCCAGTCATCCCTCCTCTTGCATACGCCGCGCCAGCACCGCTGCGCCCAGGATCGGCGCGTCCTCGCCCAGTTCAGACGCGACTACCCGCACGCGCTCCGAGACCGCCCGGAACGAATAGCCCGGCAGCGATTCGCGGGCCGGCCCCAGCAGCAAGTCGCCGGCTCTGGCGACGCTGCCGCCGATGACGAAAGTCTCGATATTCAGCGTCATCGCCAGCGAGGCGATGGCGATGCCCAGCGCGCGTCCGGCCTCGTCAAATGCCTGCAGCGCGTTGTCGTCGCCGGCTCGGGCGCGCGCGGCGATTTCAGGCCCTGAGATGTCGGCGCCTGTCTTCTCGGCATAGGCGCGGGAGAGCGCAGGCCCGCCGGCGTAGGCTTCCAGGCAGCCGCGCGAGCCGCAGTGACAAATTCGTCCGCGCGGGTCCACCGTCATGTGCCCGCATTCGCCGGCGCTATTGCCCTCGCCGTAGAGCAGCGCGCCCTGGTAGATGATGGCCGCGCCCACGCCGGTGCCGATGACGATGTAGATCATGCTGTCGCGCCCGCGCCCGGCGCCGAAGTGGAACTCGCCCAGGGCCGCGACCTTGGCGTCGTGGTCCAGCGCTACCGGCAGCGACAAGCGCTCGCTCAAGACGCGGCGAAAGGGCGTGTTGGAAATGCCCGGCAGGTTCACCAGCGTCAGCAGCTGGCCCTTGATGTGATCAAGCGGACCGGGCGCGCCCACCCCCACGGCCGATACCGCTTCGTCCGCCGGCAGCGTCGCGCCCAGCGCCCCGACCTGGTCAGCGATGCGCGCGACTACACTCTCCAGGCCGGCGCGCGAGTCCGTGTCGATGCGGCGGCGCGCCAGAATCTCGTCCGCCGGGCTGACTAATCCGAGTGCGATCTTGCTGCCGCCCAGGTCAATGCCGATGACGTGGCTCATGCGCTCAGCTCCGATTGCAGGGGCGGCTTGCCCTGAAGGTGATCCGCCACGCGCAGCGCCTGCGCGCAAATCGTCAGCGCCGGATTCATCGCCGTCGACGCCGGGAAAAAGGACGAATCGACGACATAGAGATTGTCGATATCATGCGACTTGCAGAGCGGATCAAGCACCGACTCGGCCGGGTCATGGCCAAAGCGAGCCGTGCCGCATTGATGCGAGTTGGTCTCTATGCCCAGGGTCTCAGTGAAGACGAAGGGGTAGCCGGCAGCCCGCATCATGTCTTTCGCGCGGCGGATGAGCTGCTGATGAGCAACGCGGTTATTGGGACGCCAGCGCACTTGCACGCCGCCGTCGTCCGCGACCATGACGCGGTTGTCCGGGTCGGGCAAATCTTCCGACATCACCCACCAGTCGACGCTGCGTTTGGCCATCGCGCCAAGAAACGCCTTGGGCAGGTAGGGTTTGGCGGCTGAGAGCATGCCGGCTTGCAGCTTGCCCAGGGCCTGGATATTGCCCATGGGCCAGGCGAAGTCGTCATCGCCTAAGTAGTAGTCGTTGATCGCCGTGGTCTTCTGGAAGACAGTCGGATTAAGCTTTAGCGGCGCCAGGGCGGTGAGCGCGGTATTGTTATGAACCATGTAATTGCGCCCCAACATGCCGGACGAATTGCCCAGCCCGTCGGGGTGGCGACTGTTGCGCGAGCGCAGCAGCAGAATAGCCGAGTTGACCGCGCCGCAGGCGACGATGATCTTGTCCGCCGAGACGCGTAGCCGCTCGCCGCGCCGCTCGACCTCCACCGCCGCCGCGCCTTTGCCGCTGCTGTCGCTGAGGATGCGGCGGGCTTCGGTTTGCGTCCACAGCTCGATGTTATCGCTTTCCAGCGCCGGCCGCAGGCAGCAGATTTCGGCGTCGCCCTTGGCGTGTACTCGGCAGGGGAAGCCGTCGCAAGTCCCGCAGCGGATGCAGCGCCCGCCAGCGCGCAAGTCAACCGCCATCGGCAGGCTGTATGGGTTGAGTCCTTGCGCGCGCAGCTGGTCGATGAGCGCGGCCATATAAGGCTCGTGCGGTACATCGGGATAGGGATAGGGTTTGCTGCGCGGCGGCTCGCCGGGGTCTGAGCCGGCGCGGCCGTGCACGAAAAACAATTCCTCGGCGAGATTGTAATAGGGCTCGAGGTCTTGGTAAGTTATCGGCCAGGCGGGCGATGTGCCGCCTTCGTGCTCCAGCGCTTCAAAGTCCTGGCGGCGAAAGCGCGGCAGAGCGGCGCCGTAGACTTTGGTGTTGCCGCCGACGAAGTAGTGCACGCCCGGCGTGAAGCGGCTTCCGTCCGCGGCGTCGATCCAGCGCTCCGCCGGTTTGTAGCGATTCTGCCCGAAGACGGCTTCGACTTGCCAATTCTGGGCTTCCTGCGGCAGGAAGTCGCCGCGCTCGAGCAGCAGGATGCGGGCGCCGCTGCCGCGCAGGGCGTAAGCGAGCGCGCCGCCGCCCATGCCCGTGCCGATGATGATGATGTCGTAATGCGCCGCGCTCAAAGCTACAACTCCACCGATATCACTTCACCACAGAGGAAAATGAGGATACACAGAGGGCACAGAGGCTTCTGTACTGTATCAACACTGCCGCAGTTCGGGCAGCCATCCATCAAATGAAAACTCTCGCCGGCACATAATCACTTCATTCCTTTACTCGGTGTCCTCTGTGTATCCTCTGTGTTCTCTGTGGTAAGTTTTTGCATGACTCGCTTGCGTTTACTGAGGGTACAGAGATTTTCTGCAAGAAATTGGGTGCGCTGTTGTTACCCGTCTTCTACTCGTTCGCCAACTCCACCCACCCGCCCTGGTCCGACGAGCGCTCGGCGGCGTCCATGATACGCTGGATATGCAGGCCGTCGGCGAGCGAGGGCGATGTCGGCCTGTTGTCCCAGATTGAGCGGATGAACTGGTACTGGCATTCGGCGTGGGCGCGCATGAAATCCGGCGACATGGTCCAATCCGGCGCGCGCTGACCGGGGTAGCGGCTCGCCGCTTCGAGGCGCTGAAAGCCGCGCCCCCCGCCCAGCGGACTATCAGCCGTCCGCGCGTCGTAAACTTCCAGCCAGGCCGGCTCGTTCAAGTCCCAGCGGATAGCGCCCTGGTCGCCGAAAATCTCGAAGCACAGGTCGTTGGTGGCGCCGGTGCCCATGCGCGAGATCTCGACAGCGCCCAGCGCGCCATCGGCCAGGCGGGCATGCAGCAGCGCGATGTCATCGACCTCGACCGGCGCCTTTTCAGCCGAGCCAGCCGCGACCGGTCGCTGCTTGATCAGCGTCTCCAGCGTAGCGTTGACCGCTGCGAAATCGCCCAGCACAAAGTAGAGCAGGTCGAGAATATGCGCGCCCAGGTCGAAGAGCGCGCCGCCGCCGGTGACCTCACGATCAAGCCGCCAGGACATCGGTTTCTCGCTGCTGATATAACTCGAGCGATGGTAGCGCCCGCGGAAGGAAAAGACGCGCCCGACGAAGCCCTCGTCCATCAACTGTTTGGCGCGGGCCACAGCCGGGAAAAAGCGGAAGTTGAATGTCATCTGCGCCTTGACGCCGGCGGCAGCAACCGCATCCGCCATTTCAGCCGCTTCCGCCACATTCATCGCCAGCGGTTTCTCGCAGTAGATATGCGCCCCGGCTTGTGCGGCCGCCAGCACGATCTCGTGATGCGAGCTGTTGGGCGTGCAGATGTCGACGGCGTCGATATCAGCGCGCGCCAGCAGATCGCGGTAGTCGGCGCTGTAGAAGTCGCAGCCAATTTCGTCAGCGGCGCGTTTGGCCGTCTGCTCGCGGGTGGTGGCCACGCCGGCGATGCTGATGCTGTCGGCGGGCAAGCCGTAGTGGAAAGGAATGGCGCGGTATGCCGCCGCGTGTACCCGCCCGATGCCGCCGTAGCCGATGAGTCCGATTCTGAGTTTTGGCATTTGACAAATCCTTTGTCTAACCCACCCCCAAACCCCTCCCCGAAGCATCAGGGAGGGGGCTTTACGACGCCGCTTTGCACTTAGCGATTCTTCAGGCCCTTCCGATCGCGATATTTGTCGCTGGCTTGGCGCATGACCGCGCGCAATTTCTCGACCGCCGCGCCGATCTCGCCCGTGCCCGGCTGCAGCTTGCCGGCTGGCCCCTTGAGCAGCGGCGACGAGAATTCGCCGACGGTCATGCCCGCTTCGATAAACTGCGCCACGTTGCCGGCGTTCAAGCCACCGTCCTCCATGAGTTCGATGCTGCTTTCCAGGCCGGCCGCCGCGATCATGTCGTGCAGTCGGCGCATGGTCTCGACGACTATGGCGTCGATGGAATGTGGGCTGGCGCCGCCGGTAGTCGGTTTCCAGAAGGGCGCCCGGCTCTCGTATTCGATGATGTCGATATAGGGGTGGATGAATTGTTCAAAGGCGACCGCCGGCACGCCCTGCCAGGCCCAGACGCCCACTTTCAGCCCCAGTCTTTCTTTGATATAGGTGATATTCTGGAAGATCATCTCATTGGTCGTCTCCAGCGGCAGGCTGATCAAGCTGACGCCCAGATCGGCCAGTTGATCAAATACGCTGAAGTTGGGCCGCAGCATCTGCAGCTGCGCCTCGACTTCGAGAGTTGAGCTGTTGCAAGTCGCTTCAATGATATCGAAGCCGCCGCGCGGCATGGCGAAGTCCATATATTTGCCATCGCGCACTTCGATATGCAACCAGTCAACGCCGGCCGCTTCCAGCTCGCGGACTTGCGCGCCCAGGACGGCGTAATCGGCCC
>CAZWCV010000103.1:0-13661 GCA_964632725.1 uncultured Anaerolineaceae bacterium
ACAATTCGTTGCAGGACAAAGTTGTCATCGTCACCGGCGCCAGCTCGGGCATCGGCGAGGCCTGCGCGCGTCTGCTGGCGCAGCAGGGCTGCAAACTTACGCTGGCTGCGCGCTCGGCCGGAAAGCTGGAAGCGCTGGCTGCGGAGCTGCCGGCCGAGACCCTGGTCGCGCGCGCCGACATGACCGAGCCGGCCGCCATCAGCCGCATGGTTGAGGCGACGCTGGAGCGCTTCGGGCGCATCGACGTGCTCTTCGCCAACGCCGGCATCTACGTGCCCGGCGAGTTCGGCGACGGCGATATCGAGGCGCTGACGCGCATGCTCAGGATCAATGTCGACGCGGTTTTGCGCTGCGCCCACGGCGTCATCCCGCAAATGCAGGCGCAGGGAAGCGGCGATATCGTGGTGACCAGCTCCATTTCCGGCTTCATGGATGTGCATTGGGAGCCGATCTACAGCGCCAGCAAACACGCGGTGCAGACCTTCGTGCATACCGTGCGCCGCCAGCTGGCCGGCGATGGCATCCGCGTCATGTCGCTGGCGCCCGGGCAGGTGGCCAATGCGCTCTGGGGTTTCCACGAGGCCGAGGACATCGCGCGCGTCTCGGCCGGCGAGCGCACGCACCTGACCTCGGAAGATTGCGCTGAAGCGCTGCTGTATATGTTGAGCCAGCCGCGCCATGTCACCATCCGCGACCTGGTCATTCTGCCGCAGAAACAGGTGAATGTCTGAGGCAACGATCAGTATTGACGCGGTTTTAGACTCGTTTTGCCACCGAGTTCACAGAGTTAGATTGAGGGCACAGAGAAAACAGATTCTAAAGAAGGCGCTCGCTGGGTGAATGGAGACGTTGATCAGGCAAGCTGCTTCTTTATTGTACAAATGCGATCACGCGCCAACTGGCAGTATGCCGCGCTGATGTCCATGCCTATCCATTGGCGATTCGACTTCTCCGCTGCGATGGCTGTCGTACCCGACCCGATGAATGGATCCAGCACGATGCTTGCGTTCGTTGAGCTAATGCACCGTTGCGCAAGTTCTACAGGAAAAGGCGCCGGATGAGGATTCTTCGACTCTTGCGGGATGCGCCAGACATCGCCCTGCGCATTTGCCTTGGGCGCGAGCTTGAAATTCGGCTTGGCGATCAGGTAAATGACTTCGTAAGTCGGCAGGAAATAGCCGGGATTGAAGTTGATGCCGCCATTTCTCTGCCAGATGATGATTTGGCGCACTGGAAATCCGGAGACGATGTCTTGACGGTCTTGCAACAGCCCGCCTTGCACACGCCACTTGTGGTTGTAGAAGATGGCGCCGTCTTCGCTCAGAACGCGCATCATGGCGGACAAGCAACTACGTTGCCAAGCGACGTATGCGTCGTGCGGCATCGCGTCATCGTAGTCGGCATAGCCTTCGATAAGTGCCGCTTGGGGCCATTTGCCACCGCTGCCATTCTTGAGGCCGTTGCCGGTGCTGTTTTTGATGTTGTAGGGTGGGCTGGTGACGATGAGGTCAACGGACGCTGCGGGCATCTGGTTCATCAGGTCAATGCAATCACCATGATGGACCTTACCCAACCAAAAAGACAGACCTCGTTGAGAGGTGTCTACCAGGGTCTCTTTGATATTCATTCCAATCTCTCCCAAATTGTAGTTTAATACAATCCCTTAGACAAAGCCACTTTTTTTTGCATTTACGATTGCGAAATGACAGACACGCTAGAGGACAGAGTGGTCATCATCACCGGCGCCAGCTCCGGCATTGGGGCGGCGGCGGCGCGGGCGCTGGCCAAACGCGGCTGCAAATTGACGCTGGCCGCTCGCTCTGAAGGCAAGCTGCGGGCGCTGGCGGACGAGCTCGACTGCCAATCGCTGGTCGTCCGCGCCGATATGACCTTACCTGCCGACATTAGCCACATGGTCGCGCGCAGCCTGGAGCGCTTTGGACGCATTGATGTCATGTTCGCCAACGCCGGCGTCTTCATCCAGGGCGAGTTCGCCGATTACGACATTGACGCCGTGGGCGAAATGCTCATAACCAACCTGGACGGCGTGCTGCGCTGCGCCCATGCGGTCTTGCCAGTGATGAAGGCGCAGGGCAGCGGCGACATTCTCGTCACCAGTTCCGTGGCCGGCCATGAGGAGCTGACAGGCGGCCCGGCTTATGGCGCGAGCAAACACGCCATCGAGACCTTCGTTAATACGCTGCGGCGGCAGGTGGCGGGGGACGGCATCCGCGTCATGTCGCTGGCGCCGGCGCGCGTCGCCAACGAGCTGTGGAATCTGACCGATCCGGCCGAGATTGAAAAGCTGACAGTGGGCGAGCAGGGCTATCTGAAAGTCGAAGATGTGGCCGAAGCGGCCCTTTTCATGCTCTCGCGTCCGCGTCATGTGACGGTACGCAATCTGGTGATCATCGCCAGGAATCAGGATCTGTGAAGACTAATGCGCGGTTAAGTGGAAGATTTTGATCCTGAAGCGGCGCCCGCTGGCGGATGAGTCCCGGTCTTCGTCCATTCGCGCCGGGCTATCATCAATCGCGGCTGATTCATTTTCAAGCGGTTTACCGTTGCGCGACCGATTGCGGACAAGCCAACAATCTCGCTGCCGTCGTCGCTCCAACGGAAATGCTCGGCCCAGCTGTCTCTACGCGGATGAAATAGACGGGTTTCGCGTTGCGATTCGGGGTCAAACCCGGTCTGAAAGTTCAGTTTGTAGCTGTTGCAGCTGACGCAAGACAGACAGAGGTTTTCAGCGGCAGTCTCTCCGCCCGCCGAAACGGGTATGATGTGATCCAGCACCATTGAAACTACAATACGCTGCTGAGCCTGACAGTATTCGCAAAGCCAATTCGCGCGAGCGCCAACCAAGTTTCTTAGTCAAGTGGGAGCACGCGACATCTAGTCCGCCTCAGGCGCGGCGTTGAGGTATGTGTCGATGTCGTGGCCGCGCTCCTGCAATATCACCAGCGCCCTAGAGCGCAGAAGCATTTGACGATCTACCAGGTCAACGAAATGAGTCAGTTCCGCCTGCTCTTGGTCTGTAATCGTTCCTTGATTGCCGCGATCCAATAATTCACGCATACGATTGTCCTGCAAGCGCGTCAAGCGTTGGTGGATCAAAGCCCAAAGTTGCTCATCGTTACAATCATCAAGCCGGTCAAGCTGGTATTCAACGACAGAATCGCCGCCAAATAGAAGCGCCAGTCCTTCTTGCAGAACCGATTCAATGCTGCAATTCTCGCCTGCCGCGATTATGCGCACATGGTCTTCGATTTCCGGCGCGATTTCCAATGCTACAGTTGACCGTTTCATCAGCCATTTTCCTTCGTATCTCGCCCGTATTGTACCCCATGTTTATCCCAACAGGCATCAGCAGTCGAGTCCGCCAGCGCTTCAACTCAATAATCAAAGCGCAAACTGGATGTGGCGCCAAGCAATCAATAGACATAGACTTTGATGCTCGCTCCAGTCATGCCGTCCAGGAAGGCGGATGCCAGCCAGCCTCGGCCCATATTTTCCGCGTGTCCAGCACATCGGGGCGGTTCAGACGCAAGCGCGCGATTGTTGCGCGTCCGACCGCAGTCAGTCCTAGCATACGCGTCCCATCGACTGACCAAGCGATGTGATCACGCCAATTATCCGTTCGCGGGTGAAACAGTCGGGTCTCTTTGCCAGTCTCGGGGTCAGGGCCGGTGACGAAAGCGGACTTGAAGCCGTTGCAACTACTGTAAGCGAGGCACAGATTGTCGATCCGTGTTTCGCCGCCGCTGGACACAGGTATAACATGATCGATTTCCAGCGACATGACAATCCGCTTGCGCGCGCTGCAATACTCGCAGCGTGAGCCGGCGCGTTCTTCAACGAGCTGGCGCAACCAGATTGGCGCATATGCCATGTTGCTCTGTTACAAACCGAGGAAGCTGTCAACATCAAGACCGCGCCGCTTCATTTGCAGCAGGGCTCTTGAGCGCAGAAGAATCTGACGGTCAAGCGCCGTCAAAAGCTCTTCAAGTTCCTGCATTTCCGGCTCAGTCAACTTCTTGCGCTTATCTTGCGCAGAAAGTTCTCGCATTCTTGAGTCTTGCGACCATGGCAGACGTCGATTCACAATCTCCCACAGTTGTTCGTCGCTAAAGTCTTCCAGGATATCCGCGGAGATTTCCGAATCCGCCGCTTTGCCAAAGACCATGACCAAGCCATCTTGCAAGATTGACTCGACGGACAGGTTTCTGCCACGCGCGATGTCTTGCGCTTCATCCAAGATTTCGTCCGGTAGTTCGAGCGCTACTGTCGACAGGTTCATTCGCAAGTTGCCTCGCCGTCAATTGAGCATATTATAACTCAACAACACTGCCTGCTCCACATTGGCGCGCGCCTCACTCACCCCAAGAGCGCGCGCGCCGCAGCCAGGCTCAGCGGCACGCCCAGGCTCAGCGGGTCCTCGCCGCCCTCGTATTCCAGCGACCACCAGCCGGCATAACCCGCGCGGTCCAAAACCGCGCGTACGCCCGCCAGATCGACCATGCCCTCGCCGATGATCGAACCGGTCAGCATGCGCCCGTCCGGTCCGGCGAAGACGTGACCGGCTTCGTCGGCGTTTGCAAGTCGAATGTCCTTCAAATGCGCCAGCACGATCCACTCCGCCAGCTCGCGCGCCGCCGCGACTGGATCCTGGCCCACAGGCAGGAAGTTGCCGGTGTCGAAGTTGACCCGCAGCGCCGGCGAACCCACTTGCTCGATGATGGCGCGCACCTGGTCGCTGCGCCCGGCGAAGCGCCCGTGATTCTCCAGCGCCAGCGTCACGCCGCGAGACTCGGCGTAGGCGGCGCCGGCCGACAGCCCGTCCAGGATCCAGGCCTCGCCCTGGGCTTGCGAGACGTCGTCGCGCGCGCTGCCGCTGAAAACGCGCAGCAGGTCCACACCCAGTTCCAGCGCGGTATCGACGCCGCGTTTGAGCTCGCCTAATTCGCGGGCGCGGACGCTGGCATCCGGCTGGATGAAATTGTTGCTAATCGAATAGACGGCTACGTCCAGCCCGGCGTCGGCGATGCGCCGCTTCACCTGCGGCAGCTCGCGCTCGGCGTCGCTCCAGAATATGTCGAGCAACTCCACGCCGGCCACGCCCTGCGCGGCGGCGTAGTCGACGAAGCTCATCAGATCAAGCTGCCCGGCCTGCACCGCGCGCAGGCAGCTATACATGCTCAAGCTCAGTTTCATCGTGTCACCCCCGCCGATTCATACGCCGATTCAATCACACGCATCACCGCCAGCCCGTCCTCGCCACCGACCAGCGGACCTTCGCCCGTCTCTATGCAGCGCAGAAAGCTGTCGGCCTGCGCCACGAAGCGATCGGGCTCTCCATTAAGGCGCCGCTCCATCCAATCGCCATCGTCCGCCAGCTTGTAACGCAAACCGGCCTCGGCATTGTAGTCCAGCACAGCCTGCCCTTCGGTGCCGTAGATGCGAACGATCGCTTCCGAGACCGGCGTCACCCAGCTGCAATTCAAGCTGCCCAGCACGCTGCCGCGACTTCGCAGCAGCAGCGAAGCGCTGTCTTCCACGGCAATGGGCAAGGCCGACGAGACTTGCGCCTGCGCGCTTGCGACTTCGTCGCCGGTCAAAGCGCGGAAGATGTCGATGCTGTGAACCAGCGTGTCGATCAAGATTCCGCCGCCAGCGACATCCGCTTGCGTGAACCAGGACGACCCCGCGCGCGCGAAACGAAAGCCGAAGCGATTCTCGATCTGCACCAGCCGGCCCAGTCTTCCGCTTATGATTAGGGCGCCCGCGGCCCGCAGGGGCGGGTGAAAGCGGTGGCAGAAGGCGAATTGCAGCAGCGTGTCGTATTGCTCCGTTGCCGCGACGATGGCTTCCGTTTCCGCCAGGGTGCGCGCGGGCGGCTTTTCGCACAGGATCGCGATACCGCGCGCCGCCGCCGCTCTCGCCGCGGGCAGATGAAACTTGGGCGGCGTGCAGATGCTGAGGGCGTCTGGTTTCAGCGCGTCCAGCATGCGCTCGCCATCGTCGAAGGCCTGGGCGCCGTAGATTGCCGCTTTTTCCTGCGCCGCCGACTCGACGATATCGGCGATGCCGACGATCTCACAGCGCTCGGCGTGGGCGGCGTATGCGCGCAGGTGCGCCGCCGCGATGCCGCCCGCGCCTGTTACGGCGACGCGGATCTTTGCCATGCCCGCTCCTCCGAGAACTGGCGCTGGCGCCAGCAACTGTCGTAAGATCAGCGATTATGACCCGCGCGGCATGCTTTGTCAAAAGCGCCAAGACCTGTGACAATAGTGGCGTCAGCCGCGCGAAGCCTGGCCCGCCGACCGGGGGAGAGACGACCATGCCCGCCACAAACGAAGGCGATATCCGTCACGAATTCCTGAATATCACCCTGCTGCTGCTGAGCCTGGGCATGTGGTGTCTGATCCTGGCCGGCGATGTCTTGCCGGGCAGCCTGCCCAACCTGGCCATGTTCGACGCCGTCATCATGATCGGCGTCTGCGGCTTGAGCTATTTCATCAAAGCGCGCAGCTTCAACTTCGCCTGTTTCTTTCTGCTGCTGTGCATCGCCCTGTTCGCGGCGCAGATCGCCATCGCCGGCGGCGCCACGTCGGCGCTCTATCTCATCCCGGCCAGCTTGATCATCGCCGTCATCTTGCTGCCGCCGCCCTGGCTGGTGTTGGCCCTGGTGATCGACGCGCTGCTGCTGATCGCCTTCGCGCCGCGGGCCGATCTGGCGCTGATGCTGGCTATCGCCGCCGGCCAGTTAACGCTGGTTGGCTTGCTGCGGCGCTACTTTGTCAGCCAGCTACGGATCAGCCAGAACTTCCAGGATTACGCCGCCGAGCAGATGAACGAAGCCCGCGCCAGCCGCGCCGAGCTGGTGCTGATGTCCAAGCAGCTGCAGGAATACCAGGAACGGCTGCGCGATACCAACCGCAAGCTGGAAATCGCCTTTGAGCAGGCGGAGGAATCGCGCCAGGCCAAAGCGCGTTTCGCCGCCAACGTCAGCCACGAATTGCGCACGCCCATCAACCTGATTGTGGGCTTCAGCGAGGTGATGATTTTGGCGCCGGAAGTCTACGATCAGCCGCTGCCGCCGGTTTACCGCGCCGATGTGCAGGCCGTTTATCGCAACGCCAAGCACCTGCAGAATCTCATCAATGATGTGCTGGATATCTCGCAGCTGGAAGCGCGCCACCTGGCCATCGTCAAGGAGAAAGCCAGGCTCGACGATTGCCTGCGCGAGACGGCCAATATGGTCGCCGATCTCATCGACAAAAAGGGCTTGAGCTTCACGCTGGATACGCCGCCGGACTTGCAGCCGCTTTGGTTCGACCCGGTGCGCATTCGCCAGATTTTGCTCAACTTGCTGGTCAACGCGGTGCGCTTCACCAGCGAGGGCGGCATCAAGATTCAGGTGCGGGTCGACGAAAAAGAAGCAGTCACCAGCGTCATCGACAGCGGCGTCGGCATCAAGGCCGAGGACTTGCCGCAAGTATTCGACGAGTTCTATCAGGTTGGCGGGGTCGATGCCCTGGGCGAGCGGGGTTCCGGCCTGGGCCTGACGCTCAGCCGCGAACTGATCAGGCTGCACGGCGGCGCGATGAGCGTCAGTAGCGAGGGGCCGGGCCGCGGCAGCCGCTTCTCTTTTTCGCTGCCGACCACGCAGCAGCTGGTGGCGCAGATGCCCACGACCAGTCAATTGCCCCGTGCGGCGGCCGCCGAAAAGCGCATTCTGGTTGTCGACCCGGATGAGTCTGTGACGACCTTCTTTTCGCGCTATCTCAAGTCGCACGCGGTCAGCGCCTGCCACCGGGAAGACGAGGCCCTGCGCGTGCTGGATCAGTTCGAGCCCGATGTGCTGCTGCTGGCGCAGGATCACAAATATCCCGGACTGCTGGAGCGGGCGCGGCGGCAGCCCCGGGCGCTCAGCCTCATCACTCTGCCTATGCCCAGCGGGCGCGCCGCCATTCGCCAGCGCGGCGTCTACGATTACCTGGTCAAGCCGGTCTCGCGCGAGATGCTGGTCAAGGTGCTGGCGAGCTTCGGCGACGACTTGCGCTCGATCATGATCATCGACGACAACCGCGATATCGTGCGCCTCTTCAGCCAGACCCTGCGCAGCCTGGAGGCTGGCTACCAGATCCGCTCGGCTTGCAGTGGCGCTGAGGGGCTGGCGCTGATGCGCGAGGGGGCGCCCGATCTGCTGATGCTGGATGTACTGATGCCGGAGATGGACGGCTTCGCTGTCATCGAGTCGATGCAGGCCAGCGCGGCGCTGGCGGAAGTGCCCATCGTGCTGATCTCGGCCAAGGGCGCCAGCGAGTCCATCACGCCCGATATTCTGGGCGACATCACCTTGAAGCGGCCGGGCGGCTACTCGCCCATCGAGTTGGTGAGCTGTGTGCAGGCGCTGATCGACAGCCTGCAGCAGCGCGCCGATCTTAAGCTGGCGCGAGCGCGCCGGAGCCAGCCCGAGCCGGCCTAGCGTCTGTGCAAAAATGGGAAGCTACACACGGAATTGCCATGTCTGCATAAATCAAATGCCCCGCTAACCCCGGGGCACCATAGTGATTGGCATTGTCAGCCCTGCACTTTTTTCAGTCAAGGCGGGACTCAATCCTTTCTAATCGAGTGAGTATTTCCTTGTGGGCAGTCTCAGAAGCAGCTTTTACGGCTTCTATACCCTTGTCCATTTCATCAAATCGCTGGTCGATATCGCCAAATCGCTGGTCGATATCGCCAAATCGCTGGTCCATATCATCAAATCGCTTATCGTGACTCTCTTGATTCTTGATGATAGTTTGGTAATCGCCACGCACCTGACGAAGCTCTTCAAGAACGGCCTCGTACCGCTCGCCGTAATATTGTTCTCGCTCTTGCTCATTTCGCGCAGATTGTTCGTCCATGTCAATCATTCCTATCATCGCCAAACAGAGTCATAGCATTTACTGATCAAATCTGTCATCAACTGCAACATGCGTTTGCGTACTTCAATTGCATCATCCTGCGTTGCTGTGGCGCGTCCACACTTTACATTGTCTTTTACCTATTATTCAAACCAATCATAACACGATAATATTTTGGTTGCCAACGGAATCTACAATTTCGTTCAGCAAAGCAGATGTTCTTTACCTTGATTTTTCAATGACATCTTTTAAGTGACTCCGACACGGCCGCAACTATACAGGCCATAAGCTTTATCAACTCTACGCCTTAGCTAGATCTTGAGTGGAGAAAACGTCGAATGGTTGCTTTGATAGATACAATACTGATATACAGACTGTCAACAAGGCGCCAGTGTACAAGGGTCCGGAGAGAAGGAAAGCGAATGACTACTAAACTCGGAGTGGAAGTCTTGCTGGAATCACGGCTGGATCTGGTCGCGGGAAAGCGCGTGGGACTGGTCGCCTGCCCCAGCAGCGTCGACCGCCACCTGCGGGGCAGCGTCGAGTTGCTGCATGAACATCCGCAGATCAACCTGGTCGCGCTCTTCGGGCCCGAGCACGGCATCCGCGGCGATGCGCAAGCCGGCGCCAAAGTCGACTCGGCCATCGACCCGCTGACGCAACTGCCGGTGCACAGCCTCTACGGCCATAGCCAGCGTCCGGCGCCGGAAATGCTGCGTGATCTCGACCTCATCATCATCGACCTGCAAGACGGCGGCGTGCGCTTCTACACTTTCGTCGCCACCGCGCTCTACGTGATGCAAGCGGCGCGCGATGCGGGCATCGGCGTCGTCCTTCTCGATCGGCCAGCGCCCATCAACGGAGTTCGCGTCGACGGGCCCATGCTCGACGCCGACTACAGTTCATTTGTCGGGCCGGCGCCGCTGCCGATCCGCTATGGGCTGACCATGGGCGAGTTGGCGCGTCTGCTTAACGAGCAGGACGACGTCCACTGCGACTTGACGGTAGTTCCGCTGGGTAACTGGGCGCGCGAGATGTGGTACGACGATACTGGCCTGCCCTTTGTGCCCTCGTCGCCCAACCTGCCGACGCTGGACGCGATGACACTCTATCCCGGCACATGCCTCATCGAAGGCACGACCCTGTCGGAAGGCCGCGGCACGACCCGCCCCTTCGAGTATATCGGCGCGCCCTGGATTCAAGCCGAGTCGCTGGCCACGCGGCTCAACGCGCTGCATCTGCCCGGCGCGCGCTTTCGCCCGGTCTACTTCGTCCCCACCTTCAGCAAACATCAAGGCGAGCTCTGCGCCGGCGTACAGGTCTACGTCAGCGACCGCGAGCGCTTTCAGCCTGTCAGCGCCATGCTGCGCGTCTTGCAGACGCTCAAGCGGACTTATCCCGGCGAGTTTGGCTGGCGCAAAGCCTGGCTGCCGGGCCGGCAGCGGCCGATCGACTTGCTCTGGGGCAGCGATCAACTGCGCCGGCATATCGACGCCGATCGCGCGGTAGAGGATCTGGCGGCGGAGTGGCAGCCGGCTACCCAGCAATTTCAAGACCTGCGAAGGGATTACATGCTATACTGACGACAGTGTAAATTGTTGGAAATTGAGTTTAACTTTTGAGGAGGATAGTCATGATTTATTTGCGTAAACCTTTGGTATGCTTGCTTCTCGCGCTACTCCTCGCTGGCTTGGCCGGCGCCGGGGTCGCGCACGACGACATCACGCTGACGATGCTGACGCATTGGGGCACGGAAGAGCAACTGGCGGCGCAGCAGGTGATTATCGACGCTTACATGGAGGCCACTCCCGGCGTCAATATCGAGCTGGTCACGGTCGACTTTGGCGAGCTGCGCACCAAGATCATCACCGGGCGCACCGCCGGCATCAGCGCCGATGTCTACCACTTCTATCATCTGTGGCTGCCCGACTTTGTGAACGCCGGCGTACTGGCCGAGCCGACGCAGGACGACTTGTCATACATCGACGAGAATGTCGCCCAAGGCACGATCGACGCCGTCAGCACCTCGGACGGCCAGGTCTGGGGTTATCCCACCGAGGTCAATCCCTACTTGCTGGTCTATAACAAACGCTTGCTGGCCGAAGCCGGCTATGATGCGCCGCCGGCCACCTGGGACGAGCTCAAGGAAATCGCGGAAGCGATCACGCAAGTGGACGACACCGGCGCTATCAGCCAGCTGGGTCTGGGAGTGATGGCCGGCTGGGACTCGGGCATTGTGCATCCCTTCAGCGCGCTGCTCTTCTCAAACGGCGGCAGTTTCTTAAGCGAAGACCGCAGGGTGGCTGAATTCAACAGCCCGCAAGGCCTTGAGACGCTGCAGCTCTACGCCGATCTGGTCGCCAGCGGCGGTACCGACCCCAGCATCAGCGGCCTGGGCGACTTCCCCAGCGGCACGGTGGGTATGGTCATTATGGCGCCCTGGTGGCGGGCGACCTTGCGCGCGGCCGAGGGCATCGACTTCGACACCGAGGTCGGCGTGGCCGAGATCCCGGTCGGCCCCAGCGGCGACGCCCCGTCCAGCATCGCTTAATAAAGCCGCCGCCTGGGATTTCATCCACTGGATGAACGCCGAGCACGAAGAAGGTCAGGGGTCGGCCATTGGCGATTTCCTGGTCAACGCCCTGGGCGCGATTCCGAGCTTCGCCCACGATCAAGCCGCCTTCGCCGACTCCATGAGCGATCACTATGTGTCGGCCTTTGTGGCCGCCTCGGCCTACGCGCATCCCGAGCAGATCGTGGCTGGCGGGCAGGAGATCAAGACCCTGCTGCAAGTCGAGATTGAAGCGGTCATGGCCGGCATGACGACGCCTGAAGACGCGCTGGCGAGTGTGGCCGCTCAGGCCGACGCCATCCTGGAAGAACAGCGGATGATGGCTGAAGAATAAGCCCGGCCAGCCTCGCTCAACCGAATCAAAGCCTTACAGCCTCTTCCCATTTATGTGGGGAGAGGCTGAAGGACAAGTCACGATGACAGCCGTCTCCCCTAAACGAGCCTGGTTTACACCCGACATCCCCAAAAGCCCGCTGATGCGCCGGCGCATGTTGTGGGCATACGCCTTTATCTCGCTGCCGATTTTGGCGCTGCTGGTATTCTTGCTGGGTCCGATACTGTTTTCCGGCTGGGTCAGCCTGCACCGCTGGGATATGCTGTCGCCGGTGAGCGAGATGCCCTGGCGCGGCTTGAGCAATTACGTCTTCCTGCTCACCAAAGACAAGGTCTTCACCAAAGCGCTGGGCAATACCTTCTTGTTCGCAATCGGCGGCGTCGGCGCCAATACGATTCTGGGCTTGGGATTCGCGCTGCTGCTCAACAGCCGCATCCGCGGCCGCCGGGTGTGGCGCGTGCTCTATTTCATGCCGGTCATCACCGCGCCGCTGGCCCTGGCTGTTATGTTTTCGTTCATATTCGACCGCAATTTCGGCGTAGTCAACAGCGTCATCACCTCGCTGGGCATGCCGCGCCAGCCCTTTCTCAGCGCGCCCTCGCAAGTGCTGATGACCCTGATTTTCATCGCGGTCTACCAGTACCTGGGTTACTACATCGTCATCTTCCTGGCCGGCTTGCAGGGCATCCCGCAGGATTATTACGACGCCGCCCAGGTCGATGGCGCCGGCAAGTGGCAGGAGTTCCGCTTTATCACCCTGCCCCTGCTGAAGCCGGTAATGCTCTTTGTGGTGGTGACCAACACCATCGGCGCGCTGCAAGTCTTCGACCTGGTCTTCGCCACCACCGGCGGCGCGCCCGCCAACAGCAGCATGACAGTCGTGCTGCATATGTACAATACCGCCTTCAAGTTCTCGCGCATGGGACGGGCGTCGGCGATGGCCTTCATCTTGTTCGGCATCATCCTGCTGATCACCATCCTGCAGGTGCGCCTGCTGCGCGACCGGGCTTATCAGGATTGAGAGACGATGGTGACAAAGACAGACCATCCGCTGGCTGGCGCCGCGACCGCGCTCAAGTATCTCGTCCTGGTCGGCGGGGCTTTCATCATGGTCTTCCCCTTCGTCTGGATGATGATCGCTTCGCTGATGACGGCCGGGGAGATTCAGCTGCGGCCGCCGGTATGGCTGCCGTCCACGCCGCAATTCAACAATTACGCCGAGCTGGTGGAGTCAATCCCCATCGCGCGGCTCTATTTCAACAGCCTCTTCACCTCGGGCATCATCGTCTTCGGCGTCTTGCTCAGCAGCTCGCTGGCGGGTTTCGCCTTCGCCAAGTACCGCTTTCCCGGGCGCGAATTGCTCTTTTATTTGATCCTGGCGACGATGATGATTCCCTTCTTCGTGACGCTGATCCCGGTCTTCTTCATCGTGCGGCAGCTGGGCTGGATCGACACCTATCAGGGCCTGGTTGTGCCGGGCTTGACCTCGGCTTATGGCATCTTCCTGATGCGGCAATTTATGATCACGGTGCCGGACGAGATCATCGACGCGGCGCGCATCGACGGCGCTTCCGAGCTGAGCATTTACTGGCGCATCGTGCTGCCGCTGATCAAACCGGCGCTGGCGACCCTGGGCACCTTCGTCTTCATTGGCGCCTGGAATAATTTCCTGTGGCCGCTGCTGGTGCTCAACAGCCGCGAATTGATGACCTTGCCCCTGGGCATCAACTCGCTGCGCAGCCTCTATGCAGACAATACCAATTTGCTGATGGCGGGCACGGCACTGTCGGTGCTGCCGATGCTCTTCGTATTCATTTATCTGCAGCGCTATTTTATCCAGGGC
>CAZWCV010000104.1:0-12612 GCA_964632725.1 uncultured Anaerolineaceae bacterium
CGACGAAGGCGGTAATCACCCATAGCCGATATTTCAGCAGGTAGCCCATCAAGCGTTGCCAGATGCGGAAGGGTGAGTATTTTTGCGGTTTGGCGGGCGCTTCAAGCGCTGATTCTTTGGCGGCGGTTGCCATAGTTGGACTCCTGGCAGCGCGGTCGCAAGCGTCTGCGCTGGCAGCTGGGTTCAGTGGCCAATAAATGACGCACAATCAGCCAGTGTACAGCAGGGGCAGGCAAAATACTACGAGCAGTGAGGGCAGTTTTACGAATCCGGCCGCGTCGTGATTCGCACTGGCATTAACGACGAATAGCGCAACAATACATGCACATTTTATCGTCGAGAGAATCGGGAGCTTGAACATGTCTGGTTTGAAACCAATCGCGCTACAATTGTATTCGCTGCGCGAGGCGCTGGCGGAAGATTTCGAGGGCATCGTCCGGCAAGTCGCGGATATGGGTTATGTCGGCGTCGAGCCCTACGGCGGCATGCCCGGCGGTTTGGAAAACTCGGCCGCGCTGTTCAAGGCGCTTGGCCTGCAGGTGCTCAACAGCCATGTGCCCTTTCCCGATGACGAAAGCGCAGACGAGGTATTGGCCCTGGCCGAAGCCTACGGTCTGGAGCGCGTCTGCGTCGCCTATCTGCCTGCAACTGAATTCGAAACGGTCGACTTGATCAAAGCGACCTGCGAGAAGCTCAACCGCGCCGGGCAATTCGCCGGCGATAACGGCCTGAAGCTGGGCTATCACAATCACTGGTGGGAGTACAAAAAGCTGAACGGAACGGCCACGCTGGACCTGATGCTCGCCGAGCTGGACGAGGGCGTATTCCTGGAGCTGGACACCTATTGGGTGCAAGTCGGCGGCCTGGATGCGGTTGAGGTCGTGCGGCAAGCGGGCGCGCGCGCGCCACTGATTCATCTCAAGGACGGCTACCTGGATCCGCAAGGCGACATGACGGCGGTCGGCGGCGGCAAGATGGACGTGCCCGGCATCGTGGCCGCGGCCGCCGATACGGCCGACTGGCACATCGTCGAGCTGGATCGCTGCGCCACCGATATGCTGGAGGCCGTGCGCGACAGCTACACTTACCTGACGACCAATGGCCTGGCGCGCGGCAATAAATAACGGGCCCGGCGACGGCAAGGCAGGAGCAAGCGCATGATAGTTGCTATTAACGAGCTGCGCGAAGTCACACGTCGGGCGATCGCGGCGCAGGGCTTCGACCGGGCGGACACCGAAGTCATGCTGGACATCATCATGTACGCCCAGTTGCGCGGCAACAATCAGAATGTGATCAAGTTGCTGGGCGCGGGTATGCCCGCCAATCCGGCCGCCGGCGAGATCGCCATCGTCAAGGAAACCAGGCTGTCGGCGCTGATCGACGGCGCCTGGAATCAAGGCATGGTCGTGCTGTCGCGCGCGACCCGGCTGGCGATTGACAAGGCAAAAGCGCATGGCTTCGGCATCGTCGGCTCGCAGCGCACCAATTCGCCCACGGGCGCTATTGGTTTCTACGCGCGCTGGCTGGCGGATCAGGGTTTGATCGGCTTCGTCTGTTCCGGCGCTCCGGAGTTGATGGCCATGCACGGATCCTATGAGCCCTTCCTGGGCACCAATCCGCTGGCTATCGGCATTCCCACTGCGGGCGAGCCGCTGGTCTTCGATATGGCGACCGCCGCTATCGCCTGGTACGGCGTCATTCTGGCTGAGGCCGAGGGCGACGCGATACCCGAGGGCGTGGCCTATGACAGCGAGGGCCGCCTGACCACCGATCCAAAAGCGGCGCTGGCCGGCGCCATCAAAGCCTTCGGCGGTTACAAGGGAGCGGCGCTGGCGCTGATCGTCGAGACGCTGACGCGACCGCTGGTCGGCGCAACCCGCAAGAACGACGGCGCAAAGCTCGATTGGGGCAATCTGGTCTTCGCCATTGATCCCGAGCTGCTGGCCGATGATCTGGACACTTTTGCGGCGGGCGTCAGCGACTTGCTTAGCCGCGTCAAGCAGCTCAAGAAGCTGCCCGGCGTTGAAGAGATCTTGACGCCTGGTGAGCGCGGCGACCGCGTCCAGGAGCAGATATCTGTCGCCGGCGCGCTCGAATTGGACGACCGCGTCTGGCGCGAGCTGAATGAAGTCGCGGATTCAGCTGACAATGCCGATTGAGGGCAGCATCCGTTCGTAGACGACGCCGGCCTGGCCGCGCCGGTCCGACGGCGTATTGGCCAAACCACCGTTCACGAAGAGATGACTCGAGCCTTCGCCGCTAAGGTTTAGCGCGTCGACCGCGCCGGCCGCGCGCATCCAGTCGGTCAGTTCGCCCAGGCGGGCCCCGGCGCTGTCGGCCACGGTGCTGCGATTCGAGTCGCAGCCGTCGACCAGCGCCAGCAGCAAATCGCCGTCGGGCATGATGCCCAGGGCGGTGCGCGCTTTGCGGGCGCCGTCCACTGCCCGGTCGGTATGCACGGGCGATATACCAACCCTTGCTTCCTGGCTGGCGCAGTATTCTTCGTCGCTGCTCTCATCCGCCAAGGCGTTGTCGCCGTCGCGCAATAGAATCGGTCCCGCCTGGATGCCGGCAACCGCGCCTTGAGTCTCATCAGCGAACTCGTACTCGACCCAGGCGTCTTCAATGATGCGCTCAGGGCTGCCGTGCGGCAAAGCATCGCTTCGCAGCGACAGCACGAATCCATTCTGAGGTATCTGCAATCCCCCGCCGCGCTTCCAACTCAATACCTGCCGGTTGACCAGCACAAACTCCGTGCGGCTGGCTGCCGTCGGCGTAAGATCAAGCGGGCGCCCGGTCCCCGGCAAGGCGCCGGCGCGCGTATACAGCGCTATCGGGCATGAATCGGCTGGATTCACCTGAAAGGCAAAGGCATCGGCGCCGCTGCCGCTCAGCGTGATATCCCCGGGCAATATCAGCTTGATATCGCCCAGGCCAACAGTCTCGATGCGCCAGCCGTCGCCGTCATAGAGCAGGGCGCCGCGCCGATATACGGGTGGGCGGAGAATGGTATTGGCCGCCACCATCAAGCCCAGGGCGTCGCCGTAGCCGGAATGATGGCTGATCAGATCGTCATGCTCGTGCAGGAAATGCGAAGTATTGAAAACGGCCTTACGTTCGTGGTTCTGGATGAAATGCCGCGCAAAATCGCAGCGGCCGATGCGGACGAAATTGTGGCGTGTATCAAATGGGCTGAATACACGCGGCTGGTAGCTGCCACGCTCGAAATTGGGGTAAAGATCGAGCTGAATCGATGCTTCCAGCCAGCGCAAGACGGCTTCAGCGCGCGCGCGCCAGTCGGCATGCGCTTCGGGAAGTTCGACTTTCCACTCGTAGGTATCGCTGATGTATTCGTGCAGTTGCAGCCAGCCTTCGCTCAGCAGCTTGCGCAAGACATAGGTGATATAGGAGTTGGCGCTGATGATCTCTTCGCCGTCGTCGGTGGTGTAGCTGAGCCCCGGAAAGAGCTGGCTGGCGCGGCGATCGGTCTGCATGGCCGTCCAGGTCAAGATATGCGAGTTTTTGCCTCCGCGCGCCAGCGCCCGCGCGTAATGCATGCGGGCGATATCTTGCTGGCGGACGTAACTGTTCATCGGATGAAGGTCTTCAAACTTGAGCTGGTCGGCAGCGATCTTGACCCAATGCACGGACGCCCAACTGTCGCCGTCCAGCTGGCGCCGCTCGCTGCGATGAATCGCTTTTGTCATGCCGCGCATCCTTACTGAAGTGTTCTGGATTTCAGTATAAGCGCAAATCGCTGCGGGGCAATGGCGTCCGCTGCCGTGGGGATGGGTTTCAGCGCCGCTTTGTAGCCGCTATAACCAGATTAAGGGCGCCGCCTCAAAGAAGTCTGCCAACGGCGCGCTCCCCCTCCCTGATTTATCGGGGAGGGGGCCGGGGGGTGGGGTAAAACCAGTCGGCGGCGACTTCCGAAACCTGTCCTGTCCTCAGGATGCTTCGGCGAGGGGCCGGGGTATATCTTTCTGGGCGCCGCGTTGCTCAGACAGGAATCAGCGGCTGCCGAGCGTAATCGGGATCTCCAACTCTTGGTCGCCGTCGCGAAGCACGCTGAGGATCACCCGTTCGCCCGGGCGGGTATGGCGCGCCAGGTAGGTGATCAGGTCATTCATCCCGCCGATGGGCGTTTGGTCCACCGCCGTGATGATATCGGCGCGCAGACCAACCAGCTCATCGTCCAGGTCCAGCATGCGCGTGATTTCGTAGAGACCGGAGTCGGCGGCGGGCCCGTCGTCCACCACCTCGCGCACGACCACGCCGCGGAAATCGTTGGGCAGGTTCAGCGATTCAATGGCGCTCAGGTTGACATCAAAGCCGGAGATGCCCAGGTAGCTGTAGATCATCTCGCCGTCTTCGATCAAGGCCTCGGCCACGCGCCGCGTTAGATTGGCCGGGATGGCGAAACCGACGCCGGAACTGCTGCGCGCGCCGCTGATGATCTGCGAGTTGACGCCGATGACCTCGCCATCGAGATTGATCAGCGGGCCGCCGCTATTTCCCGGGTTGATGGACGCGTCCGTCTGGATGACGCCGCCGACCGAGAACTCGGTCAAACCTTGAATCGTGCGGTCGACAGCGCTGATGATGCCCGAGGTCAGCGTCCAGCCCTGGCGGAAGGGACTGCCGATTGCGAGCACAGTTTGGCCCACTGTGAGATTGTCCGAGTTGGCCAGGCGGATCGGCGCCAGTTGCTCCGCCGGCACATCGACCTGGAGAACGGCCAGATCAGACGCTGGATCGCTGCCGACCAGCTCCGCGCGCACGATGGCGCCTTCGTAGAATTCGACCACGATCTCTTCCGCCTCGTCGACAACGTGGGCGTTGGTCACGATATGGCCGTCGCGGTCAATGACAAAGCCGGAGCCGCCGCCTCCGCCGTCTTCGGCAGCGACGCTGATCGCCACCACCGACTGCCGCGCGTTCTGGTAGATCTCGGCGAAGACGTCGTTGGGGTGGCTGACGATGCTGATGGCCTGAATGCCGGGCAGGGGCAGCGCGCCGAGTACCAGCAGGGCAATTAGCATGCCGGCCGCCGCAGGAAGAAAAACCGAACGTGTGAAAGCTCTCATCGCTCTTTCCTTTCATTGCCTTGGCAACTGATTCAACATTGCCGCAATGATAAAAGCGAGCTGTTAACTACATTTGCTCAGGCTGAAAAAAACTTGTAAATCAAGCTTGGCGTTAGCTTAGCCGATCAGGTAAAGCGAGGTCTGCCGGCCGTCCAGCCAGCGCATTTCGCCGCCGTTGAGCGCGGCGTCTTCCTCCAGCATGATGCGCGCATCCTGGCCGTCCCATTCGGGCACGCTCTTGACGATATTGAGTTCGATGGAATAAACAGTGTCGTCAAACAGCAGATATTCACCGGCGCCGGGCACGCCGTCTTGCCGGTCCCACAGTCCCACCAGCGGACCGGCCGCGTGGCCGTGGTAGCCCAGCGGATGCGTGTAAATCCGGGCGCGTATGCCTTCCGCCTCCGCCAGTTTGAGCGCGCTGCGCAGGACATCGTTTCCGCTGCGGCCGACGCCCATTTCCGACAGGTGAATGTCTTGCAGCCGGTTGCCGTCTCGTAGCGCGGCGCGGATGCCGGCCGGCGCGTCGCTCTCGCCCGCCCTGAGTACGTAGGCATGCTGCTGCTGGTCGGTGGCCAGGCCCAGATAGTGAAAGCCCATATCGCAATGCAGCAAGTCGCCCGGCTGTATCGTAACGCAGGGGCTTTCCGCGAATTCAAAGGACTTGCCCGGCGCCTGCACATCGACGGTCGGCTGAAACCAGGCGCTCAATCCGGCGTCCTGCATCGTCTGCCGCATCCACCACACGACATCGTCCGTCGTGGTGATGCCGGGGTGAATGACTTCGCTGGAGAATGCGCGCGCGATTATTTGGTGGCCCATCTCGACCAGCCGAGGATAGGCGGCGATTTCTTCGGGCAGGCGCCGTTCCAGCCAGCCTACGCAGATACTTTCTGCGCTGACCAGCCGCGACGCGTAGGGCTCGCCCAGCGCATCGCTGAGCAGCTGATACTCGGTATGCGAGACGCCGTCGCCGAAGGCGAAAGTGGGCGACGCATTGACGCCGATACGCTGGGGATCGCGCCCGCGCACGAGGCGCGCCAGGCAAGCGTGCTGCTCTTCCTCGTCGGGATTCCAGACGGCTTCGTAGAAACCCTCGTAGCCGTAGCGCGAGACCGCAAGCCGTTCCACTTCGCCGTCGGCCTGGCGCGCGAAGAGCAGTATCGTGCGTCGGCGCGCGGACATCGAGGCAGCCGGCAGCATCGACATGATCACGGGGTCTTCGTTGTATTCGCGGCAGACGATAAGCCACATATCCAGATTTGCGCGCTCCATCAATTCCGGCAGCAGCGTCTCCAGCCGCGTTCTCAGCCAGTTGTCGCGCACCCCGGCTTGCCGCCGCAAGGGTAAGATATCGCTGATAATTGACATGGAGTAACCTTCCTCAAATCACAGCCAGTCAGGCGGCGGCGACCGCCGATTGCCAGTACAGTCTCAGATCAGACTTGCGCCGGCGATAGGACAGGTAAAGGAACATGAGCTCGAACAACTGCCCCAGGGTCAAACCGACCGCCGCCGCTAAAATGCCCGGCACGCCCAGCGCTGTGCCGCCCCAGACGGTCAGCGCGGTTGTAAAGAAGCCCAGGCTGATCGCCTGGTAGATAGTCGCTGTGCGCTGGCTGAGCATGAGCAGCGCCCGCAGATAACTCTGAAGCGTGGTCAAAAGCGGTACCAGGAAGGCGGCGCGCGCGCCCAGCTCGACCAGTTCGCGCAGATGCGGCGGGACGCCCAGAACGCCGCCAACGTAAATGGTAATCAGCGGCGTAAAGGCGAAGGCCAACATGACAACGCTTAGCGCGCATCCCAGGCCCATGGTGAAATTGCGCAGCAGGCGATGGTTGTGCTCGCTGTCATCAAGCGAAATCACGACTTCCTGATAAGCCATGCCGCCCGCGCGCGTGGCGAACATGATTGAAAGCAGCACCGGCCAGGCGGCCAGGCTCTGTACCGCGTCGGGCGTATTGGCCAGACCGCGCTCGACCGCCGGATAGATCAACATGCTGACCAGGCTGGTAATCGCCAGTGGGACGTGAAAGCGCAAAATCTGCTGATACGTGAGCTCGGGCAGGCCCGCTCGACGTGGCGTATCCAGCAGGCGCCGCACATCCGGACGCGAGATGAAATGCGTGTAGCCAGTCTCCGCCAGCACCGATATCGCCAGCGCCAGCGCGCCGACCTGCGCGCCGGCGATATTGGTGATGGCGCCCAGCACCACGGCGATGCTGCCCGAGACCAGCACGCGAATGGCGGTGCCAATACCCACGTAGCGCGTATTGCCAAAGCGGATGATGACGCCTTGGTGAAAGCGGCGGTAGCCAATGAAGGCGCCCCAGCAGATCATGATCTTCATGCCCGGGCGGGCCGCTTCGATGATATGCGCCGGTATATTGAGCACGGCGCCGAGGTAGAGATCCAGCAGGGGCGTGAAAGCCATCAGCACCGCTATGCCGCCGACGCACAGGTTGATGGCCAGCATGAAACGCCAAAGCCGCTGAAAGGACTGCTGGTCGCGCGCCAGCGCATTGCTGGTCGCCAGCAGCATGATAATCGGCGTTTCGATGAGTATCGACAGCGTGAAGACCAGGCCGAAGGCGGCCAACTGCGTCTCGGAATCCGGCTTGCGGCTAATCACGCCTTGTATCCAGGGCGCCTCCAAAGCCATCATCAGCCAACCCAGCGCCAGCGGGAACCAAAACAACAATACTTTTCGATAGGTCATAGGACTCGCAAGCCCGGCCCGTTGCGAATAAACGCGTATACTAACTGATTCGGCGCTCATGCGACAGCGGCAGACGAGCGCAGGCGCCGGGCAAGCGCTCAACAAAAGTGGGGCGCCAGAAGGGGCGGCTCGCTGAGCCGCGCTTCGGCAAATCTTCCTGCCGGCTGATGTCGCCCTTGCGTTGATTTTCGGACGTTTCAGCGAAACGCCCCTGTAGTTTTCGATTTTTGTGTGTCTGGCCATATTTCTCTCTGCAATAGATCTGTGTAGGCGCGAGCCTTGGCTCGCCCGTATGGCGCGCCAGAATACGATCGCGGGCGAATCAACAGGTCGCCCGAAAACGCTACCTGAAAAAGCGGGTGACCTGATAGGCCGCCCCTACGGTCAACCCGCTGAGCTTTGCATCATTTGCCTGGAACTGAATTCATGCTCTCGCTTGTAAAATATCCGTTCGAGGCGCGTGAACGGCGAAAACCCGCGCAAATGGATAGGTCCCGCGCGCCGTCAGCTTGCCGCTTTCGCGGCGCTGCGTTAAGATGTGTCCTGCCATCCGGCAGACTTGGACTGGAGCGCGACTTGACATTCTGGGATCGCTGGCGCATCCCGATCATGCTGGCGCCGACAATGTCGGTTATCATTTTTCTTTTCATCGGCGGCTTGATTTACGGTACTATGGTCAGCCTCGGCTGGCAGCCGCTGATCGGCCGCACCGAGATCTCGCTGCGCGCCTATGAGAATATCCTGTTTTCGGGCGAGTTCACGGAAGTCTTTTGGCACGGCCTGGCGCTGACCATCTGGGTCAGCGTCGGCAGCACGTTTATCTCGGCGGTACTGGCGCTGATGACGGCGCTGCTGCTGCGGCGCAGTTTTGTCGGCAAGCGCATCGCCACCTTTCTGTATCAGTTGAATCTGCCGGTCCCGCACGTGGTCGCGGCCATCGGCATTCTCTTCCTCTTTTCGCAGAGCGGCGTTTTGTCCCGCACTGGGGCGCAACTGGGCCTGCTCAGCTATCCCAGCGAATTCCCGGTCCTGGTGAAAGACCGCTACGGCATCGGCATGATGCTGTCTTTCGTCTGGAAAGAAGTGCCATTCATTGGCGTCATCGTGCTGGCGGTGCTGCAATCGCTGGGCGTCGACTACGAAGATCTGGCGCGCAGCCTGGGCGCAAATCGCTGGCAGCGTTTCCGTTACGTGATTCTGCCGCTGGTGATGCCGGGTGTGCTTTCGGGCTCAATCCTGGTATTCGCCTTCACTTTCGGCTCCTACGAAGTGCCGGCTATCCTGGGCGTGCGCTTCCCCCGCACCTTGACGGTGACGGCCGTGCGCTTCTTCCGCAACCCGGACCTTAATGCCCGCACCGAAGGCATGGCCATCAGCATCATCATTTCGATTATCGTATTCTTTCTGGTGCTGGGTTATATGTGGCTAAGCCGCCGCGCGATTCGGCAGGACTGAGCGTTATGGCGACCGTGACCGTTGATGCTGCGCAGAGCGGGCAGGGGAGACAGCGGCTCTTGCGCGCGCTGCATTATGGCGCCGTAATCTTGCTCATATTCCTGCTGCTGACGCCGCTTCTCGCCTTTCTGTTCAACGCCTTTTCCTTCCGCTGGTTCTATCCGCAGCTCTTCCCCGACGAGCTGAGCATGCGCGCCTGGGAGAGCACCTTCGCCGCCAACTCCAAAGTGCCGGAAGCCCTGCTCACGAGCACCATCCTGGCTGTCGGCGTGACACTCAGCTCGGTAATTATCGGCTTGCCGGCGGCGCGGGCCCTGGGTTTGTACTCCTTTCGCGGCAAGCGCGTCATCGAATTCCTGATCATTTCGCCGACCATCGTGCCGGGCATCGCCGTGGCCATGGGCTTGAATATCAACTTCATTCGCTGGGGGCTGTCGGGCAACTTGCTCGGCGTGGGATTGGTGCACCTGGTGCCGGTTATGCCCTATGTCGTATTGACGCTTTCCGGCGTTTTCGCCAATTACAATCCCGAATTCGAACAGCAGGCGCGATCGCTGGGCGCGGGTACGCTGCGAACATTTTGGCATGTCACCTTGCCGGCTGTCTTCCCCGGCATCGTCGTGGCCAGCCTCTTCGCTTACCTAATCTCCTGGAGCCAGTACATCCTGACATTCCTGGTGGGCGCCGGACAAGTAATTACCATGCCCGTGCTGCTCTTCTCGATTGCGTCCGGCACCAACAACGCGCTGACCGCGGCCATGTCGCTCGTTTTCGTGGCGCCGTCCATCCTCATCCTTGTTCTGACGGCGCGCTATCTTTCTGGCAAGTCGAGCGCCATCGGCGGCTTCGGACAGATCTGAGCCGCCCGATTCCCATTTGCACGCACGTCGGAAACTGTAAGGGCGAGCCGTGGCTCTCCCATCTCAACCGAGCTTGGCGCTTCATCTTCTGTGTGAGCCAAGTCGAGACTGGTGAGTGGCTGACGTTACACCGGGTTTGCTTTTACCGGTCGCGGTGAACGCGCCGACGCACGGAGAAACGCGCTTGACAGCTTATACCGTTGCTGCTAGGCTACAGTAGTTGTTTTGGGGGCGTGGTGTAGCGGTTAACATGCCGGCCTGTCAAGCCGGAGATCGCGGGTTCAAATCCCGTCGCTCCCGTAAGCGGGAGACACTCTAAACGGTGTCTCCTTTTTGTTTGGCGTGCCGCGCGAGATAATGGTCTTCAATTCTTCCATCCGCTACATCGACGACGCGCTCTTTATCGACGGCGTCATTGCTGAGGCGATAGTCCGCGAGGTCGATACGCCGACCTATATCTACAGTCTCAGGCGAGTCAGAGACAACTATAGACGCCTGCGAGACGCATTCGCGCCGCTTGACGCGCGAATCCACTACAGCGTCAAAGCCAACGGCAGCCTGGCAATTCTGCGCAAGCTTTGCGCGGCAGGCGCTGGATTCGATTGCGTGAGCGCCGGGGAAATCCACCGCTGCCTGCGAGCCGGCGCTCTCGCTAAGGACATCGTATTCGCGGGCGTGGGCAAAACCCGCGCCGAGATTGCCGTCGCCGTTTCGCATGGCATCGGCTGGTTTAATGTCGAGAATCTCGCCGAATTGGGCTACATAAACGATAGCGCCGCGGACTCGGGAGTCGACGCCGTTGCAGTGGCGCTTAGGCTGAATCCGCAGGTCACAACCAACACCCACCCGTACATGGCCACCGGGCACGGCGCCGCCAAATTCGGCTTGACCGCCGACGTCATCCTGGACATTCTAGGGCGGCAAAGCGACTATCCCCGGCTCGACTTCGCCGGCATCCACATCCATGTCGGCAGCCAACTGGGCGATAGCGCGGCCACCCTGGCGGCCCTGGAAGAGGCGCTGGATCTGATCGCCGTCCATCCCAGCATCCGCACGGTCAATCTGGGAGGCGGGCTGCCCGCCGCTTATCGCTTTGACGACGAGCAACCGCCCTTGGCCGCTTTGGTTGACGCGCTGGTCCCTCGGCTGAAGGGGTATCAAGTCCTGCTGGAACCCGGGCGCTCGATTGTGGCGGACGCTGGCTTGCTGGTCGCCAAAGTCTTGTACGTCAAGCGGCAGGCGGGCCACGTCTTCTACATAATCGACGCCAGCATGGCGGAGCTGATTCGGCCGGCGCTTTACGGCGCGCACCATGAAGTGATTCCGCTACGCAAGATGACCGGCGAAACAATTGTGGCGCAGGTCGTGGGACCCGTCTGCGAATCAGCCGATGTCCTGGCGCGTGACCGGCAACTGCCGCTGCTGCAAGCGGGCGACCGCGTGGCGCTGATGACCGCCGGCGCTTATGGCATGTCGATGGCGAGCAACTACAATGCGCGCCCGCGCCCGGCGGAAGTCGTAGTGTCCGAGGCTGGCGATAAGTGGCGGGTCAGCCGGCGGCGGGAGACTTGGGCGGAAATGTTGGAACGGGAAAGCCAGATTTAGATGAAGCCAGGAAACCGCTCAGGGCAAACCCTTTCCGAATCCGTGTAGAGCGTCTTCCGCATCGATTATGGCTTGTCGGTGTTCCAATAGTTCACCTTCGCTAAGGCTATTGGCTATCCAGCCGCTTCCTCGATTCTCTAAGACAGCGATACGGTGGGGCTCTCCAACGCCTAGTCCGGGACTGACCTTGCTTACATGCTGGAGCGTCCACAGTACGCCAAATACTGCCATACGAGTAGAGTTCGGCGCTCTGTCTCCCCATAGGATTCGCTTGAGGAACGCCAGGAACGGGTCTGCGAAGCGACTGCCGCTTCCAATCGACACAAAAGGTAAACCAGAAGTCAACCCAATAGAATCCGCCCAACCGTTAAAATGGAACAACGCAGGAGTATGATTTACGGGCAGGGCGACCAATGTTTCGCATACTGCAAACGCTTTTCCCACGCTCTTGGCTCGTTTCGCAGTTGGCTCAATTTGAGCGTACATTGCGTCAGAGACAGCATTCCGCACATCCTTTGAATCGCGCAGTTGCTTAACGTCATGCCAGCTTCCACTAAGCTCATCCTTGATTAACTGGCTCAGACCAGCAGAACCGGAGCAGGCAATGATGACATTGTTCTCCTCGATCGTGATCTTGTCGCTGACTTGATGCTCAACTGCAGTGCCAGCCGTAGCAACGCTGTCGGCGCCAATAACAGCGCCGTCGCGACATATCACACCTACAATGAGTGTCGCCGCCTCACCACTCCTGAAAAACGCTGTTTTCCCGGTATGCGGGATACAACCGGTAAACTTCGCGAACTAGCTCTTGAAAGGAAAGCTCTCGCGCCCAACGAACTTTGTCGTCGATGAAAGACGAAACTTCGTCGGGCATGTCATCTATCTC
>CAZWCV010000104.1:12622-13491 GCA_964632725.1 uncultured Anaerolineaceae bacterium
TCCACGGACAGTTGCCGCGTATTCTCTCCAGCCGCCTCTTGGGTTAATGGAAACCCAGATTTTCCCATCGCGCTCAAGTTGTTCGGCGTCTCGGTATATTTCTGCGGAAAACGGACCATAGTCATATTTCCGAAATTGGTAGAAGTCATCAGGTATATATTTGCTACATTCCATTCCTAAACGGAAGGCCACCTTCTGAAGTTGAGCAGGAGTAAGTGGCTCGCCTTTTGCAGCAGCGATGATCTTTAGAAGTAAATCAGCACGATTCATTTTGTGCCTTCCTCATACAATTGCGCACCCTTAGACGTCAAATAAGCAAAGCCTAGCACATTTGTTTTGAAAGTTCAACTCAATATCGCAGGAATCAAAAAAAGACCCGTGGCGGGTCTCCCAATCTGTGCTGATGGGAAGATTTGAACTTCCGACCTCGCGATTATGAGTCGCGCGCTCTAACCAGCTGAGCTACATCAGCTCAATAGCGGGGGCTGGATTCGAACCAACGACCTTTGGGTTATGAGCCCAACGAGCTACCACTGCTCCACCCCGCATCATCAGGCAACGCTGAACGTTGCGGATTCTTAGATTAACAGCCGCGTTGACGCTTGTCAATAGCGAGCTTGCAGCCAATTCTAACGCAAACTGTCCTTGCGGACGCCGCGGATTGACGGCTATAATCTACCAGTCCGCGAACAACTGTTCGCTAGTCGAAAGCGGTCCCGTGCCCGAATTTGAACTCGACTCTCCCTTCGCGCCAACTGGCGATCAACCTACCGCCATTGAAGGCTTGCTGGCCGGCTTGAAGCAGGGCCATCGCCATCAGACCCTGCTGGGCGCCACCGGCACCGGCAAGACCTTCACCGTCGCCAATA
>CAZWCV010000105.1:0-13307 GCA_964632725.1 uncultured Anaerolineaceae bacterium
TGCCGAAGACGCGCTGGAACCCTATATCGACGCGCGCACCATGGGCATCCACCACGGCAAGCATCATGCGGGTTATACCAATAAGCTGAACGCGGCGATCGAAGGAAGCGCTCTGGTCGGGAAGTCCATCGAAGACATTCTCGCCAATCTGGATTCCGTGCCGGAAGACATTCGCACGGCGGTGCGCAACAACGGCGGCGGCTATGCCAATCACAGCCTGTTCTGGCAGATTATGAGCCCTGACGGCGGGGGCGAGCCTAGCGGCGCGCTGGCGGATGCCATCAACAGCGCCTTTGGCGGCTTCACCGGCTTCCAGGACGCGTATTCGGCGGCAGCGGCAAGTGTCTTCGGCTCGGGCTGGGCTTGGCTGGCGGCGGAGGGCGGCGCGCTCAGCATCAGCACCACGCCCAACCAGGATAGTCCGCTGACGGAAGGCAAGACGCCCATCCTCGGCATTGATGTCTGGGAGCATGCCTATTACCTCCACTATCAGAATCGGCGGGCGGATTACATCGCCGCTTGGTTCAACGTCATCAACTGGGAGAAGGTCGGCGAACTCTACACGGCTGCCGCCTAACCCCTCCCCCAGCCCCTCCCCGAAGCATCAGGGAGGGGAACTTAACCGATTGCAAAGAGTAATTCTCTTTCACTTTAATGGGCGCTACAATGGTGGCGCTCTTTTGCTTTTGCGCTGGCTGACAGGAGATGAATCGATGACCGAGTATCGTATCGAGGTGGATTCGCTGGGCGAAGTGCGGGTGCCGAAGACGGCGCTCTACGCGGCGCAGACGCAGCGCGCGCTGCAGAACTTCCCGATCACGGGCATGAAACCGCTGCCGGCCTTTATCTGGAGCATCGCGCTGGTCAAGCGGGCGGCGGCCGAGGTCAACATGGAGCTTGGCTTGCTGGATGCGGAACTGGCGCGGGCGATCATCCAGGCGGGCGATGAGATCCTGAGCGGGCAGCATCACGAGCATTTTGTCGTCGATCCTTTTCAGGCCGGCGCGGGCACCAGCCATAACATGAACGCGAACGAGGTGATGGCGAACCGGGCGAATCAGATCCTCGGCTATGACATCGAGGCGAGCGACAAGCCGGTCCATCCCAACGATCATGTGAACATGGCGCAATCGACCAATGACACGATCCCGACGGCGATACGGCTGGGCGTCCTGTGGCGGCTGGACGAGCTGCTGACGACACTGGAGCGCTTCGTCGAAGTGACGCGGGGCAAGGCGGCTGAGTGGGACGATGTGGTCAAGACCGGGCGGACGCACTTGCAGGACGCGGTGCCGATTCGACTGGGGCAGGAAGTGGGCGCCTGGGCGACGGCGATCGAGCGGGGGAGGGACAAGGTCGAGTTCGCGGCCGAGGGATTGCGGCGGCTGGGCATCGGCGGCACGGCGGCGGGCACGGGCTTGAACGCGCATCCGGAGTATCATGGGCGGATGGCGGCGAAGCTATCGGCGCTGACGGGTATCAGGCTCACCGAAAGCGATGACCTCTTTGAGTCGATGCAATCGATGGGCGACGCGGTCTTCTTTTCGGCGGCGCTGCGCAACCTGGCGATGGATTTCACGCGCATCGCCAACGACGTGCGCCTGCTATCAGCAGGGCCCACCACCGGCATCGCCGAGCTGACCGCCCCGACCGTGCAGCCGGGTTCGTCCATCATGCCGGGCAAGGTCAATCCGGTGCTGGCGGAGATGCTGAACCAGGCCATGTACCACGTCATGGGGGACGATACGACCGTGAACCTCTGCGGCGCGGCCGGTCAATTCGAGCTCAACGTGATGATGCCCGTGATCGCGCACAACCTGAACGAGATGATGACGGTGATGATCGGCGCGGTCGGCGCCTTCACGGACAAGCTGATGGCCGGGCTGGCGGTCAATCGCGAGCGGGCGGAGAGTTGGCTGGCGCGCAATCCGATTCTGGTGACGGCGCTGAATCCGATCATCGGCTACAACAACGGGGCCAAAGTGGCGAAGCAGGCGCTGGCGGAGGGCAAGAGCGTGCGCGAGGTGGTGCTGGAACTGGGCTTGATGGAGGCGGCGGAGCTGGACGCGGCGCTGGATGCTCACGCCATGACCGAGGGCGGGATCGCGGAGTAGAGGCGCCCCCACCCCCGGCCCCTCCCCCAATGTGAGGGAGGGGCGCCTTGTTGGCAGGGATTGGCGTGATTTGCGCCAATCATGCCGCGTTTGCCATCCGGGGCTCGTCCGATATTGGAGATTCCAACTGGAGACGGAAATATTTTTGTCTAATGGAGCTGGGATTCTCGAATGGCGGACGCTCGGCGTATGGGACTGGTAAGGCGCACTTGCGAGCAGGGTAGCTGTATAGTCTTGGGTTGTGGGTGGCGTGTGCGACTGGATGGTCGCGAATAATGACTCAGATTTCAGTTGGCACATTTGTTCCAAGCGTGTTAGACTATTTGGCGTACATATCATTTGAACAACAGTAGAGAACTTCGCTCCCATGATTGATTCGGGCTCAACATCCAGTCGCTTAGAAAACTACGGATCGTTTAGGGACAGTCTGCGGGCTCCGATACATCGTTGGTTTACGTACCCCGCCGGCTATTCCTATAAACTCGTTGAAGCCAAGATTCTCGAATATGCGCTTGGCGGAAACCACAGGATATTGGATCCTTTCGTCGGAACCGGTACAACTTCGGTTGCGGCAAAGGCAATGGGGGTCAACTCTGTCGGAATCGAAGCGCATCCCTTTGTGTATTGGATAGCCAATACCAAGCTACATATAGACCACGATATTGAAAAACTAGAAGTGGACGCCGCGACAATTCAGAATAGAGCAAAGAGAATTTATCCTAAGCTAGTCCAATGTAATGGGGTATGGCCCGCACTCGTTTACAAGTGCTTTTCCGAGGAAAACTTGCGAAAACTGCTTGCGCTACGCGTCGCGATCCTAGACCATGACTGCCCGACTGAACGACGGGACTTCTTCAAGGTGGCGTTGACTGCGACTTTGCGAGACGTGACTTCGGCTGGCGCGGGCTGGCCTTATATCGCTCCTAGCAAACATGGAAAGAGAATTGTACAGCGTGACGCTTTGATGGAGTTCAAAAAACGCGTGAGCTTGATGGTCAATGACGTACACGAATTCATAGTCTCCGACCCGCCGCCGTCACAGCATGAACTCTACAATGGCGACGCTCGTGAAATTGATAGTTTTCTTGAACCCAACGCAGTGGATATGGTGTTGACTTCGCCCCCTTATCTCAACAATTACGATTATGCTGACCGAACACGTCTGGAGACGTATTTTTGGGGAATTTACGACAGTTGGGGCGAAATAACGCGAGAGGTCCGCGACCGCCTTATGGTCGCTGCCACAACTCAAATCAGGCGGAACCAAATGGCTGAGTTACGCCTATTCCCCAACATTCGTGACTTGAGCGACGCGATATATGAAGAGCTACGGCTTATCGTGAGTGAACTTTCGCAGTTGCGACTCGTAAAGGGCGGCAAGAAAAGCTACGACATCATGGTTGCGGGCTATTTTGAAGACATGCTTAAGGTCATAAAAGGCGTGTATCATGCCTTGAAGCCGGGGCAACCGTTTATCCTTGTCCTGGGAGATTCCGCTCCATATGGCGTACACGTTCGGACTGACGAACTCATAGGCGAAATGGCGCTTGAGGTAGGCTTCTCAGACTTCGACGTTCAAATAATCAGGACAAGAGGCGACAAGTGGGCAGGCAACTCTCAGCGCCACAAAGTTCCGTTGCGAGAGAGCATAGTTACCATTACAAAGTAGGAAATGCAGATGGCAAAAGATCCCAAGAATGTGTCGAACCCGGGCAGCGCGCTCGGAAAAGCGGTTGGCAATTTGTTCGAAAGAGGCGTGATAGCCTGTCTTCAGCGTGAAGTCACCGTGCGCGGCCACAGCATACGGCCTTCTCGCTTAACGAATGGAACTGGGAATACTTATCAGATTGACGCAGTTATATTCGATCAAGATGAGACACCTATAATAATCATTGAGCCAAAATACATTCGGTACAAGAAACACAACAGGGATAAGGGAAGTTGGCTTTGCACCGCTCACTACAACCTCAGGAAATCTCACCCCACTATTCGTAAATCTATTGCGGTTTTAGGTGGTAATTGGTCAACGCCCTCTAAGGCCCTGATGAGCAGTTTTGGTGTTCAGTTGTTGGAAGTTCCGTTTGATGATTTCGTCGCAGTACTTTTCAGATATGATGTAGCATTTGATTGGCCAGAAGACGGTAGCGGAAATTGGCAGAGAGAAGCATGGAATTCCTTCTTGCAGTTGAATGAAACCGACAAGAGCCAAATATCAGAGCAGCTAGTGTCGGGAATTCGTGATCAATTGAATGAGGCTGTAATATCGGTGTTAGACACTGATATTTCTACGCTGCCTCGTCGAATATCTTCGGTTGAAGTCCTAATGAAGACGGAACAAGATGAGATTGTATTGAAGACGTTCGATTCTGTAGCCACCGCAATTCAAGATTTGACGGGATACATAACGGATCGGTCAGATATAGGCGATCTACCCGATTGAATCGGACGCAAGCCGATGCCGGCGTAGTTCATGGAAGCATACTCTCTGCAAATTCGCCAACCCACGCCAAACCCGTTACAATCTGCCCGGCCGCCCGGCCCCGCCAATGGAGATGACGACTGGCGATGAAAATACACGCTATTGGCATCGACATCCCGGACACGCAAGTCGACGGCAGTCGCCGGGCGCTGGTCGAGGAGCTGGCGCAGGCGCAGTCGCTCGGTTTCACCCTGGCCGAACTCTCAATACCCAGCCTTAACGTCATCATAAACGGCAACCTGATTCCGCAGCGCGTCGAGGCGATTCGAGAGGCGATCGCGCGCTACGACCTGCGCTATTCCGTACACGCGCCCGGGCGAACCAATCTGGGTTTCGGCGCGAACCCCGAGTTGGAATGCCGTGTGCTGGAGGCGTGTTTGCGCTTCTGCGGCGCGATCGGCGCGCGGGTGCTGGTTTATCACAGCGGCTTACAGGCGCTGGATGCCGCGCGTAGCGGCACGGCGCCCTTGCCAAGCGACGATGAGCTGGCGCGCGGCGCCGAGCGTGAGGTGGCGGCGCTGCGGAAATTGGCGGCGATCGCGGCTGATCTGGGTGTGACCATCGGCATGGAAAATGGCGACCCGCATCTTTGGGAATACGCCCTGCTTAAGCAGCAAGGCAAGCCGCCCGGCGATTTGGCCAAGTACCACGCGCGGATGCGGACATCGGCCATCGTCGAGCAACTCGAAGCGGTGAATCACGCGAATGTGCGCATGACCCTGGATCTGGGACATTTGTATCTGGCGGCTCGGGCGCTGGATGACGATTTTCTGGACGCGGTCGCAACCGCGGCGCCTTGGGTCCGTCACCTGCATATCAATGACAACTTCGGCATATTGGACCGGGGCGTCGACTACGAGGGCTATCGCTTGCCCTATGGCGAGGCCGACTTGCACCTGCCGCCGGGCTGGGGCGGCATTCCCTTCGCCGCTGCCTTCGCGCGCCTGGGCGAATTCGAGGGTGACATCGTGCTCGAAATCAAGTCGCGCTATCGCGACCATCTTGACGAAGCGCTGGCAAATACTCGGCGAATTCTGCGCGAGGGCGGGCATCATATCTGCGTCTAGTGGTCAACCGGGCCTGTCGCAACGCAGTATTCGGCATTGCAATATGCCCAAAACTGAAAAGACTAGAGCGCACTTCTATCGCCGTCTAGGAGATAATCAACCGTGGATAGACAAACTGCCTACGAAATCGTCTGCGAATTTGTGCAATCAGACTCCCTGCGCAAGCACATGCTGGCCGTCGAATTCGCCATGCGCGAATACGCCCGCCACTACGGCGAAGACCCCGACGCCTGGGGACTGGTCGGCTTGCTGCACGACTTTGACTGGGAGATTCACCCCTCGCTGGAGCAGCACCCCATGGACGGCGCGCCCATCTTGCGTGAGCGCGGGCTGGGCGAGGAAGACATCCGCACCATCCTCAGTCACGGCCCGCTGGCCGCCGACGATCGCGTGACGCTGCGTGACAAGGCGCTCTACGCGGTGGATGAGCTGACCGGCTTGATCACGGCGGTGGCGCTGGTCCGCCCCAGCAAGGACATCCGCGATGTCAAGGTGCGCAGCATACGCAAGAAATGGAAGGACAAAGCCTTCGCCGCCGGCGTCAACCGGCAGGATGTGATCGACGGCTGCGCGATTTTAGGCGTGGACGTCTGGGAGTTTCATATCCCGCTGGTCTTGAGGGCGATGCAGGATCACGCCGCCGAATTGGGGCTCGACGGCGCGAAGGTCAGCGCTTAGTAGCGCACGTGCACCGGCGTGCCCACCGGCGCGAAGTCGTAAAACCATTTGGCGTCAGGCGTGGTCATGTTGACGCAGCCGTGGCTCATGGGCGTGCCGAAGTTGTTGTGCCAGTAGGTGCCGTGGATGGCGTATCCGGCGTAGAAATAGCTGACCCAGGGCACACCCGGCAGGTCGTAATCGGGGCCTACCATATGGCGCGAGGGCGTCTTGCGCGTGATTTTGAAGTTGCCCTGTACGGTGGGCGTATCGGGCAAGCCGCTGGAAATGATGGCGCTGCGCTGCAGGACGCCGTCTTTGTAGGCGTAGGCGGTCTGCGTGCTGAGCACGATCACCAGTTCGCGGCCGACGCCGATATGCGCGCCGGGGTCAACCCGCGCCGGCCGCACGGGACCGTAACGCGCGGCTTCTTCGCGCGTCGGCACTTGCAGCACGGCGCCGGCGCGCAGCGAGTCAGGATTGCTGATGCCGTTGATCGCCGCGATCGCCAGCCAGCTCATGCCCAATTTCGAGCCGATGGTAGACAGGTAATCGCCGGGCAGCACGGTGTATTGCTCGCGCGCGTCATTTGTCGGCGCTGCCGCCGGGGCCGCGCTGGCGCCGCTGGCTTGGGGTGGCGGACTAGCCGATTCCAGGTCTTTAACTCTGAGCACCAGGCCCGAGTGGACGAAACGGGGGTCGGTGATGCCGTTGGCTGACATCAGCAGCTCGACAGGCAGATTGTATTGCCGGGCGATGCTGAACAGGGTTTCGCCGCGTTGGACGGTGTGTGTGCCGGACTGGCCAGTGGTCGCCGGCGCTTGCGTCGCAGGTTGCGTGTCCGGCGCGGTAGTCTGGTCATCTGGTGGCGGTGCGCCGCCGGCGGGGATCGCCAATTCCTGGCCCGGGTAAATCATGTATGTCCGGAGGTCGTTGACAGCTTTTAAGTCAATCAGGCTGACTCCGAAGGCGACGGCAATCTTGCCCAGGGTCTCGCCGAAGCGCACGACATGCGTGTATTCGCTGAGGGCGGGCGCCGCGCGTTCCGCCTCCGGCGTCGGCCCGGTGACCGGGGGCGCGGAATCCACGGCCGCGGCCGGCAGCAGCAATTCCTGGCCCGGGTATATCCAGCCCTGGTAGTTGTTGTTGAGGACTTGCAGCTCGTACAAGTTGACGCCGTAGCGCGCGGCGATTAGGGCCAGGGTGTCGCCCGGGCGGACGATGTGAGTTTGGCCGCTCGCGAGCGGGGCGTCGTCAGCGCTTTCGGTCGTCGGCGCGTCATGCGCCGCCATCGCCGGTTCAGAGTCAGCGTCGTGACCGGGCAGCAGCAGCACATCGCCCGGGTAAATCCAGGCGTTGTAGACGTTGTTGGCCACCTGCAGCTCGAACAGGTTAATGTCGTACAAGGCGGCGATACTGCCGAGCGATTCGCCGGGCTGCACGGTATGCGTGCCGCCCGAATTCACAGCCGCTGCGTCCAGCGCAGCGTCAGCAGGAAGCGCCAGCCGCTGCCAGGTGTAGATGAGATGGGCGTTGCCGATGCCATTGAGCGCCGCCAGCTGGTAGACGTCCACGCCGTACCGCTGGGCGATGAGACCCAGCGTCTCGCCCGGGCGCACAACGTGAGAGGCCTCGGAACTGCGCTGCGCATTAGCGGGAAAGGCCGCCAGCGCGAGTGTCGCCAAAAGAAGCATGAACCTGCGTATCTTGTTCATGATTGCTCTGCCCGTTTCACTTTTCGCTTTCATTGATACGGTAGCGCATTTTCTGCCGCCCGCGAAACGCGCTATTATGAATTGAAGCGGGCGGATTTTGCCTGTAGAATCATGGCATCCCGCGCGGCGATGCTCTGTACACCTAGAGTTTGCGCCAGTTTGCGGCTAAGAGCGTCCGACATGACTTGTGTCTGCTGGAGCCGGACGCGGGCGTGAAGCGTAGTTGAGGCGTGGGCTGATCGTGTGGCGAGCGTCTCCAGATGCGGGTACACTTTCTGGCGCAGCGAGATTCAAGCGGGAGGACTCACGATGTCCGAATTCATAAACAGCAGGCGCTTTGCCTGCGCGCGGCTAATGCTGTCGCTGAGTCTCGTAATGATTGCCGCGGTTTCGATTACGGCGCAAGACGGCGGCCAGGTACTGGCGGCGGGCAGCGTGTTGTCGGGCGCAGTCGCCGCTGACACGGGCGCCGCGGCTTACGTCTTTGACGCGCCGGCAAACAGTAGGGCCAGCCTAAGGCTCGCTAATGTTAACGGGGCGGCGCTTGCGCTGAGCGTCAGTGACATCAACGGCAATTCGATTGGTCAGGGCAGCGCAGGCGGCGAGGCTGGCTCCTCAACGCAAGTTGATGTCGCCACCGGCAGCGGCGGCCGCTATTTTGTATTCGTGTATTTTGCGCCGGGCAGCGCCGCGGCTGACTCGACCTTTGACTTGAGCCTGGAATTGGCGACCCTGCAGAACGCGACTGCTTCCGATGTTGCGGCGGATATACCGGACCAGCTTTTGCTGGGCGCGGGTATTGAGGTGCGTCTGTCCTGGACGGGCGCGGCGGATTTGAATCTGGAGGTGCGCGACCCCACCGGACAGACTTTGTTCTGGAATTCGCGCACGACGGACAACGGCGGCGGCTTCGGCTTTGACGCCAACGGATTGTGCGCCGTGATCAGCGAGAGTCCCGAAGAGACTGCGACCTGGCAGCCCGGCTTTTTGCCAACCGGCAGCTATGAGATCATCGTCTATTATGAGCAGGCTTGCGACCCGCTGACGGCGACAGTGCCATTCAGCGTCGATGTCAGCGTTAACGGCGCGCCCAGCGGCGCCATAGCTGATACGCTGGCGCCGGGTGTATTGGGGCAGCAGAATATCTACGTGGCGCGTTTTGAAGTCGGCGGCGACGGCGCGGCGACAGTCGTCCCGGGCGGCGTATATCCGCCGGCGAGCGTGACTCGGCTGCCCGGCTCTTTTGACATCGCCAGGCAGATCGCAACCCCGATCGCGCGCGATGTGACGGTCGTCGGCGAAATCACCAATGCGCAGCCCTATATCGCCTATTCGTTTGACGCTGCGGCCAACGAGTTGATCACGGTTGATATGCAGGCGACCGGGGGCAGCCTTGATACGCTGCTGCAGGTCGTGGATCCCGCTGGAAACGTGGTGGATGTCAATGACGACGCCGTCTTGGGGGAGACCACGAATTCCCTCATATCGGACGCGCGTCTGCTCAGCAGCGGCCGCTATACCATTATCGCCTCGCGTTACGCCAAAGAGGCCGGCGGTACGGTGGGCCCCTTCCAACTGACATTGAGCGGCGGTTCCGGCCCGGCCGGGACACAAGCCAGCACGCTGAACTTGCCGCAAGGCGATATTGAAGTCAGCTTGTTCTGGAGCACCGGCGCGGACTTGCAGCTCCTGGTGCGCGACCCGGCGGGGGAATCCGTGTTCGACGATAATCCCGTGGCGACCAGCGGCGGCATTTTGCAGGAAGTGGGCAATGCCGGTTGTACGGCGGCGGACGGCGGAGCGCCGGTGTCGTATGTCTATTGGCCCGAGGGATTTCTGCGGCCCGGCGCCTACGAAGTGGAAGTTTGGTACCAGAATCCCTGTGCGGACTTTCCGCCCCCGGTCAACTTTACGCTGCAAATTGAGGTCAATGACGTCGTCATCGCCCGAATGCGGCATCTGCCGCAGCCGGACCAACGCCTGGTCACCAACTTCACCGTGCAGCCTTCGGGCTTCGGCGTGGCGGGCGAGGCGGGCTTCATTGACGCGGGCAGCGCTACCCTGGACTATCAGGCGGCCGCTTTGGACGCTCCTGTCATTGAAAGCGGAACTCCGGTCACGGGCACCATTTCGCCGGGCAATACCTTTGATGTCTATCAATTCGACGGCGCCGCCGGCGAGACTGTATCAATCGGCATGACCGCGGTGACGCTGGCTTTGGATACAAATCTTTATTTGATCGGCCCGAGCGGACGGGAACTGATCGCGAACGACGACGGCGACCCGGCCGCGCTGGGCTTGACTGGCCGAAAGACCGATTCGCAGATCAGCGGCTACGTCTTGCCGGAGAACGGGCCCTATACTATTATCGCCACGCGCTACGGGAATCAGTACGGCGGCACCATCGGCGTGTACGAATTGTCGCTGACAAAGACCTAGCGCTGAGGCTGCGCGCCGGGTCAAGCCGGCTTTACAATGTCGGCGGGCTTTGCTATGATGCCTAGCCCTTGGCTTGAGACGTATCGAAAGTAAAACCGAATGAAACGCGGCTTGCACCTTCTATTTGCTCTGTTTGCGGTTGTGGCGCTGGCTGCGTGTTCCGCGGATATCAACCTGCTGGACGAAACGAAATTGAGCGATACCAGCTTGATCAGCGGCGAACCCTGCGAGGCGCCCTGCTGGAATGGCGTCACCGCCGGCGAAACGCGCTACCGCGACGCCAAGCTCATCATCGAAAGCGACGAGCGCTTCAAGATCTCCGACGAACCAGCGCCGGAGGACGACAATACCGCGCGCAGCTTCACCTTCGCGGAAGGGGAGAATCCCGCTTGTTGTCAAGTGGTCAGCCGAGATGGCGAGACGGTCTCTTCATTCTTGCTGCAGACCGCGCCGAACATGAACTTCGGCTCTGTCTACGATGTGTATGGCGAGCCGGATTTTCTGGGCGGGGAGCAGGTCAACGACGAGCAAGGTTATATGGCGCTGGTCTATCGCGACTTGCCGCTCATCCTCTACGCCTTCGTCGCCAATCCTGCGTCCGGCGCAATTTCGGTGACCAGCCAGATTATCGGCACGATGTACCTGGGCGAGGCGGATATGCAGGAATTACTGACATGCGCCAGTCTCTATCACTGGCAAGGATTCCAGGATTTCACCAGTTACGTGGAACGCGAATTCGATTATATTGGCGAAGGCGTCGGCGACGAGGAAGTCTGTCCGACGAACCAATAGCGCGATAATTGGAAACTGGCGCTGAATATTTCAAATGTAGGAGCGGGAAGACGATGGCGGAACAGACAGGCGCCCTGGCAGTGGGCATGGAAGTTACGGGAACGGTCAGGCATCTTGGTTTATATGGCGCGTTGGTGGATATCGGCACGGGGCAAGATGCGCTGCTGCATATCTCGCAGTTGGGCGAAAAGGAAGCGCGCAAATTTGAAGAGGTCGTGCAGCCGGCTAGCGAGATCAAGGCCTATGTATACCGGACGCGCAAAGACGGCCACGTTGCGCTGACGATGGATAAACCGCCGGCGGTGCCCTGGCAGACGATCAGGCGCGGCAATACCTACACCGGCGAGGTAATCCGCATCGAGAACTTCGGCGTCTTTGTGGATTTCGGCGCCGAACGCCCGGGCATGGTGCACGTGTCGGAGATGGCGGATGGATTCGTCAGGTCGCCCGGCGATGTCGCATCGGTCGGCCAGGTGGTTGAAGTCCGCGTCATCAAGAAAAACGGCCGCCCCCGACAGATAGACCTGTCGATGAAGCCAGCCGCGGAAGAGGCGGCGCTTGAAGACGACGACGAGGAAGAGGAAGATCTGCCGACGGCGATGGCGCAGGCATTCCAGCGGGCGATGCGCAGCGAGGATGTCGAAGAGGCGCGCGCCGGCCAGCCGGAGAATTCGCGCGTAAATCATCGTGAAAAGCAAGAGGAAATCTTGCGGCGCACGTTGCGCGGCGCTCAAGCCTGAAGCAAAGCGCGACCGTGGCTGAATTCGAGGGAGCGTAGACGCGCTCCTTCTTTTGTTCTCGGCTTAGCCCTCGGCCGCCAGGATCTCGTGGTAGACGCGCCAGGCGATGGTCAGAAAGAGCAGGGTGAAGTTCGCCTCGTGGCTCAGGCACCAGGGGCATAGCGCCTCCAGCAAAAAGAATTGCACATAAACCAGCCACATGGAAAATAGCCAGGCGAAGAGCCCGATGCCGAAGATTAGCAGGCTGCCGTACAGTTCCAGGAAGGGATGCTTGCGCTCAAAGAGCATGACCAGGCCGATTAGCGCGTAGACCGTGAAACCCAGATAGGCGATGGGCGCGCCGGCCAGTTCCGAGTATTGGCTGTTGAGCACGACGTTGCAGTCGAAGGGGCCGGCTTCGACGCAAGCGGCCGGGGCGGCGGCCAGCTTCAGATAACTCAGATAGCCGGCGATGATCAAGCCAATTATGACGAGCAGAAACTGCAGCTTGCGCAGCGTGATATGCTTGGTTGCGCTTTTCAGTTTTTCCGCGTTATTCATGCGAATTGCACCGCCTCTTAGTCTTGTCCAATGCAATGGGAAGACAACCCTTGCTTGACTTCCGGCTCCCCTTCCCTATGACAGCCTCCAGCGCCTAATCAAGGTCTCGCAGCAAAAGCACGTCAACCAGGGCGCCGGCCGGCAGCATGGCGACGCCTTCGGGAATCACGGCCAGGCCGTCGGCGAGCACCATCGACATCAGCGCGCCCGAGCTTTGTATGCCGGTTGATTGAGCCAGGTACCGGTCCTCCTTGCGCTCCAGCGTCACGCGGTTGTAGCTGCGGCGGCCGTCGGAGCGCATCGCGTCGGCGAGGGTCGCTTTTACCGAATGCTGTCTGATTTCGCGTCCCGCGATCTTCGCCAGCGCCGGGCGGACGAGCACTTCAAATGTCACCATCGTGGATACCGGGTTGCCGGGCAGCCCGAAGAAGGGCACGCCTCGCAGCGAGCCGAACGCCAGTGGTTTGCCGGGCCGCATGTTGATGCGCCAGAAGTCGATGTCGCCCAATTCGTCCATGACGACGCGGACCAGGTCAGCGGCGCCGACGGAAACGCCGGCGGTGCTGATCACCAGGTCAGGATTGATTTCCAGGGCGCGCCGGTAAAGCGCGCGGATCGACTCCAAAGAGTCGGCCGCGATGGGCAACCGGATGGGAATGCCGCCCGCCTGCCGCGCCAGCCCCGCCAGCGTGTAGCTGTTGGTGTCGCGGATGTGGCCGGGCTCAAGGCGGTGATGAATATCGACCAGTTCGTCGCCGCTGCTG
>CAZWCV010000106.1:0-317 GCA_964632725.1 uncultured Anaerolineaceae bacterium
GGCGATAGTGACGCGCTGCTGCATGCCGCCGCTCAGCTCGTGCGGGTATCGCTCGGCCACACGCTCCGGATCAACCAGGTTGACCTGATTGAACATGTCGATCATCGCGTCAGTGGCGGCTTGGCCTTCGATGCCGTCGGCGGCTTTGAGGACTTCGGTGACCTGGCGGCCGATCTTGATCGACGGGTTGAGGGCGGCGCCGGCGTTCTGCGGTACGAACTTGATGCGCTTGGACCAGAGGCGGCGCATGTCGGCATTCGACTTGGCCAGCAAGTCTTCACCGGCGAAGTTGAGTACGCCGCCGCTTTCGACGCGCC
>CAZWCV010000106.1:327-7359 GCA_964632725.1 uncultured Anaerolineaceae bacterium
AATGCATCAGCGCCAGGGCCACGGTCGACTTGCCCGAGCCCGATTCGCCCACCAGGCCGACGATCTGCCCCGCCTCCAAGCGCAGCCGGAAATCGCGCACGGCCGGGATCCAGTCGCGCTTGATGCGATAGCTGATTGTCAGGTTGTCGACATGCAGCAAGGGGGCATCGGCGGCGCTCATCTTCTGCTAACCCTTCTGCACGGCGCGGCGGATGCCGTCCGACATGAGATTGACGGCGATGACCAGCACGGCGATCGCCAGCGCCGGGAACTCCAGCGCCCAAGGCGTCAGCTGATAGAAACCGCCGCGATTCTCATTGACCATCAGGCCCCAATCGGGCGAGGGCGGGCGCGCGCCAAAGCCCAGGAAGCCCAGCGAAGCCACCAGAAATATGGCGTAGGAGAAACGCAGCGATGCCTCGACCACCAGCGAGGGAATCACCGAAGGCATGATTTCACGGAAGATGATGTAGGGCTTGCTTTCGCCGCGGATCTCAGCCGCTTCCACAAATTCGCGCGTTTTGATATCCAGCGTAGCGCTGCGGGCGACGCGCGCCACGATCGGGATGTAGAGCGCGGAGATGACCAGCAGCACCACATTGTCAGCCAGCCCGGCCTGCCAGCTGCCGGCGGCGAAGTCGAGATTGCGGATGATGCCGACTAGCACCAGCGCCAGCAGCAGCGCCGGAATCGCCAGCAGCGCGTCGATGACCCGGCCCAGGACTTCGTCCACCCAGCCGCCGGCGTAACCCATGAAGAGGCCGAGCGCCGAGCCCATCACGACGCTGACCAGCGTGCCCAGGCCGGCGATGCGGAAGATGCTGCTCGCGCCCAGGATGACGCGGCTGTAGACATCGCGCCCCAGCCGGTCGGTGCCGAAGGGGTGCTCGCCCAGTTGCAGCGCGCCGATATCCAGGGTCGGCGGCTGGCGAACATCGTGGCTCTGGTCGTTGGGATTGGCGTAGGGCGCCAGCTGCCGGCCGAAGAGCGCCAGCAGCAGAAAGAAGAACACCAGCAGCGTACCCAGCGCCGACTGCGGCTGGCGGAGCAGGGTCCGTATCAGGTTGACCAAGCTGCGATTGACTTGGCTGGAAGGCATCGAATTACGTTTACCCCCATCCCCCGGCCCCTTCCCCCATTAAGAGGAAGGGGAGTCGCGCAAGCGGCGCGTATTGAATAGGGTTAGCGTAGGCAGCTAGCCGACAATCGCCTGGTGCAAGTTGGTGCGTCCGGCGAAGGGCTGCAATTCCACGCCGCTGATATTGCTCGCCAGCACCATAAATTGGGCGAAGAAATAGGGCACTACGATCGGGCCCTCTTCCAGGAAGATCTGCTGAATCTCGTGATAGGCGGCCACGCGCTCGTCCTGATCCAGCGAGCTGCGCGCAAAGTCGATCAGCTCATCGACGCGGGCGTTGCTGTAATGCGATTCGTTCCAACTCGCGCCAGTTTTATAGGCGAGATCGAGGAACAGCTGCGGGATCGGCCGCGCGCCCCAGCCGGTCGCGCCCAGATCGACTTGATCCCAGAGCTCCGACCAGTAGGTGTTTTCGTCTTCCAATTGGATCTCGACGCGGATGCCGGCTTCTTCCCACTGCGAGGCCAGGGCCTGCGTCAAGTCCGGGAAATTGCTGCTGTTGGGCGCGTGCAAGATCATGTCCAGGCCATCGGGGTAGCCGGCTTCAGCCAGCAAGGCGGCGGCGGCTTCCGGATCGCGGGCGGGTGGCTGCGCGTCGGCCAGAAAATACTGACCGAAAGCCGGTCCAATCGGCGAGTCCTTGCCCACCGCGCCGAAACCCAGCTGCACGCGCTCCCAGATGGCGTCGCGGTCGGTAGCCAATTTGAAGGCCTTTTGAACGCGGGGGTCGTCGCCCGGCGCGCGGTCGGCGCGCAAACGCGTCAGATGGTGCCCGCTGGTGGGGATGTCCATGGCGTGGAAGTTGGCGTCGCCGCTGAAGCCCAGGAAGCTGGCGTTGTCCAGCCGCATGATGCCGTCAGCAGTGCCGCCTTGCACGGCGGCGATGCCCGCCTGCTGATCGTCGAAGAAGATGAATTCGAGGCGGTCGATGCTGGGCGCGCCGCCCCAGTAGCCCCCGTTGGCGCGGAAAATGGCGCGGTCGCCGGCGATGATCTCTTCCAGCACGAAGGGGCCGGAGCCGTTGAAGTCGACGCCGACGTTTTCAGCGCCGCTCTTGAGAATGACGAATTTGTTGTCGGTCAGATTGTAGAGAAAGTCGGGATTCGGCTCGCTGAGCGTGATGCTGATCCGGTTGTCGCCGGCATCTGCGAAGGACGCGTCCGCGATCAAGCCGGCCAGTGTGCTTTCCGCATCGCCGCGGTGCCACTGAATGGTCCAGAGCACATCCTCAACGCTGACCGGGCTGCCGTCATGCCAGGTCGCGTCAGCGCGCAGTTGCAGGGTATAGACCAGGCCGTCATCGCTAAGCGACCATGACGAAGCCAGTCGCGGCACAAGATTGGCCGCGGCGTCAGTCTCGATGAGGTAGTCATAGACGGCGTTCAAGATGGCGATTTCACTGTCGCCGGAGGCCGAGCGCGGATCCAGCGTCGCCGGCGTCAGCCAGGCCAGGCGCAAGGCGCCTCTGTCTTGCGCGCTGGCGATGCCGCCCAGGGGCGCCAGCGATACCGTGCCCACGGCGGCCGCTGCGCCGGCGGCGAATATATTGAGAAACTCGCGGCGGGATACTTCAGAAGCGGGATTGCTGATTCTGTTCTTCACGGTGGGGTCGTCCTTTTACCTTTGTGATTAAGCTGCAACCGCTGAGCTTGGGCGGGGAGAGGGCGATCGACCGACGCGAAGAGCAAGACCTAGCGCTGCGGCGGCGCCAGCGGACGTTCGCGGCGTTGACGGATAAGCTGGCGACTGAAGGCCATTAACTCCCTTTCATCGCACCCGGTAGCCAAGCATTTGCATTTGGTTAGCGCATTATGACACAGGAAGGTCCGGATTGGAAACATGGAACTTCAGCTTGTCGCGCGCTGGGCGCGTCAGCTGACGGTGGCCTTGTAAAAATGCGTCCGCCCTGAGAAGGGATGCAACTCGACGCCGGAAACGTGGCTCGCCATCACCATAAACGAGGCGTAGAAGTAGGGCACGATGATCGGTCCTTCTTCGAGGAAGAGGCGCTGAATGTCTTTGTAGGCGGCGACTCTCGCGTCCTGGTCAAGGGCCGACCGGGCGAAGTCGATGAGCTCGTCCAGGCGCTGGTCTCGCCAATGCGATTCATTCCAGGTCGCGTCCGAGCGATAAGCCAGGTCGAGGTAAATCTGCGGCACGACGCGGTCGCCCCACCAGGTAACGCCAAGATCTACGTCCAGCCACTTTTGCACCCAGTACTCGTTTTCTTCCTCCAACTCAATCTCGACGCGGATGCCGGCGTCATACCATTGCGCCGCCATCGCTTGCGCGAAATCGGGCATTGAGCCGCTGTTGGGCACATGCAGGGTCATATCCAGGCCGTCGGGATAACCCGCTTCCGACAGCAGCGCGGCGGCCGCTTCGGGATCGCGCGGCGGCGGCTCGGCATCAGCGAGAAAATATTGGGCGAAAGAGGGCCCGATAGGCGAATCTTTGCCGACAGCGCCGAAACCCAACTGTACGCGATCCCAAACCGAGGCGCGGTCGGTCGCCAGCTTAAATGCCCGGCGCACGCGAATGTCATCGCCCGGCGGCCGGTCGGCGCGGATGCGCGTCATGTGGTGCGCGTTGGTGGGAATGTCGATGGTGTTGAAGCTGACATCGCCAGTGAAATTGAGGAAGCTGAAATTATCCAGCCGCAGGATGCCATCGGCAATGCCGCCCTGCACCGCGGCGATCGCCGCTTGCTGATCGTCGAAGAAAAGAAATTCCAGCGTCTCGATGCTGGGCGCGCCGCGCCAGTAATTCGGGTTGGCTTTCATTATTGCGCGGTCGGCCGGGATCAGTTCGTCCATAATGAAGGGGCCGGTGCCGTTAAATTCGACGCCGAGGTTCTCCGCGCCCGCCTTGAGCATGACGACTTTGTACTCGGTGAGTCGATAGAGAAAATCGGGGTCGGGCGCTTTGAGATCGATGACCACCGTGTGATCGCCGGCCGCTACAATAGTCTCAATGCCGGCCAGCACATCGGCGATCGTGCCGCCGGCGTCGAGTTGCAGCTGAATGCTCCAAACCACATCGCGGGCGGTCAGCGGACTGCCGTCATGGAAGCTGGCGTTTTCCACCAGGCGCAGGGTATAGCGCGCGCCGTCGGCCTTGCGCTCCCAGGACGAGGCCAGGGCAGGAACCAGACTCGACGAGGCGTCGGTCTCAAAGAGATAGTCGTAAAGCGCGTTCAACATAGCGATTTCGCTCATGCCGGAGACGGAGCGCGGGTCGAGCTGCGCCGGGGTGAGCCAGGCGATGCGCAGCGCCCCGCCATCGCTGGCGGCGGCCGGGTTCAACCCGGGCGCGCGCTCCAACGCAATCGTACCGACCGCGCCGGCCATGCCAGCGGCGAATATCTGCAAGAGGTCGCGGCGTGAGGGGCTTGGTTGATGGGGAAGTGTCTTCCGCATGGCCATGTCGCAACTCCTTTCGCCTTGTTGCGGCGACTTATAAATGCGAGTACTTAATAACAGATTACTGGACTCTGCAGCGCAAGTAAAGCGGACGAGCGATAGACGGCGGTCTTTGACTTAACCTTGGAGATTGGCTATGCTCAGCGGCAGATTAGCAGTCGTAGCGCTTGCTGGCGTCGCGCGATTCCAGCGCCGCGCGCATCAAACCTGTATCCACCCGTTGAGCCAGGTGATATGCCCAACTTACCTGTTATTGCCGCTGTGGGCAGCACCGCCATCGCCTCGGAGCATCGCGGCTGCAACGCCCGCGATTTGATGGCGGAGGCGGTTCTGGATTGCCTCGCCGACGCGGGTATGGACAACCTCTCGCAGGTCGAGCACGGCCTGGCCAGCTACGAAAGCGATCACTTCAACTTGCAGATGACGCTGGGGGCGATCCTGCAAGACACCATCGGCTTGACGCCCAAACCGAGCGTTCGCATTGAAGGCGGCGGCGCGACCGGCGCGCTGGCGCTGCGGACGGCCTGGGCGCATGTGGTCAGCGGCTTGTGCGATTCCATCCTGGTCTACGGCGTGGAGAAGAATGGCCGCGGCGTATCCTCGCGCACGGCCAATCAGCTTTTCGCGCTCTCGGCCGATGTCGATTGGGAGATGATGATTGGCGGCAGCTACACCGGCTTCTACGCGGCCATGATCCGCGCGCATATGGCGGCCTATGGCACGACCGAGGAGCAATTCGCTCATGTGGCTGTTCGCAACCGCCGCAACGCCGGCTTCAATCCCATCGCGCAGAAAGCGATGGACATCACGGTAGACGATGTGCTGGCCTCGCTGCCGATTGCCGAGCCCTACAAACTGCTGGATTGCAGCCTGCTCAGCGATGGCGCCGCCTGTATCTTGCTGGCGACCGAGGACTGGGCGCAGGCGCATTGCCCGCGTTTCAGCGAGCGACCGCCGGTTTACTTTAGCGCCAGCGGCTGCGGCACGGATACCATGCGCCTGGGCGATCGCTATCCGCAGATTACGAATTTCCGCGCCAAGCAGGAAGCCGCGCGGCAAGCCTACGCGATGGCGGGTATCAAAGAGCCGTTGAGCGAGATCGACGTGGCCGAACTCTATGACAGCTACAGCGGCGTCGAGATCCAGGCCGTCGAGGACCTGGGTTTTGTCGCGGCCGGCGCGGGCGGCCCGGCCGTCGCCAGCGGCGCCTTTGACCTGGACGGCGACTTGCCGGTTAATACCAGCGGTGGTTTGCTGGGGCGGGGGGCGCCGGTGGGCGCGACCGGCATCTTGCAGGCGATTGAAGTGGCGCAGCAGCTTTGGGGCGCGGTTGACGAGCGCCGCCAGGTCTCCGGCGCCCGCCGCGGCTTGACCGACACCCACGCCGGCATCGCCAGCATCAGCGTCGTCAACATCTTCGAGCGCAGGGATTGATATGTCAGACAAGATCAGCAGCCAGATAGAAGTCGCCACAATCGGCGGCGACGACGCGAGCGACCTCTGGCGGGAGTTTCGCCAGGTCGAGCGCATCACGCTGGAATTGACGCAGAGCTACAAATACAGCCTGGGTAAATATTCGCGGTTTTTCATTGAGTTGGAGCAGGGACGCTTTATGGCCACGCGCTGCGGGACCTGTGACAAGGTCTGCGCGCCGCCGCGGCCGCTCTGCCCAACCTGCCTGCAGCCGACCGCCTGGGCCGAACTCTCCGGCGAAGGGGAGGTCGTGACCTGGTCGGTGCTGCATTTCTCGCCGGGCAGCAACGCCGACGTGCGCGCGCTGGAAACGCCTTACGTGCTGGCCTACGTGCTGCTCGATGGCGCTGACACGCTCTTCCCGCATCTGCTCAAAGCGCCGCCGGATCAAGTGCAGCGCGGTCTGCGCGTGCGGGTCGAATACAGCAGCGAGACCGTGCAGCACCCGATCCACCTGATGTACTTTGTACCGATGGAATAGAATTGTAGACAAATCCGTGGCCAAGCCACCGCCCACGCAAAATACTTTTAATCCCGCTGTTTTTTGCTCCCCTCCTTTATTGGTGGGGTTGGGGCGGGGGGTGGGGTTGGCCGCCCAAAACAAGGAGTAAATTGCCGATGACCGCTCGCGTACACAAATTGATCAACCAGCCCGAGAACCTGGTCGACGAGATGCTGGAGGGCTTCTGCGCGGCGTACAGCGATATCGTCCGCCTGGTTGACAAGCGGCTGGTTATGCGCGCCCAGCCCAAGGCGCCGGGCAAAGTCGCCCTGGTCATCGGCTGCGGCAGCGGGCACGAACCGGCCATGACCGGCTGGATCGGCGAGGGACTCTTCGATGTCAATATCGCGGGCGAAATCTTCGCCGCGCCCGGACCCGAGCTGATGGTCGCGGGCATTCGCGCGGCCGATACCGGCGGCGGCGTGCTGATCTGCGTCTCGCATCACGCCGGCGACTTGCTCAACGCTGAGCTGGCGCTGGAGCTCTGCCAGGCCGAG
>CAZWCV010000106.1:7369-13306 GCA_964632725.1 uncultured Anaerolineaceae bacterium
ATCAAGAATGTCGATATGGTCGTGCTTTACGACGACATCTCCAGCGCGCCCAAGGGACGGGAGCCGCAGCGCCGCGGCACTGCCGGCCTGTTCTTCGTCTGGAAGCTGCTGGGCGCCTTCTGCGAGGGCGATGGCGACCTGGCCGCCGCCAAAGCGCTGGCCGAGAAAGTCCGCGACAATACCCGCAGCCTGGCCATGTCGCTCAGTTCCTGCGCCAGCCCGGTCACCGGGGAAGTCATGTTTGAGATGGCGCCGGACGAGATGGAAATCGGCATGGGCTTGCACGGCGAGGTCGGCATGGGGCGGCAGAAAGCCCTGGGCGCGGATGAAACGATCGACTTGATGCTGCCGCCGCTGCTGGAAGACCTGCCTTTCCAGGCCGGGGATGAGGCGCTGGTCCTGCTCAATAATAGCGGCAGCCTGACGCTCATGGAGCTATTCATACTCTATCGGCGCGTCGCCGCCAGGCTGGCGCAAGCCGAGATCAAGGTCTACAAGTCCTGGATCGGCCCCTACGCCACCACGCAGGAAATGGCCGGCTTCGCGCTCTCGCTCTGCCGCGTGGACGAGCAGATGAAAGCGCTCTGGGACGCGCCCGCCAAGGGCGCCTACATGAAGCAGCTATGAGCTCAATCGGAGCGGAAGAATTGAGCGCCTTGATACGGGCGATGGCGGAGCGGATCAATGCCGAGCGCGACGCGCTCAACCGGCTGGATGCCGCCCTGGGCGATGGCGACCACGGCGCGAGCATCAGCACGGCCTTCGCGGCGGCGGTCGACGATATTGCGGCGCTGGAGGGCGCGAGTCCTGGCGCGATTTGGCTGGCGACGGCCAAGGCGTTGATGAACCGAATGGGCGGCGCGTCGGGCGCGATTTTCGGCGCCTTCTTTCTCAAAGGCGTCGCGAGTTTGCGAGACGTTGACCGCGTAAGCAATAATCTGATGGCGGGTGTGCTCGCGGCCGGGCTGGACAGCGTAAAGGCGCGGGGCAAGGCTGACTTGGGCGACAAGACCATGGTCGACGCGCTGGAACCGGCGGTGGCGGCTTTCGGGGCGGCCGATGATTTCGCGTCCGCCTGGGCAGCTGCTGCTGCGGCAGCGCGAAAAGGCGCGGAATCCACGCGCGAACTGGTCGCGAGTCACGGACGAGCCAAATTCCTGGGCGAGCGCGCGATCGGACACGTCGACCCGGGCGCGACGACTGTCGCCCTGATGTTTGAAGCGGCAAACAATTGGTGGAAGGAGAACCGGGCATGACAAGGTACAGACTGCGGGTTGGTTATATTGGCACCTCAATTTCGTCATATTTCGCCGACGAATACGATCAGCGTTCGCGGGCGGTGACGGGCCTGGAGAAACTGGCGGCGGAGTTGGACTTCGACCTGGTGGCGATTAGCGACGAGATGATGACCGAAGAAGCGTCGGCGCAAGCCGCCGAATACTTCCGCGCCGAGCAGATCGACTTCCTGCTCTTGCAGACGGCCGCCTGCAGCATGGGCGAGCAGCTGCTGCCGCTGGTCAAAGCCGCGCCTCGCCTGGGCTTGTGGGCCACGCCCGACCCCGAACAAGAGGGCGAGATCAAGCTGCATTCGCTGGTATCTCTGAGTCACTTCGCCTCCATCCTCAAGCGCTACCTCAAACACGAGGACATCCCCTTCAAGTGGTTCTACGGGCACGTGGAGACGGAGGAATTTCTGGCGCGTTTCGCCGTCACCATCCGCGCCCTCAAAGCGGTGAAAAATATCGAGCGCTCGCGCATCGGCTGGATCGGCAATTTGTCGCCCGGCTTCAATGACATGATTTTCGACGAACGCCTGCTGCGCAGCCGGCTGGGCATCGCCGTGCTGCCGCATGAACTGGCGGAATTGGTCGAGCGCGCCAAAGCCTACGATGCGCAGCCGGTGGGTGCGGCGGTGACCGAGATCAAGTCGGCGGCCAGCGCCATCACGGTCAGCGAAGACAGCGCCTTCGACCGCGTGACGCGCTTGTATCTGGCCCTGCGAGATATGGCGCGCGAACACGACTATGACGCGCTGGCGGTGCAATGCTGGCCCAATTTCCAGTCTTATTACCGCGTGGCGCCTTGCATGGCTTACAGCTGGCTGGGCAGCGAAGACGGAATCGCGGTCTCTTGCGAGGGCGATGTCTTGGGCGCGGCCAGCATGTACCTGCTCAATCTGCTGACCGGGCGGCGGGGCTCGTCGACCTTGCTGGATATGACCGCGCTCGACCCCGAAACGCAAGCCATGCTGATGTGGCATTGCGGCGTCTCCCCGCGGCATTTCGCCAACGATGACGGCATCAAGTGGGTCGATCACGTCACGCTGGGGCGCAAGGGTTCGGATGGACCCTACGGCGTGGCCGGCGATCAAGTCTTCGCCGCGCAGGAGACCAGCGTCAGCTATATCGGCGATGATGGCGGCAGCCTGCTGGTGATCCGCGCCGACATCATCGAGCACGCCAAAAAAGGCTTCGACGGCACCCGCGGCTGGTTCGCCGAGTTTGAACTGAACAAAAAACCGATCACACTGATGGACCTGATCAACACGCTGACCGTGCGCGGGCACGAACACCATTTCGCGGTCGGGCAGGGTGATGTCACCGACGAGCTGATGGAGTTCGCCGCCTGGAAGGGCATGCGCCTGATCGAGCACGCGCCGCAGACCAATTATCTGCAATTGGAGGGAGTTAATGTATAATCGGTTAGTCTCGCCTATTTCAGGCGTTCGCAAGTCCAGTGTTCAATTAGCCAAATGAAAGGCAGTGTTATGTTTGCAAAGAAATTGCATCTCCTGTTGTTTGTTTTCCTGGTTCTGGCTTTGGGCGTATTCGGCTCGGCGGCGCAGGACGACATGATGGACCCGCCGCCCGGTTTCGATAGCTGGGATGCGGTGGTCGCCGCCGCCGATGGCATGACCGTCAACTGGTATATGTGGGGCGGGTCGGACCGCATCAACGACTTCGTCGACCGCACCTACGGCATCCCGCTGATGGAAGAATACAACGTTACGCTGAATCGGGTGCCGCTGGCTGATACGGTGGACGCGGTCAATCAGGTCTTGAGTGAAGCCGAAGCCGGCGTCGAAGGCGATGGCGGCACCATCGACATGATCTGGATCAACGGCGAGAATTTCTACACCCTCAAGCAAGCTGATTTGCTCTACGGTCCCTGGGCCGAGAGTATTCCCAACAGCGTCTACGTCAATTGGGACAACCCGGCGCTGAACCTGGATTTCGGCCGTCCGGTTGATGGCTACGAGAGCCCCTGGTCGGGCGCGCAATTCCACTTCATCTACGACTCCGCGCGTATGGCCGAAGAAGATTTGCCGCGCAGCTACGCTGAGTTGGGCGACTGGATCGCCATGAATCCGGGCCGATTCTCGTATATCGCGCCGGGTCCGGGCGCCTTCCAGGGCACGCGCTTTGTCAAGCAGGCGCTCTTCGAGGTCAGCGGCGGCCAGAGCCAGTGGGTCGGCGAGTTCAATCAGGAACTTTACGACGAACACTCTCCGGCGCTCTGGGATATGCTGAACAGCTGGAAAGACAACTTGTGGCGCGGCGGCGAGACCTACCCCGCGACCATCGGCGAAATGCACGAGCTCTTCGCCAACAGCGAGATCGACTTCACCATCACGCAGGCGATTTCCGGCGCGGGCGCGCCCATCGCCGCCGGCACAATTCCGCCCACAAGCCGCGCTTTCTCCTTCCACGAGAACATGATCGGCGACTTCAACTATGTGGCCATTCCCTACAACGCGCCCAACAAGGCGGCCGCGCTGCTGCTGGCCGATCTGATCTTGCGGCCCGACCGGCAAGCTGAGCAAGTGGTGCCCGAGAACGGCTTCGGCCTGGCTTTCGGCATTGACGTCAGCCGCGTCACCGACCCGGACGATGTGGCGGCGCTGGAAGCGGCGGTCAACAGCCTGGGTGAAGCCGCGGCGGATCCGGCTGACCTGGCGGCTTCGCTGGTATCCGACGTCGCTGCCGAATATCAGGCGCTGATCGAGGCGGATTGGGAAGCCAAGGTCCTGCAGGGTTAAAGTATTCGACAGTCAGTCCGGACCAAATACGTAGCATCAACGCAGCAAACCGGCCCCTCCTTCACGCCGAAGGAGGGGTTTTTGCGTCGGGCGGCAGGTTCGATCTGCGCGTCAATGGCAAGATTATCAGTCGCGTCGAGGCGCCTCTTAACTGCGCGCCATGCCTCGCGCGTATGACGGTAAAGCGTCTGAGATTAGCCGGGAAGCCGGCCGAGAATTATAGCGGCGACGGCAATGCCAGTAGCAATCAACCAGGCGATTATTCGATTCAAGCGCTGTTCAATTATCTTTTGCAGGTGTTCGGATTGGGCGTCTAACTTCGATTGAAAGTTTTCAGACTGAGCGTCCAGCTTGGATTGAAACTGCTCGGATTGGGCGTCTAACTTCGATTGAAAGTTATCAAACTGAGCATCCAGTTTGGTGTCAAACAGGTCAGACTGCTTGTCTATCTTCTTGTCCAATTGATCGTAGCGCGCGTCGATCTTCTTGTCCAATCGGCCAATTTGCTCCTGAGTATGCTCAATTTGTGTCTCCAGGCGCGCGATGTCAGCCTTGGTCGCCAAGTGCGGGTTTTCCGCATCCCGCGCGCTTTCCAACCCGGACACGCGCTCGCCCAGGTCAGTGGACCTGCTCGACAACCCGCTCATGCGACGTCCGCTCCAGTGATTCGACGCGCTGCGTCAAACTGGTTTCCGTTTCGGCCATAATGTCTCGTATTCTCTTCCTGATATGATGAGAGTATACGCAAGAGCAAGCGATAAAGCAAACCCAGCGCTGCTCGTCAGTGTTTGGTACATGACTGCCGCTGCGACTATAATTGAGCATAAGGAGGCGGCTTATGACGAGACTAAGACCCGATTCCACCGTCCGCACGACCTGCCCGTACTGCGGCGTGGGCTGCCAGATGGACCTGCGCATCAAAGACGAGCAGATCTACCGCGTCGAAGCACCCTTCGACAGCGCGCCCAATTACGGCAACCTCTGCGTCAAGGGCCGCTTCGGCCTGGACTTCGCCACTCACCCGCGCCGCCTGAAAACGCCCCTGATCCGCGACGGCGTGCGCGGCGACTTTCGCGAGACGAGCTGGGATGAAGCGCTGGAGTACATCAGCGAGAAGCTGTCGGCGCTGGTGATCGAAAACGGCGGCGACTGCGTCGCCACGTACGCCTGCGCCAAAGCGACTAACGAAGACAACTACGTCTTCCAAAAGTGGGTGCGCGCCGTGCTGAAGACGAACAATGTCGATCATTGCGCGCGGCTCTGCCACGCCGGCAGCGTCACTGGCTTGCAGCTGGCCATCGGCTCCAGCGCCATGAGCAACAGCATCGGCGAAATGGAAGATCTCGATACCTTCATCGTCACTGGCAGCAATACCACCGAGACGCATCCGGTCATCAGCTTGTTCCTGAAGAAAGCCGTGCGTGTAAACGGCGCCAAGCTGATCGTGATTGATCCGCGGCAAATCGAACTGACGGACTTCGCGACGCTCTGGCTGCGGCAGAAGCCCGGCACGGATGTGGCGGTCTTCCAGGCGATGGCCAACGTCATCGTCAGCGAGAACCTGTTTAATCCCGAGTTTATCGAAGCGCGCACCGAAGGCTTTGAGGACTACATCGAATCGCTGGAGCACTGCACGCCGGAATGGGCGGAGAGCGTCAGCGGCGTCCCCGCCGATGATATTCGGCGGGCAGCTCGCATGTACGCCACCGCCGAGCGCGCCGCTTTTTATTGGGGCATGGGCATCAGCCAAAGCACGCATGGCACCGATAATGCGCTTTCGCTCACGAATCTGGCGCTGATGTGCGGTCATGCGGGCAAACCCGGCACCGGGCTGAATCCGCTGCGCGGGCAAAACAACGTGCAGGGCTGCTCCGACAGCGGCGGCTTGCCCAATGTTT
>CAZWCV010000107.1:0-13253 GCA_964632725.1 uncultured Anaerolineaceae bacterium
GCGCTTTTTCTACCCCACCCCCCGGCCACCTCCCCTACGAGTCAGGGAGGGGGAGCTTCATTGGGCGAATACCGAAGAAATGAACGGCTTTTCGAATCGATTAACACGCAGATCGGTATAGATACGGTATTGTTTCCACTACTTTGACGTCAGATTTGTGGTAGCGGACAAGCCTTACAACCTTCAGGTTTCCGGACTGCGCCCGGCGTCCTTCAAATGCGCCACTCCAGCGTCACGCTCAGCGGCAGGTGGTCCGAGCCGATCGCCTCACCGACTGCGGCCGCCGTCGCCCGCAGCGCCTCGCTGTGCCAGATGTAGTCGATACGCAGGAAAGGCTGAATCACGCGCGGCAGGCCGATCGCCTCGGCCACCGGCCAGGTGCGGCCCGCGCCATTGCCCGCCTCGCGCCAGCCGTCTCGCATGCGGGCGGCAATCTCGTCATAGATCAGCGAGGCGTCGCTCATGTTGAAATCGCCGGCCGCGATGAAGGGCGCTGTCTCCGCGTCCAGGACGCTGAGAAATCGGCGGATCTGCGCGTTGCGGCGGCTTTCGTCATAGCGCAGCAGCGCCTCCGGCCCTAGATCGGCATCGGGAGCATAGGCGGCCCGCGGCCGCAGCGGCAAGCTGAAATGCAGGGCGTAGACCGCCAGCGGACGGCCGTCAAGATTCAGCAGCAGCCGCAGCGCTTGCCGACCGCTCAGGCCGTCGCCCGGCGCCTCAATGGTCAAGATGTCGCGCTGCGTAATCGGGAAGCGCGAGAATACGCGCACGCTGCCTTCAATGTGATCTTCGTGCGCGTAGACCTCATACAGCGGCGCCAGACGCGGGTCGTAGCCCTCGGCCGTCTCTTGCAGCACGATCACATCGGGCGCGGCGGCCAGCAGCCAATCGGTGGCGCGCTTGAATTCGGCGTTGCTGCCCTGCACGTTGAATGAAACGACGCGGATGGTCTTGCCGGCGGGCGGATCCACCGGCCGATACATCGAGGGCAGGGCGAACCAGAACAAGCCGATGGCCGGCAGGCCAATCTGCAGCAGCACCGACCAGCGCGGCGGATGGGCGCGGACACCGCCGGCGTCGCGCTTTTGCGGCGATTGCGTCAGCCGTTTGCGCGCGCGTTCCAGCGGCTCGGCGCTGCCCCGCGCGACGATGATCGACAGCGGAAAACTGACGACCAGCGGCATAAACAGATAGGGCGCGAAGGTATTGGCCAGGTCGATCAGCGGGAGGCCGCTGATGCGCAGCAGTCGCAGCAGCGTGAAAAGCGCCAGCAGCAGCGCGTAAATGGAGAACAGGCGCCGGAGCGGGGTGGCGATGCGGCTCAGGAAGACTTGCAGCGTTGACCAGGGCATGTCGCGCTCTCGACAATCGCCCGGCGAATCAGAGCAAGACCAGCGAGACAATGACCAGCGCGATGAACAAGCCCGCCGCCAATATGCCCATATTACGCAGGTCGCGGATGACAAAACCGTAGTCAGCGCGCAGGTCGTCTTCGGTTACGACTTTGGTCGGGTTGGCCAGCAGTTCGGCCACGTACTCGCCATCAAGGGCGCCGGCGTCTTTGCGGCGCTCCAGCTGCGCCGCTTGCAGGGTGCGGCGGCGGCGCGGGGGCGTTGTGGTCGCCTTGGCTGCGGCGGCGTCCGGGTTGGATCCGGCCTCTGGCGCGCCCGACTCAGCTGCGCCCTGGCGCGCCTGATCGAGCACGGTTTGAGAGATATTGGGTTTTCTGCGCCTGCGCTTGGCCATTGTCAGCGCTCCTGAACCGTGGGTTTGCTCTGACGTTATTATCCCAGATGACGCGGGCGCTGACAAGCGCGCTCATTCGCGCCAGGCGGCGGCCAGCAGGGAGCGGGCGCGCTCCGGCAAGGGCGCCGACCGGTCTATCCAGCGTTCGGGATCGTAGCGGTTGCTGTCGCGCTCGCGCAGTTCCGGCGGCAGCTCGCGCAGCAGCTCGACACGCAGGTCTTCGTGCAATTGGAATATGACAACATCGCGGTAGTCTTCGTCGGCGCCGAGAAAGTCGCGGTCCATGTACCGCAAAATGGTGTCGAAGCGGCTGCAGCGCCCGCTATATACGCACACGGTTGAGAGGATCGGACGGCGCTGTTGATAAAGCAGGTACATGGCGCTGTCGATCACGTTTCCATATAGTTCCCACAGGCCTAGTGCTTGTAGTTCATCACTCGTCAGCGTGGTGAACAGAATCAAGTGCGCCTCGTCATGGAAGCCGGGCGCCTGTTCTACGATCTGCCTGAGGACGCTCGCCTTGGCATCGGCATATTGGTTGTGGCGGTTTTGCTGCAGGTAAAGGCGCGACAGCCCGGGCCAAAGGAGCAGCAGGCACATGCAGATCAGCAGCGCCTGACGAAGACGCGCGCGCCTGATGACCGTGGTTGCCAGGGTGGCCAACCCCATGACGGCGATCGTCGCTCCGATTGGCGCAAAGATAAATATTCGCCAGCTTCCGTCGGTGGAACTGCCGAGCAAGAGGAATACGCCGATTGCCGGCAGGATTAGCAGGATACCGGCCAGGGTCGCTTCCGCGGTTTTCCGGGGAGGGGGGAGCAGGTCGCCGTCAGCCGTTTCCCGCGCGAGTATCGTCGCTGTCAGGCCGGTCAGCGCAATTGTCGCGACTGTCGGCACAGCCCAGGTATTCTGGCTAATCGCGCGCAGCGCTTCTTCCCAGCCTTCGAGGAAAATCCGGCCATAGACCATAGCGGCCAGCTCCAAATGTTCGCCGACCCTGTCCAGACTGATTTGGTCGCTAAGGCGCGAGCCGCTGATAAGCCACTTGCCGTAGAAGAAGCGCTGGTCAATTAACAGCAGCAAAACCTGCCCCAGCTTGGCGACGGGTACCAAGTACCAGATGGCGGTCAGATTCATGTTCCGCCAGAATCGCCGCGGCTCTTGGCGCCACCACAAAAGCGGGATGACCAGGATGAGGGCCAGCCCGCTATCGTACCCGCCGAGGCAGATCAGCAGCGCCAGCCAGACTCCCAATACACGTAATCGGCTGGGGTCTTCGCGGCATACGAGTATGAGATGCGCACCGGCCAACAGCGCCAGCCTGCTCAGGGTGTGCATGTTGGACCGTATCGACGTCAGGCGGGAGTTCACCGGGTAAAACAGAAAGAGAATTGTCGCCAGAAACGCCAGCCACGGCGGCGCGCCCAGTTGACGCAATATGGCATAAAACAGCGTCAGCGTACCCCAAAACATAAAGAAGATGACAACATGATAGCCAGCGAAACCATCCGGACTGAGGGTAGTCGCAAAGGTATGGGTTATGAGCGCCCAGAAGCGCACGACAAATTCGTGTTGAAGTATTGACTCGCGCCCTTCAAGCCAGGCCTGGGATGTCCAGATTTCCCATTGCGGGATGCTCTCGACGCCGGCGCCAAAGACAAGAAGCAGCACAAGCAGGAAGGCGCCTATCGCGACGATATCGGCCCTGTTTCCGCGCTGTCGGCCGCGGCGCAGCGCTTGAACCGCGAGCGGAATGTAGATCACGCCCGCCAGCGCAATTCCCAGCTCATACCAGGCTCGCTGCTTGACGATATACGCCAGTTGATCCAGGACGCCGGCGATGAAATGCGGTTGGGCGGTCTGCAAGAGCAAGCCTGATAGCAGCAGCGCCGCCAGCAGCAGGAAGGGCGACAGATCCGTAATAGTCCGCTGCGACAGCCTCATGGTGGCGAGAAAGTAAGCGGCGACGAGCACCGGCGCGACAAGGCCCAGCATTAAGGTCCAGGCGCCCAAGGCTGCCGGCAAGCTCTGAAGCACAAAGCTGAAGTCTCGCGCTTCGCCGCCGGCCGCGGTGATCTCGAAGCGGGCGTCCATCAGGCTGGCGGTGGGACAGAAGGGCATCTCGTCATGGCCGACTTTGCCTGCGCCGTTGATATAGACGGACTGGATGCCCTCCAGTTCCCAGCGCAGGGTCGCGCACTGGCCGGGCAGAAGCGTCCAGGCGCGGTCGGCGGACAGCTTGACGGTTGCGCCGCTGAAATCTGTAGTGACGCTTGGCGCTGGTTCCAGGTGTATCCGCAGGGCGAGCAGGATGAACTGAGCTAAGACTATCGCCAGCAGGACAGGTACAAGTCGCAGCTGGCGCAACTCAGGGATTCCGATGTTCATGGTGATGGATTTCGCCTATTGGCTGGCGGGCGAGCCAAGGCTCGCCCCTACAGGCTGCTGGATTGGCATGATATGTAATGGTTTAGAATGCTCCGCCGTGACCTCACAAGAACTCGGCGCACTCGTTGGTTAAATTACAATTACTTACTTGGATCTACTCGATGCGACAGTGGTCGCATTAAAGTCGATGGTATGGTGTCGGACGGAAGCGCGCAAATGGCGAGTGGGTCAATTCAGGCGCATCCGGCGCAGGCCCTGATAAGCCGGATTGCCTTGTATCTCTTTCCAGCGTCCGTCGCCGCCGTCGGTGTGCCACTCGACCACGAACAGGCCTTCGGTGTCCTGGTAAGTGAAGGTCGGCTTCAGCCCGAGCAAGACTTGGCGCATGGTGGCGATGACATCCTTGCGCTCCTCACCCATGCGCAAGGTGAAGTATTGCCCGGCCACAAACTCAAAGTAGATCAGCATGCCTTCCAGGCTGCCTTCCAGCTTGATCGGCGCCTCCGCCTGCGTACAGCTCATAAAGATATTCTGCAGGCGATTGTTCCATAAACTGTGGTTGACGCGCTCTTCGATGTAGTAGGGGCGCGCTTCCGGCGTCGAATAGAACCATTGACGGGCGGTATTGGCCATCTCGCTCAACTCCGCGGACTAGGCTGATTGCAACCCGGCCAGTGTACCAAATCATGTCGCGGCGCGAAATGGGAAAATCGCGCAAGAAAATAGAACAGATGTTCTATTTCTATGATATACTAAACCCATCCAGGCGCATTCCCAGCGCAGAAAGGCAGACTTGCATGAGAAAACGAGATGATCGCAGCCGACGCATTTTCGTCTTCATTTGCCGTTATATCGACACTTACGGTTTCCCGCCCACCTTGTGCGAAATCGCCACCGACGAAGGTTACAAGTCCAATTCGGGCGTTATCCGGCATTTGGACAAATTGGAGAAATGGGGCTGGATAGAGCGCTATCACGGCAGCGCGCGCAGCATTCGCATCCTGCGGCGCCAACCCGAGACCCCTAAGCGGCATAAACCGAATTCTTCTCACCGATACCTTCGGCTGCGATGATCACGCGGGATTGGGGCAGCACGTAATACTGGTAGAGTTCGCCGGTCTTGAATTGCCGCGCCAGGGCCGGGTCGAGCACGCGGTAGCTCTGCAATTCGATGCGGCAGCTGTGATACAGAATGTGATGGCGCAGTGTGGCGCTGCTCGTCCGCCCTTTGACGATGCGCACGGCTTCGGCGTCGCGGTCCAGCATCAGCTGCTGCACAAAGCGATTGAAGTCGCTGGTCAGGTAGAGCATCGCGCCGACCACCGCCACTTCAATCGCCAGCGCAACCGGCAGCAGAATCACGCGAACGAATGACAGCGCCACCACGGCGATTGTCACCGCCAGCGCCAGCCAGACCAGACGGCGGAGGACGCGCGACAGGCGAGACTGAAAGCCATCAATCTGCCGATTCAATTCGTCCAACTGCGCCTGGCCCAGCAAGCCGAGCCGGTTGTTCTTCAAGTCGCCGGGCGCAGCGGCGATGATCTGTTGGGCGGGACGGCGCATGGCGGCTTTCCAGTCGCGTTTGCTGATGCGGCGTGAATACAGTGAGTGTACCAGCAAAGGCCGACCCGCTCAAACGGCCGTCATGCCCAGGAGAAGGTGTAGGGGCGACCAACCTGGTCGCCCGCAATCGGATCGTTGCGCTTCGCACGGGCGATCCGCGGGCTCGCCCCTACAACCGACTGGATTCCAGTTTCTCGTTACGTTGCTGGATGTACTTCTGCGCGCGCCTTTCTATTGAGCGCCTTCACAGCGGGCATTGTAGGGGCGTTTCGCTGAAACGCCCGTCTTGCTCTGGAGAAGGTGTAGGGGCCACCAACCTGGTCGCCCGCAATCGGATCGCTGCGCTTCGCAGGGGCGAGCCGCCGGCCAGCCCCTACACTCTTGTATAAAGAGATCGTTACGCCGCCGGGTGCTCAGGCTTTGGCGGGCGCCGGCATGAACTCGGTCAGGTAGACCGTCAGCTGATCGCGGCTGTGCGCGTATATTTGCCGCTCTACCTCGGCCAGCAGCGACTTGGGGATATGCCGCCACAAGATCCTGTCCAGGCGGGCCGGGTCATCCAGCGCGGCGCGGATTTCCGCCGTGTCGCATTTGAGGCGCAAGGCGAAGATGGGCAGGGTTTGGCTGACGCCGCCGGGCGCGATTTGCCGCGCCACCATATCGCGCCAGCCGCGCAGGGTCTCGTCGCTCATGAAGGGCAGCCACTGGTTCGGCTCGCAGCGCGCCAGGCTCTCCGCTTGCCAGTCTTCCAGCAGCGGTTCGTCGCGCTCGTCCATCACCGTGAGGATCAGGTGCAGGGCGAAGAACTTTTCCCAGCGGTCGACGCCGGGCCATTCCCGCCCCCAAAATCGCGGCCGCGCCATTTTCAGCGCCCAGGCTACATCGGCGGCCAAATGCGCCACATATCCAGCCAGGAAAGCCAGCTGGGCTTCGTCGCGCGCCCGGCAGAGCGATGGGTGCTGTAGCAGCATCCGCCGCCAGGGATGCTCGGTGATGGGCGCGCCGTAGTGGTAGAAGTGCGTCACTTCGCGGCCGACGCCGCTGGCGACGCGCGCGTCGGCGACTATGCTACCCAGCTGAAAAGCCGGGCGCTGCCGCCGCAGCAGCGCGCGACAGTGCGGAGCCAGCCACTCGTCCGTCAGCAGACGCTGGGCGATGCGCAGATGGGTAAAGGGCGTGGGCATAGTGCCGGATTGTAGCCGGCAATGCCCGGAATCTGTAGGGGCGATGGGCCAGGCCGCCCGCATGTGTCATATCGAAACGGACGCAGACGCTACAGATTTTTGACCACAATGGCACAGAAAGAACATTGTAGGGGATGCGCTGCGTTGATCGCCTCCGGTCGTGACTCGCGCGCGGCTGTGGTAGAATCGCTCCATCTACCGTCCCGCGCCGCGAGACTCCCAGGGAGCGCGCATGTACAATCCCAAAGCCCACCTCAAGCGTCTGGTCGAAGTCCACGCCCCCAGCGGCTACGAAACGCCGGTGGCGGCGCTGCTGCGCGACGACTGGGCCGGACTGGTCGACGCCTTCGAGAGCGACCGGCTCGGCAGCCTCATCGGCGTCAAACGCGGGCGAGGCGAGCACCGCCGCAAGATCATGCTGGCCGCGCACATGGACGAGATCGCCTTGATGGTGCGCCAAATCGAAAACGGCTTCATCTTCGTCCAGCGCATCGCCGGCATCGACCCGCGCGTCATGCTGGCGCAGACGGTGCTGGTGCACGGCAGGCGCGCGCTGCCCGGCGTGGTGGCCACCATGCCGCCGCATATGCTGAGCGCCGCCGACCGCAAGCAATACCTGCCGATTGACGCGCTGGTGGTGGATGTCGGCCTGCCCGCCGCCGAAGTCGAGGCGCTGGTGTCTGTCGGCGACCTGGTCACGGTTGAAGGCCCCATGATCGACCTCAAAGGGCGCCGGGCCGCCGCCAAAGCCATGGACGACCGCGCCTGCATCGCCGCCATGACCACCTGCCTGGAAATGCTGCGCGGGATGAACCACAGCTGGGATGTCTACGCCGCCGCCACCGTGCAGGAGGAAGTCGGCCTGCGCGGCGCGACCACCGCGGCCAATCACATCCGGCCCGATTGCGCCATCGCCCTGGATGTCGGTTTCGCCGATCAGCCGGGCGTGAAGAATGGCGCCAGGCTGGGCGGGGGACCGCAGCTGGGCATCGGCGCCAACTTCCACCCGCGCATGGTGCAGCGCCTGAAGGACATCGCCGCCTACCACGAAATCAAGTGGCAGCCGGACATCATGCCCGCGCGCACCGGCACCGACGCCTGGGCGATTCAAGTCTCGCGCGGCGGCGTGCCCACCGCGCTGCTGAGCATCCCCTTGCGCAATATGCACTCGCCGGTGGAGACGCTCGACCTCAAAGATATTGAGCGAACAGGACGTTTGCTGGCGCATTTCATCGCCGCGCTGGACGACGACTTCAGCGACTATCTGTCGCTGCTGCTGGCGCCGGATTCGGACGCCGCGGACGACGCCTGATGGACCCCTTTCTGCAGGCGGCAATCGACGAAGCCCGGCAGGGCCTGGCCGAAGGCGGCATTCCCATCGGCTCGGCTCTGGTCATCGACGGCGAGATCGTCGGCCGCGGGCGCAACCGGCGCGTGCAATGCGGCAGCCCGGTCTTGCACGCCGAGATCGATTGCCTGGAAAATGCCGGCCGCCTGAGCGCGCGCGACTATCAGCGGGCGACCCTCTACACCACGCTCTCCCCCTGCGATATGTGCAGCGGCGCCATCCTGCTCTACAAGATTCCCCGCGTCGTCATCGGCGAGAGCCGCACCTTCCAGGGTCCGGAAGACTACCTGGAAGCGCGCGGGGTCTCGCTAACGAGGCTGGACGATGAAGGCTGCCACCGGCTGATGCAAGATTTCATCCGCGCCAACCCCGAGCTGTGGAACGAAGACATCGGCGTCTAGACCGGGCGGCCAGGCGAATCCTCGCGCCTCTTTTTTGGCGATCGTCCGCACAGCGTAAATCGTAGGGGCGTTTCGCTGAAGCGCCCGCTTGTATAAGGTATCGGCTCCGGAGGCGGCGCAGCGAGCCGCCCCTACAAGCCTCGTATTTCGGTGAGTCATCGAGCTACATCACCGCCACGGTCGCGTCCTCGATGAAATCCCAGTCCCACTCGATGCCCAGGCCCGGTCCCGGCGGCGGATGCGCGTAGCCCTCGCTGTCGATACGCACCGGGTTTTTGATGCCCAGCTTCAGCAGCGAGCTGGGGATCAGCGCCTCGAAGAATTCGCAATTGCCAATGGCGCAGCAGCAGTGCAAGTTGACGATTTCCAGCGCCGGATAAATGGTGGTATGCACCTCGCAGCGCATGCCGAAGGCTTCGGCCAGGTGCGCCGTCTTCATCACTGCGGTCACGCCGCCCTTCCAGGAGACATCGCTGCGCACGATATCGACCACGCCGCTGGCGATGCACTCGGCCGTGGCATAATGCGAGCCAGCCAGCACCTCCGTCCCGCAGATGGGAATGTCCAGGTCGCGCGTCAGTTTGCGCAAGCCCTTGAAGTCGACATCGTAGAGCGGCTCTTCAAACCAGTAATAGTCCAGCTTCTCCAGCTCGCGGCCCATGCGCAGCGCCTCTTCGTAATAGGTGTGCGAAGTCACCGGGTCGGCCATCAGCTTGAAGCTCGGGTCGTCGCCGACCGCCTCGCGGCACAGGCGATAGGCTTCGAGCGCTTCGTGGTAGTCGCTGGGCGGGTGCAGCTTGTAGCCGTGGAAACCCTGCTGCTTGAACGCGATGGCTTGATCGGCGTAATCTTGCGGCGCGTCGAGGAACATGGAGCTGACGTAGGTCGGCGCCTTTTCGCGGTAGTGCCCCAGCAGCTGATACAGCGGCAACTCGGCGACATTGCCGGCGATGTCCCAGAGGGCGATGTCGAAGGGCCCGTAAGAATATATCGGCGTCAGGTGCCAGTGCCGGTCATAACGCCGGAAGTCGTGCCAGTGGCGCTCGCGCGCGAAGGGGTCCTTGCCCAGGAAGAAGGGCTTGAGTGAAGTAGCGGCGATCGAGCCAGCCATCTCCGCCCCCATGCCGGCGAAGCCCATGCTGACGCCGTCCACGCCGGCATCGGTTTTCAGCGTGATCATGAGAAAGTGCAAGTCCGACTTGTGCGAGTCGCGCAGTTCCTGCGCGCCCATCACCTCTTCCTGATGTTTGCACAGCCTGATTTCAATATCGGTGATCTTCATAGCCGCTCTCCTGTCTTGACGAATACCACAAAGGTAGCGCGAATTGCCCGCCTTGGAAAATTCCTGCGCTTTGCCTACGCCCGGTGGCAATCGTATGTTTGTTGTTTATACTAGGTTGGTCAACCGGCACGGACGGAGAGGTCATATGAGATTCAGAATCATATTGTGCTGCGTCTTTCTTTTGTCTCAGCTGCCGCTCCTGGCTCAGGACAGCGACTTCCCCACGCTGGACGCCCTGGCGAAGCACGAGACGCCCCCATTTATCCATTTGGACATGGCGGGGCGCATGTCGCTGGCGAACCCCTCATACACACCGCCGGACAACCCGCCGCGACAAGACATCGGCCAGCGCGAAACACTCAGGTTGCGCCATGGCGAAGAATACGACGAGGCCGATTATGACCTGGAGTTGCGCGCGCAGACGGATCGCGTGGTTATCTGGGTGCAGCATGACCAGGATTACCCGCGTTGGCGCGCGGAGTCCCTGGCCAGGCAGGTCGAGACTTATGTGCTGGACGACGTGCAAGCGCGCTTGAAATCGGCCGAGCCGCCCGGCGTCGACGGCGACCCGCGCCTGATTGTTGTGCTGGTATATGATCCCGATGGCGGGTACGGCGGCTATTTCGCGCGCGGGGATACGCTACCGCGCAAGATGGATGCCTACAGCCATCAAAGGGAGATGATTGTCCTCAACCTCGGGCGTGACGATGAATACGACTTCTTCGACGAAATCCTTATTGAATATATCGCTCACGAATACACGCATGCGCTGCAGCACCACAGCGACTTCGGCGAAGAGAGTTGGCTCGACGAAAGCCTGGCCACCTGGGCCGGCTTCCATGCTTCCAAGCCCTTCTTGAGCTGGTCGACCGCGCACATAGTCGCCGAAGGCTTCCTGGAATCTCCGGAGGTTGGCCTGACGCAATGGCATGCGGACGACGACAAACGCGCGAAGTACGGCGCCGGTTTCCTCTTCATGATGTATTTGACTCAGCGCTTCGGCGACGAAATCGCGCCGCGCCTGCTGGCGGAACAAAGCAACGGCTGGCGCTCGGTCGTTAACGCGCTGCGGGATTTCACGGAAGTATCCGCCGACGAGGTCTTCGCCGATTGGGTGCTGGCCAATTACTTCCTGGATGCCCGGCGCGGCTATGGCTATCGCGAGCTGGATGCCGACCTGACGCCGCCAACGCCGGCAGTCTCGCTGAACAGTTTCCCGGCGGCGCACGACGGCGAATTGCCCCAATACGCCACCGAATACATCGCGCTGGATGTTCGCGGCGCCGACAGTCTGCACCTGCGCCTCGAGCAAGATGAGGAAGCCCGGCTCTTCGGCGGGACGGCGGACCAAGGCGGCGCCTACGCATACGCCTTGCCGGCTGATTACGGCAATAACCGGCTGACGCGAGCCTTCAATCTTGATGCAAGCGACGAGGCTCTGCTGGAATTCCGCTTCTGGTATAATCTCGCGCGGAATCTCGAGTACGCCTTCGTCACCATGAGCGTGGATGAAGGCAAATCCTGGCAAACGCTGCGCGGCAAGTATACCCGGCAGCCCGATGTTTACAGCGAATATTATCGTCACGGTTATACTGGCGATCCGCGGTATTGGCGGCGAGAGACGATTGATCTGAGCGGCTTCGCGCCGGGCGAGATTCTGCTCGGTTTCGAACTCCTGTCCAATCACGATACATCGTATCGCGGCGTCGCCATCGACGAGATTCGCATCGACGCCATAGACTTCCACGAGGACTTTGAATCCCCCGACGCGGGCTGGAACGCCGACGGCTGGATATTCACCGACAATCGCTTGCCTAACAACACCTGGCTGCAAGTCGCGCAAGACACCGGCGACCGCCTGCGCGTCAGCCGCGAACTCGTTAGCGGCAGCGGCGAACTCACTGTCGACCTCTTGCCGGGCGTCAGTCAAGCGCTGGTGGCCATTTCGCCGGTCACGCCGCAGACCGGCCTGCCCACCGAGTATCAGCTGGAAGCGAGTCTTCTGAACGCCGCCGGCGATGTCCTGCAAATCAGCCGCGAATGTACGGTGACGACCACCGACCCGCTGAACTTCCGCGCCGCGCCCAACGGCAACAAAATCGGGCTCCTGCCAAAAGGCACGGCTGTCGACGCGCTGGACCGGCAGGGCGACTGGTTCCAGGTCGACTACCATGGCAGTCTGGGCTGGGTGCACGGCGACTATGTGACCGAGGCGGGCAACTGTCCCTGATTGCCGAGTCGCCACACGAGCCGGCGAATCCCACCATCATCTGAATACCGTTCGCGCCTGCGGGCGAGCCGGCGGCGCGCCCCTGCAGCTTGCGATGCGGCTCGGGCTCGCTTGTCGCCATTGCCAAAGTCGGCGCAAGTTTGCGTCGGCGCGACATGTCGCATAGAATCAGAAATAGAAACCTACTGAAAGGGGAGTCCCCACATGAAGCATCACAAACGCATTCTTACCCTTGTTCTGCTTGTTTTTCTGCTGAGCCTCGGCTTCGCCGGGCAGGCGCAGGACAGCACGATCTCGTTCCTGGCGCCGCCCTGGGGCGTCCCGCCCAACGAAGATTCGCTGAACGCCTTCATGGAAGAGAGCGGCATCAGCGTCGAGATTCAGTCGGTGCAAATGGCCGATCTCTACAGCCGCGTGCAAGTCTCCGCCGCTGCCGGCGAAGCGCCCGCCGATGTGATCTTCATCACCGAAGAAGGTCCCTCCAACGTGGTCGCCACCGGCAATATGCTGCCGCTTAACGACTTGCTGGAGATGAGCGATCTGGACGCTGAAGACTTCGAGAAGCTCGATTTCTGGACTGTCGACGGCGACGTCATGGCCATCCCGACTTACTTGCAGCTGGTGATGATGGATTACAACGCCGCCACCCTGGCCGAAGCCGGCTATGACGCCGCGCCGACCACCTGGGCCGAGCTGGACGAGCAGGCGCGCGCGGTCCGCGACGCCGGCCTGGATGACAACCCCATCGCCATGGGCGCCATCAACTGGTCCTGGTGGCTGATCGCACTGAGCATGGGCGACCCCATGTTCGATGACGATCTCAACCCCGTCTTCGCCGACGAAGGCAGCAAAGCCCGCGAAGCCATGGCCCTGCTCAAGACCTGGTTCGATGACGAGTTGATCAGCCCCGAGATTCTGGCCGGCAGCATCAACCAGCACGCGCTCTTCTGGAGCGGCGTCGGCGTCTTCCATCAGGGCTGGCAAGGCTCCGTGGTGCGCGGCAACGCTGAATCGTCCATGCAAGCGCCCAATGTCGAATACATGGTCCTGCCCGAAGTCGGCAATACCTGGAGCTTCCCCGCCGGCATCGGCATCTCAGTGGACAGCG
>CAZWCV010000108.1:0-13086 GCA_964632725.1 uncultured Anaerolineaceae bacterium
AGAGGGATGACGGCGGGCGTCATCCCTCGGCACTCAGTGGTTGGCGAGTTGCGGTTGCCGCGTTGTTTACTCGCTGGCCGCGTCCAGCGCCGCCTGCTGCTCGGCGATCATCTCGTCCGTGCAATGCAGGGAAGCGAGCCAGGCCTGGTCGTCCGCCTGGCGCCGCTCCAGCGGGATGATTCGGCCGCGCCGCGCGATTACCGCCAGCACGTCCGGATGCAGCCTGGTCGTCCCGCCGCTCTCGATGACGGCGGCGGCTTCCGCCACGATCTCTTCGTTGATATCGACTCCCTGCGCGTCAGCCGAATCCAGATTGACGCCGATGAGGAGTTCCCCGGTCGTGCCGATGCCGAGGCGCGCCAGCTCCACGTCGCCGTTCAAATGCGCCGTCAGTATGCGCCCGAGATTAACGCCGTTGGCGTACATCGGCGACGAGCCCGCGCCGATGGTGGCGCCGTAATAGATGGCGCTGAAGCTGGGATAGAAAACCGGCAAGCCAATTTCGCTGGCGATTTCGGTGATGACCGGCAATCCGCTCGAGGTGATGGTGTCCAGCGGCAGCATGAGCGCGCCCACCCCGGCATCCACCAGGCTGTTGGCGGCCGGCCGCAAGTCCGACAAGGAGACGACGCCGGCGGTATGTATGGCGATGCCCAGGCTTTCAGCGGATTTCATGATCGCTTCCGCGCCGTAGCGACCGGCCGCATCGCTTAGGCTGTGGATAACGCCGACCCGCTCAATGTCCGGAGCCTGCATGAGCAGCACGGAAAAGGCGTAATCGTAGGACAGCGTGGCGGATACCCCGGCGACATGATCCGGTTTGACGCAGGCGGCTTCGGCGGCGATGCCACCGTCATAAGGCGTCGATACAAAGAGCACCGGCGTCGGCGCATCCATTTCGCTGGTCAACAGGATGGCGGTTTGCGTCACCGTCGACCCATTGGTGACGATCACGTCAACTTCTTTATCCAGCGCGTCCTCCAGCATCAAATTCACTGTGGGAAAGTCTAAGCCGGCGTCGCCCCAGTAGATCGTGATATTCTCGCCTTCGTAGTCGCGCCGCGCTTCAAAGATGCGGTTCTCCTCCGTCGAGATAAAGCCGTAGGACTCCAACACGTCCAGGATGGCGCCTTCGGTGATGTCGATGTTCGGCAGGGCGCCAAAGCGCAATATGGCGATGGCGGGATTGTCCCCTTGCCCCATAGCCGCCGGCGCAAACCCAAGCGCCAATACAATCAGTGCTAATAAGCCTTTCCAAATCATTTCATGTCTCCTCTTCCTTCGCAGAACTTGGACAGTCATGGGTAAACATGTTGATTTTCAGTGTAGCATAAGTTCCATTGCATCCGCTCAATTTGACGCGAAGCTCGGGAGTCCGATATAGGATTGCCACCCAATCTGCGTCATAATGATGTCTGCATTTGGCAAGCGGAAAGAGACCGAATTGACCGACGTTCGGCGGATTGGCGTCCTGGCGCATCCCTCGCGCCCCGACACGCATCCGGTGGCGCGCGAGCTGGCGGCGACGCTCTGCCAGCGCGGCATCGAGTATTGGGTCCACACCGTCTGGGACGAGCAAAGCGTGGCGCGCGATGTCGCCTGCTCCGATGTGGTGATGGCGATCGGCGGCGACGGCGCCATGCTGCGCGCCGCGCGCGTCTGCGCCGAGCACGAGGTGCCGGTGCTGGGCGTGAATATGGGCTGGCTGGGTTTCCTCACCGAGATCGAGCGCCCCGAAGATTGCGCGGCCGGGCTGGACAAGCTGCTGGCGGGCGATTACTGGATCGAGCAGCGCATGATGCTGCAAGCCACGCTGCTGGAAGACAAGCAGCGCGTTATCGGCAGCTTTCGCGCGCTGAACGATGTGCTCATCAGCGGCAACGTCTTCGGGCGCATGGTGCAAATCGCCGCCTACATCGACAAGCATTGGGCCACCACCTACAACGCTGACGCGCTGATTCTCTCCACGCCGACCGGCTCGACGGCTTACGCCCTGTCGACCGGTGGTCCGATACTGCCGCCCGAGCTGCGCAATATCCTGCTGGCGCCGATGGCGCCCCACCTGAGCATGGACCGCCCGATTGTGCTGTCGCGCGGCGCAGTCGTCGACATTGAGCCCACGCGCGAGAACCGACACCCGGTCGTCCTGACCGTCGACGGCAAGGTGGAGGCGGAGCTAAAGGAGAATCAGCATATCTGCGTCACCTCGGCGCAACCCGTCAGCCGCTTCATCCGCCTGCGGGGACGCACCTATTTCTACCGTTCGCTGCTGGACCGCCTGGAGCCGCGGATCAACCGCCATGGTCCGCGCCGCATGACCTTTGACGAATAGCGAGGCCATCATGGACCACAACACCGGCGACGCCGCGCTTGACAGCGCAATGCACTTCTGCGCCGTGCATCCCCAGCGCGATACCGAATTGCGCTGCAACCGTTGCGACCGTTACATGTGCGTCGACTGCGCCATCCGGACGCCGGTCGGTTACACCTGCCGAGAATGCGTGCGCGGGCATGAGAACAAGTTCTACCAGGGTACATGGATAGACTACGCACTGGTCGCTGCCGTCTCCGCCATCGGCGGCGCGCTTACCGTTTTCGTCACGTCGCTGGCCGGCGGATTCCTGCTGATCGGCTTCATCATCGCGCCGGCAATCGGCGGCGCCACGGCGCAAGTCGCCCTGCAAGTCACCGGGCGGCGGCGCGGCCGTCAGAGCGGGTATGTCAGCGCTGGCGGCTTGCTGCTGGGGGGCCTGGCCGCCGGGGTCTTCCTGACCGGGACGGTGAACCTTGTTGAGCTGATATTTCTGGCGCTTGCGGCTTCCGCGTCCTTTGCCCGTTTTAAGGTGACCATTTAGTCTTACCCGTCCAATCATGCTTGAAGAACTTCGCATCCAGAACTTCGCGGTGATCGACCGCCTCGAGCTGCGATTCGGTCCCGGCTTCAACGTCATCACCGGCGAGACGGGCGCGGGCAAATCCATCCTGATTGACGCGGTGGAATTGCTGCTGGGAGGACGCGCCGATACGGCTGTGGTGCGGGCCGGCAGCGAGCGCAGCCGCGTCGAAGGCCTCATCAAGCTGGATTCGCGCGCTCGGCTGGGCGTGATGGCGGTGCTGGAGCGCGAAGACCTCGTGGACGCGGAAGACCCCGACTACCTCACGATTATGCGCGAAGTTCGCCTGCGCGGGCGGTCGAGCGCGCGCATCAACGGCATCGCCGTGCGCAGCGAGATCCTCAGCGAAGTCGGCCGCCAGCTATTCGACATTCACGGCCAGAGCCAGCACCTGTCGCTGTTTCGTCCGCGCCATCACATCGACTTGCTGGATCGCTACGCCGACTTGCTGGACGTCCGCGCCGGATTGGCGCAGATGGTGGCCGAACTGACGGGCGTGCACGCGGAAATGCGCCGCCTGCAGGACGACGAAGACGCGCTGCGTCGGCGGGCCGACCTGCTGCGGCATGAGCTGGAGGAAATCCGCGCCGCCGAGCTGGACCCGGCCGAAGAAGACACGCTGGCCGCCGAGCGTTATCGACTGGCCAACAGCGAACAGCTGGCGACCCTGGCGGCTGAAGCCGCGCGCCTGCTCAACGGCGACGAGGGCGCCCGGGCCGCGCCGGCCGTCGATAACCTGATGGGCGTCGCCGCAGCCTTATCAAAACTGGCGCAGATTGACCCGGCCCTGGCCGACGATCACGCCCTGGCCGAGGGTATGGCGCAGCAGGCGCAAGAACTGGCCATGACGCTCAGCCGCTACGCCAGCGATGTCGAGTTTGACCCCTATCGCCTGGATGAACTGGAAGAGCGCCTGGAGCTGATCGCCTCGCTGAAACGCCGCTTCCGCGCGGCAAACATTGAAGACTTGCTGGCCTACGCCGAGCGCGGGGCGGCGGAATTGGCCGGCATAGACGACAGTGACGAACGGCTGGGCAAGCTCAGCCGGCGCGCGAACGAAGTCCTCCGCCAAATCGGCGATATCAGCGCGCGCTTGAGCCGGGCGCGGGCGCAGGCGGGCGCGGCGCTCAGCCAGGCAGTGGTGCGCGAGCTGGGCGACTTGCGCATGGAACGCGCGCGCTTTGAAGTGCTCCTGCAGCAAGCGGAGCACCCGGCCGGCTGCTACGTGGGCGAGCGGCGCTACAAATTCGACGCCAAAGGCATGGACGATGTGGAATTCCTGCTCAGCGCCAACCCGGGCGAGCCGCTGCGTCCGCTGGCGAAAGTAGCCTCCGGCGGCGAGGCGGCGCGCATCATGCTGGCGCTGAAACGGGTGTTGACCGCGGCCGATCAGACACCCATCCTGATATTCGACGAGGTCGACCAAGGCATCGGCGGGCGCATTGGGGCGGTGGTGGGCGAGAAGCTCTGGTCGCTGACGGGCGAGCATCAGGTGCTCTGCGTCACGCACTTGCCGCAACTGGCCAGCTTCGCCGACGCGCATTTTCAGGTGCGCAAGGCGCTGGGCGACGAGCGCGCGGCGACCGAGGTGCGGGCGCTGACGGATGAGCGCGAGCGGGTGGCGGAGCTGGCGGCGATGCTGGGCGCGGCGGGGTCGGCTGGGATGGAGAGCGCGCGGGAGATTCTGGCGGCTGCGCGGCGGGTGAAGGGGCGGCAATGAAGTGTGATAAACTGCGTTAAGTAGGATAGGAAGGGATGAAATGAAAGCGTTGGCAGCTATCTTGTTTGATATAGACGGTGGCTCTCTGACTTTGCCGAAGTTTCAGCGTGGCTATGTTTGGCAACGTGCACAAGTAAGAGAATTGATGCGCTCGCTGTATGAGGGTTTTCCCGTCGGTAGCTTCTTGATATGGAAAACTGACGCGCATACTGGAAACGGATCGCACACTTTTCTTCTCGACGGACAGCAAAGAATTACTTCCTTATACGGAATAATTCGCGGCATGAAGCCGGCGTTCTCCGACGGAGACCCTAAGGCATTCCTTAACTTGTATTTCAATTTGGACTCCGAAGTTTTCGAGTTCAAAAGCTCAAAGATGACTGGAGATGATTTCTGGATATCGGTCACAGACTTGATGCAAAATGGGCCCGGCGAATATCTCAAGAAATTCGTAGGGGACCAAAACTTAACGACCTATATTGACCGCTTAAGCAGAATTACAGAAATCAAAACCCGTGTTTTCTATGTTGAAGATGTGAGTGGCGACGACAAAGATTTGGATACAGTCGTCGACATCTTCAACCAGGTCAACAGCGGTGGCACAAAATTGTCCAAGGGCGACTTGGCAATGGCAAAGGTCAGCGCTGAATGGCCAGACGCTAGAGAACGAATGAACGACAAGCTGCGAAAATGGTCGGGATATGGTTATAATTTTAGTCTCGACTGGCTATTGCGATGCATTAACGCCATTGTGACCGGGCAATCCCAGTTCGAATTTGTCTCCGAGATTTCAGCCGACGCTTTTCAAGATGGCCTTAAACGCGCTGAAAGACATATTGACAGTGTATTGTACATGCTAAGGACGAATCTTGGCCTCGTCGATTCCTCAGTACTTCGCAGCCCCAATTCGCTCCCAGCGTTAATCAGCTATTTCGACTAAATCGACGGCATTCCGGACTACCACCAGCAATGCAGACTGCTGTACTGGTATGTGTTTTCCGCGTTGCGGGGGCGATACTCATCTGCCAGTGAAACGGCGATCCGTCAGGATTTAGTGGCTATCGCGGAAAACGACGAACCCGTTTCAACTCTGATTTCTTTGTTGGAGGAATACTATGGCGATCTCAGACTTCATGCAGGCACCTTCGACGCGGCGACAGCTAGAAGCCGCTTTTTTCCCATGCTTTACATGATGACTTGTGTTTTTGGCGCACGTGACTTTTGCAGCAACTTGAAGTTGAGCAAGACGGCAATCGGCGACTACGCAAACCTTGAGCGCCATCACATCTTTCCCAAGTCGCGACTGAAGAAGCACGGCATCTCGACCAACTATGAAGTGAATGCGCTAGCCAACTTCACGTGGCTGACCAAGCCCTGCAATGCAGAAATTGGTGACAAACTGCCTGAAGTCTACTTTCCGCATTATGAATTAAAACACCCCGGCGTCCTCGCATCACACTGGATTCCGATGGACGAGCGGCTGTGGAAGATCGAGAATTACCACGATTTCCTCGCTGCGCGCCGGGAACTGCTGGCAAAAGCCGCCAACGACTTCCTTGAGCAGTTGAAGCATGGCACGATGCCCGATGCGGAAGTCTCCAGCTCAATGTTTAATCAGGAAGCCAGTTATCGCCCGGTGAGCATAGCTAGCGACGAAGAAGAAGCCGCTTTGCACGACGCGATGAACTGGATGGAAGAGAAACAACTGCCTCGCGGCGAATTCGGCTACGAATTGGTCGATGATAACAATGAACCAGTTGCCACGCTTGACCTCGCCTGGCCTCAAGGCATTCAAACCGGAATGGGCGACCCTGTCGCACTGCTCATTGATGAAGATGACGACACGCTAAAAGCAGCGAGTAGCAAAGGGTTCACTTGCTTTACCAATTTGCAGCAACTTCAGCACCACGTTCAGCATGATATTCTAGGCGAATTATCCTGATGTAAGATTCCCCGCCAGCCGCTCGTCCATACCTTGTAAGGCCAGTAGCAGGAGACCGCGCCATGCCCAAAGCACACGATGGCGACCAACTCGAGCGACTCGTCGACTTCATTTCAAACGCGCCCGCCGATGAATCGCTGATCAAAATGGACTGCAACGACTGCTGCGAGAAAATCACGCAGCTGGCGGATCAGGTCGCCAATGGCGCCGACCTGAGCGAGATCTGGCCCGAGATGCAGAAGTTCATGACTTATTGGGGTGATTGCCGCGAAGAATTCGACGCGCTGGTGGCGGTGATTCAGCAAGAGCGCGCCCACGAAAACTTTGACTTTGCCGATTTGGAAAATTCCTCTTTTTCCTAGCTTTACATTGACAGCATTCAACAACCATACAAGATGAGGCAAGTGGATGAAGAAGGAACGCGTCGTCATTATCGGATCGGGACCGGCTGGCTTGACCGCCGCTCTCTACACCGCCCGCGCACAGCTGGCGCCGGTGGTCATTGCGGGCAATCAGTTGGGCGGCCAGGTGGCCATCACCCACGAAATCGAGAATTATCCCGGCTTTCCCGACGGCTTGAGCGGCCCCGAATTGGTCGAGCGTATGAAAGAACACGCCGAGAACTTCGGCGCCAAAGTCGAGTTCGACCTGGTGGAGAGCGTCGACTTCAGCGGCGGCTCGCCCTTCCACGTGAAGACTATGGGCGAGGAATACCTGGCCGACTCTGTCATCGTCACCATCGGCGCTGACCCGCGCAAGCTGGGTGTGCCCGGTGAAGAGGCGTATATCGGCGCGGGCGTCAGCTATTGCGGCACCTGCGACGGCTTCTTCTTCCGCGGCAAGGACATCGTGGTGGTCGGCGGCGGCGATTCAGCGCTGGAAGAGGGCATATTCCTGACGCGCTTCGCCACCAGCGTCAACATCATTCACCGGCGCGACGAGCTGCGCGCGGGCGTGCAATTGCAGCAGCGCGCCTTCAACAACGACAAGATCAGCTTCACCTGGAATTCGGTCGTGGAAGAGATCATCGGTGGCGACAACGGCGGCGGCGTCAGCGCCGTGCGCTTGAAGAACCGCGTCACCGGCGAAGAGACCGTCACGCCGACCGAAGGCGTCTTCATCTTCATCGGCCACGACCCCAACAATGCCGTCTTCGGCGACCAGATCGCGCTCAACGAGAACGGATACATTATCACCGACCAGCGCTACCGCACCAATGTCGACGGCGTGTTCGCGGCCGGCGAAATCCAGGACGAGATCTGGCGGCAGGTGGCGACGTCGGTGGGCCAAGGCACGTCCGCGGCCATGGCGGCGATTCAGTGGCTCGAGGCGAACGAAGAGACGCTGCAAGAATTGGACGCCGCGCCCGTCTAGAGCGGCAAAATCAAAGTCTGCCGCTCAGAAGCGACTTAGAATCTACCCAACCATCTATTGCGTCGGCTCTATCTTTGCAGAAGCAGGCTGCTGTCCGCCTAGGGCCGTGAGTCACTTGATTCGGGCGGAAGTTGGTTCTGTTCAGGAGGCAAAGCTGGACCTGGCAACTGCGTTTGTGCTTCAGTGCCCGGGCTGCGCCAAGTCGTTAGCACTCGACTTACGGCGCTGCCTGCCGTAAAGAGACCGATTGGCACGGCTGATACTATGGTGATTTCGACTATTGCTCCAGCAGAAATGGCAAGAAGTGCTGGGAGAATCAGAATGAAGGGAATGAGACTGTTGCTAAATAGCGAAGCCATATTGTAAACGAAAGTCATAACCTGCTGACGCTTTACAATCGCAATAACTTCTTTGCCACCGTCAGGGATGGCCTTCTCATAACCTTCTATGATTGTATGATGAGGCAATAAGTCAGAAGAGTATGCAAAAGCTTCAAACTTGCTTTGTACTACGTTCTGGCCTTCATGCGAGTCAGCATCTTCCGACATTCGGAGTCTTCCTTGAGTTCGTCAGGATAAACGTTCGTATTGAAAGACAGCACAAACATTGCTTGTCGCAAGTAATTGCCCGTAACTGCCCAGCAATCTCGAATTGCCTCATTCTGAAACCTGATAATTTCCCCTGTTGACGCTTCCTGTGCATTACCCAGCATATTCATGGAGTTGTCGATGCCGCTAAACCAAGCGTCCTGTTGATACAAGAAACTAGACTTGGGAACTCTATCAACGAATGAACTCACGGTTGTCTCCTCTGTCAATTTTGATCAGGAATTAACGCGGATCCAAATCGCACTCAACTATAACTCATGATATGCAGAAGATAAAATACCTGTCAACCGGCTGGTGGCGCCTCCAACATCAGACAATTGCATCGTTGTCTCACAGCATATTTCCGGGGCGATTCGCGCCCGGTCGCGGCTGGAGTCTGGCGAAGGATGATGTATACTGTTCTGGTTGTTAATGCATGGTTATCGGGCAGCCATCACCTGCAAATCAAGAAAGGTTCATCGTGCGTCTAGTATTGCTGATGCTGTTTTCTGCGCTAATCCTGACAGGCTGCGCCTCCCAGGCGACTTTCGGCGACGCCATCACACAGGGCGAGCCGACCGCCATACCCACGCCGGTCGTGCCCAGCAAACCGGTCTACCAGGTCGAGCGCGGCAAGATCGTCTACGAGCGCCGTTTCTTTGGGCGGATCGCGCCTGTGGTCACCGAAGAATTCGGCTTCCTGATCGACGGCCGCGTGCTGGAGACCTACGTTGACGCCGGAGTCGATGTAGTCGAGGGCCAAGTCCTGGCGCAGCTCAATACCGCTGCGCTGGAGAACCAGCTGCTGGCGGCGGAAGAAGAGTTGGCCATCGCCGCGTCGATCTTCGAGAGCGCCGACAATCAGGCGCGCTTCGACAGTCGGCGCCAGGCGCTCAACCTGCAAATGGCGCAGTTGCGCCTCGATCATGCCCTGTCCCAGGCTGCTGACCCGCCGACCGGCGATGAAGAGCTTAACATCAGCCTGCTCACGATTCAGCGCGATCTGGTGCAAGTGGCTATCGACGAGTTGTCGGACGGCGTCGACCCGCAGCTGCGCTTCGACGTGTCGCGTGCGCAAAAACGCGTCGACGAAATCAGCGCGGCAATCGCCAACGCTTCGCTGGTCTCGCCAATGAGCGGCCGCCTGATCTACTTCACGCCCGATCCCGGCGAGCCAATGATCGCCTACGATCCCATCGCCATCGTGGCTGATCTGAGCGTCCTGGAAATCACGGACGAAATGAACCCCGAGGACTTGAACGAGTTGGCCGAAGGCATGCCGCTGTCGATCAAGCGCGCCAGCATCCCCGGCAATGTCTACAGCGGGACCATCGCCAGTTTGCCGTCGCCCTATGGCTTGGCCACCGACGGCTATGTACACGTGGCTTTTGACGAGCAGCCGCCGGCAGACGAATTCAAGGTCGGCGACCGCATGAACTTCACCGTGCTGATCGAAGAGCGCGATGATGTGCTCTGGCTGCCCTCGTCGGCCATCCGCCAATTCAGTGGGCGCAATTTCATCGTGGTGCAAAACGAAGGCGTGCAGCAGCGCGTCGACGTGCGCCTGGGCCTGGAAGGCGATGGCCGCGTCGAAATCCTTGAAGGCGCCGACGAGGGCCAGACGGTCATCGGTCCATGAAACGTAGCGCCCTGCGAACCCGCGCCATTGTCGCCGTCGCGGTCAGGAGACTGCTGGCCCAGCCGCTGCTTTCCCTGGCCACGCTCATTGGCCTCACCGTCGCCATCGCCCTCGTGCTCACCATCCCCATTTATTCGGAATCGGTCGCCTTTCGCGTGCTGACCGAACGGCTCACCGAAGGCCCCGACCGCATCAACCGCCCGCCTTTCTCCTTCCTCTTCAGCTACATCGGTTCCTGGAACCAGCCGGTAAACCTGGAAGCCACCTACGAGCTGGATAACTATCTGCGGGAAAAAGGCGGCGATGAACTCGGCTTAAAGCGCACGCTGATTGTGCGTCATTTGGAGACACAGAACCTGCGCCTCTATCCATCCGGCGAAACCAATTATCGCGATGAGACGCGTTCGATCGACTACGTGACTTTCGGCGCGACCGAGAATATCGAGGCGCAGGTTGAGCTGGTCGAGGGCAGCCTGCCAGCGCCGGCCGAGCCGGTGGCCGACAGCATCATCGAGGTCATGATTCACGAAGACTTCGCCTCCGAATACGGCATCCAGGCCGGCGAATTCTACACCGCCTACAATTGGCGGCTGGACGCGGGCGATCCGCTGCAGATCACAACCATCCGCATCGCCGGCGTATGGCGACCGCGCGATATAGAATCGGAATACTGGTTTTACCGCCCCAATGTCTTTGAAGATATCCTTCTCGTCAACGAAGAGACATTCCGGACGCGCCTGGCGCCTTTCACCGAGTCGGAGGTCAACCTGGCCGTCTGGTATCTGGTCACCGACGGCGCCAATGTCAACACCAGCCGCGTCGACGAACTGATCCGCCGCCACAACGACACCGAAAAGATTGCCGACCAATACCTGCCGGGCACTTACATTCAGGCATCACCGGTGGAGGAGCTGCAGCCCTATCGCCGCATCGTGGTCGTCTTGACGCTGACGCTGACCGTTTTCAGCATTCCTATCGTCGCCCTGCTGATTGTGTTCTTGGTCATGCTGGTCGGCCTGGTCGTTGACGGGCAGCGCAACGAGACGGCCGTATTGCGCAGCCGCGGCGCCTCGGCCTTCCAGGTGGTCGGTTTGACCACGGTGGAGGGCGCCATCATGGGCGTGATTGCGCTGGTCGTCGGCGGCTTGCTGGCGCTGGCCTTCACCCAGCTCATCGGCACGACCCGCAGTTTCATGGATTTCCGCTGGGGGCATCCCTTTATCGTCTCGGTGCCGCCAACCATCGGCTCAACAGTTGTCCTGGCGCTGGCCTTCAGCATATTCATCCGCGTCGTGCCCACTATCAGCGCCGCCCACCACACCATCATCAGCTACAAAATGGACAAGTCGCGCCTGCTGGAGAAGCCCCTGTGGCAGAAGCTGGGCGTCGACATCCTGCTGCTGGCGCTGATCGGCTATTTCTATTATCAGATCGTACAGCAGGGCGCGCTGATCGAAGTCGAGGGCGGCGCGCGCAATATCGCAGACGCCTACGACCAGCCCTTTGTCTTTTTGCTGCCGCCGCTGACGATCTTCGCGTTGACTCTTTTCATCTTGCGATTTCTGCCGCCGATTCTGCGTATACTGGCCTGGCTGATTCAGTGGACCAACAACGTCGGCTTGCTGATTGTTACGCGGCAGCTGGAACGCGCGCCCGGCGCCTATTACCTGCCGCTGATCCTGCTGGTCTGCACCATCAGCCTGGGCATCTACACCGCCTCATTCGCCCGCACCATCGACCGCTACTTGTATGAGCAGCAATTTTATCGCGTGTCGGCGGACTTGTCCGTGCGCGTCTTCAGCCAAAACCCGGCCAGCATCCCCGGCGGAGGCGGCAGCGACACGCCGCCCGCCTACATGCACATCTCTGAATTTACCTCAATGCCGCATGTTGAGGGCGCCACCCGTATTGGCGAATATACGGCCAAAGCGCGTTTGACCTCCGGCACTGTCGAGGGGCGCTTCGTTGGCATTGACCGCGCCGACCTGGGTCCCGTCATATTCTGGCGGCCAGACTTCGCGCCCATTCGCCTGGGCTACCTGACCAACGCTATGGCGCTGCAGGCGGATGCGGCGGTCGTCTCGCGCCAATTCATGGAAGAACGAGCGCTGGATATCGGCGACCTGCTGGAAGTGGATATACGCAGCGCCGGCGAAACCTATACGATCAACTTGCAGATCGTTGGCGCGCTCGAGTATTTCCCGCGTTGGTATCCCGAAAAAGACGGCGCGCTTTTCCTGGGCAATCTCGACTATCTCTTCGAACAGGCGCAGCTGGAGTTGGCGCATCGCGTCATCGCCCGCATCGGCCCGGGCTTTGACGAGCGTGAATTCACGCGCGCTCTCTTTGAGCGCGGCGCCGCCGGCGTCTTGCTGGAAGAGCCGGGCGCGAAGATCAACCGCGAGCAATCGCGCCCGGAGCGCCAAGGGCTATTCGGCTTGCTGTCAATCGGCTTCATCACCTCATCTATCGCGACCATGATCGGCTTCCTGCTGTATACGGTTTTCTCTTATCGGCGGCGTTACGTCGAGCTGGGGATCCTGCGCGCGATTGGTCTGTCGCAGCGCTCTATGATTCTTTCCGTGGCCTGGGAGCTTGGACTGCTGATCGTGATGGGCCTGGCGATTGGCTTTGGCATCGGCCTGCTGGTCAGCGTGCTCTACATACCCTTCATGCAATTCGTCAGCAGCCTCGAGGGCACGGCGCCGCCATATGTTGTGACCATGGCCTGGACTGAAATTGCGCAGATCGTAGCGCTCTTCCTGGCCACCTTCGCGCTGATTATGGTGATCCTGCTGGTGATCCTGCGGCGCATGCGCATCTTCCAGGCGGTCAAGCTGGGCGAGACGATCTGATACCGCTTACGCAAACACCCCCACCCTGATTCCCTCCCGCCATCTCTATGGCGGGCATCCCATAAAGAGCTTAGG
>CAZWCV010000109.1:0-4420 GCA_964632725.1 uncultured Anaerolineaceae bacterium
AATGCATTGGGGAAGCGTCGGGGATGGGGTAGAAAAAACTGTCCTGTCGTCAGCCGAAGTATCAGGGCGGGGGAGCTTTCACTTTGCGTACTCGATAGTTTGGGAGCCAACATGGCCAAGGCTTCCAAGTTGACATAAAGCAAATCTAGCTTCCCCCCATTGATATGGGGGGACTGAGGGGGGTAGACCATGCCCTAGCCCGAATAGGCGACTTCCAAGAACTGGTTGACGGCGACATCGCGCAGCGTCTCTTCCACGCCGTTGGGCCAGCGGACTCGCAACTCGCGTACAGTCGCCTCGCCCAAGCCGAAGTGCAGCGCCGTATCATTTCCCGCGCCCAGGCTCGAGCCGCACTTGACCTCCTGCAACATTTGGCGGCCATCATCGGTCGTGATCGTCACGCGCGCGCCAATGGCGTCGCGATTGATGTCGCCGCCGCCAACCAGACGGATGTTGAGCCAGTTGTTGGACTGGCCGATGGCGCCGGTATTGCGGTAGAGACGGTAGCCTTCGTTCCAGTTGCCCAGGACAAAATCGAGGAAGCCGTCCTTGTCATAATCGGCGTAAGCCAGGCCCATGCTCGGCTTAAGATTGACTAGCCAATCTTGCGGCGTGGCATCTTTGAAAGTGCCGTCGCCCTGATTCTTGAACAAGAAGTCGCGATACTCGAACATCATGCCTTCGGGCCCGGACACGATATCGAACTGGATAAATTCGGTAGCCGTGAGGTAGAGATCAAGCCAGCTGTCGTTGTCATAATCAAAGAAGACCGTGCCCCAGCCGACCGCGCTGCTGGGCCCCACCACCACGCCGGCTTCTTCGGCCATATCGATGAAGGCGCCGTCGCCCTGATTCTGTAGCAGCACCATGCCGTTGACCATGTCCGAGAAGTAGAAGTCCAGGTCGAGGTCGTTATCGTAATCGCCGACGGCCAGCCCCATGCCGTGGATGAAAGTGCGGGCGCCCGCTTCGATCGAGACTTCGCTGAAACACCAGCCGCCGCAGCCGGGGCCGTCGTTGCGCCAGAGGATATTGCCCAGCATATTCTTGAACTGATCGTTAACCACGTAGATATCGGCGTCGCCGTCGTTGTCGTAATCGGTGAAGCTGGCGCTGAAGCCCGAACCGAGCAGCAAATCGTAATCCAACAGGTGGGTGACGTCCTCAAATGTCCCATCGCCGCGGTTGCGATAGAGCGTGTCGCGCGCCTCATGGTGCTCACGCGTGATATTGGGGTCGCCGCATTCGGGGAAGCAGGACCAGTTGACGACGTACAAGTCCAAAAAGCTGTCGCCGTCAAAGTCGCCCCAGGTCGCGGTAGTGCCCTTGGCGGCATCGCCGACGCTCGCCCGCGCGGTCACATCGCTGAAGCCGCGGCCGCCGTCGTTGTGGAAGAGCGTATTGGCGCCGTGATTCAGCACATAGAGGTCGAGCCAGCCGTCATTGTCGTAATCGGCCCAGACCGCGCCACCGGTTTCGGCCCCTTCCAGCGCGACCTGCAGCGACAGCTCGGAGACGGCGAACGCGCCATCGCCATTGTTGCGATACAAAACGCTGGGATCGCGATTGCCGGTGACGTAGAGGTCGAGCCAGCCGTCGCGGTCATAGTCGCCCCAGGCTTGGCCGATGCCCAGATAGCCAGTGGCGAAGTCATCTTCAAAGAGTTCCCAATGGCCGTTATGCGTCGCGGTTACGCCGGCGGACTCGCTGACATCGACGAAGGGCTCGGGCTTGCCGATGGCGGTAAGCAGCGTGATGGCCAGTATCGACAGCAGCAGGCGGAGGAGAAGTTTCATGCGCCGATGATCAATGTTGCGAATCAGGCATTTTCTGCTGCCGCAGCATCAGCGTTTGACGCCGGAAGTCGCGATGCCTTCGACGAAGTAGCGCTGGCCGAAGATGAAAATGAGCAAAACCGGAATCACCGTGATCGTCGCCACCGCCATCATCAGATTCCAATCGGTATTGCCATAGGCGCCTTGATATTGCACGAGGCAGACGGGCAAGGTCTGAATCTCCGGGGTGCGCAGGTAGAGCAGTGGACCGAAGAAGTTATTCCAGTTCCCGACGAAGGCGAAAATCGCCAGAGTGGCGAGGGCGGGCTTGGACAGCGGGATGAAGATTTGCATCAAGATACGCGCGTGCCCGGCGCCGTCGATCTTGGCGGCGTCGACCAATTCTTCCGGAATGGTGAGGAAGAACTGCCGCAGCAGGAAGATGAAGAAGGGCCAGCCAAACCAGGGCGGCACCATCAATGGCAGGTGGGTGTCGTTCCAGCCCAGGATTCTGAAGAGCACATATTGCGGGATTAGCACCGCTTCGTTTGGCAGCAGCATGGTTGCCAGCAGGATGCCGAAGAAGATGTTTTTGCCGCGCGCCTTGAGCCGCGCGAAGGCGTAGGCCGCCAGGGTGCATGAGACCAGATTGCCGACGATATTGTTGACGGTGATCTTCACCGAATTCCAGGTGCAGCCGGTGAAATCGATGAAGTCATAGCCCCGCCAGCCCTCGGGGAAGTTCTCCCAGACAATTGGGTCGGGAATCAGGCTGGGCGGGAATTGGAAGATCTGCGGTTTGGTCTTCAAGGCGGTGGAAAGCATGACAAAGAATGGCACCACAAACAAGATGCCCAGCGGGATGAGCAATGCGAAGGTCAGTAAGATTCCGAGCGCTCGTCGGCCCTTGATGGAGCGATACCAGGCGGTATCCCCTTTGGCTTTGCGGGGGGGCCGCGTGGCGGCTGCTTGACGCGTCATCGGCTACACCTCGTAGAAGACCCAGCGCCGGCCCAGCCGGAACTGAATGCCCGTCAGCGCCATGAGTAAGATAAAGATGATCCAGGCGACGGCGGAAGCCACGCCCATTTGGAAATAAACGAAGGCGTTCTCCCACAGATACCAGACCAGCACATTGCTGGATTCGCCCGGCCCCCCTTGCGTCATAACGCGGATCTCGGTGAAGTTTTGGAAGGAGGCGGCGACAGAAATGATGATGACAAAGAAGAGCACCGGCGACAGCATGGGCAGGGTTACACTGGTGAACTTGTCCCAGGTTCCGGCGCCGTCGATTTCAGCCGCTTCATAGAGCTCCTTGGGGATGCCCTGCAAACCGGCCAGCAAGATGATCATGTTGGGCCCAACGGTGAAGATACTCATAATGATGAGCGACGGCTTGACCCAAAGCGTACTATGAATCCAGGTCGGCCCCTTGATGCCGATTAGGCGCAGCGTATGGTTGAGGATGCCAACTTGCGGGTTGAAGATCCAGATCCAGACCAGCGCCACCGCGACGCCAGCCGTAACGGAGGGCAGATAATAGACGGCGCGGAAAAAGGGAATGCCCGGCACCTTCTGATTCAAGAGTATCGCGAGGAAAAGCGCGAATATCGTGCCCAGCACCACGCGGCCAACCGTGATGTAGAGCGTATTGCCAACCGATATCCAGAAGGTTTCGTCGGCGAAGAGCGTGCGATAGTTCTCCAGCCCCACAAAGCTGAGGCCTTCAAATGAAATGCGCCAGTCGGTGAAGCTGAGCCCCAAAATGCCCAGGATCGGGCCGGCGTTAAAGACGACCAGACCGATCAGCCAAGGCAGAATAAACAAATAAAAAATTCGTTCTTCGCGCCGGGCGCTGGGAGAGATCGGTTTTAGCAGTCGTCTGAACATCGGTGTTTCACCAGCAGCCAGTTAAACACAATTGAGGGAGACCGCTGGGCGATCTCCCTCGGTTGAATCGAGATTCGGGATTCAAGTTACATGTCGTCCGCAACAGAGTCGAGCGCAGCCTGACCCTCTTCCATGATGGCGTCGATTGCGGCGTCTACAGTCGTCTCACCCAGGCGCAACAGCTCGGCCTCACGCGCCAGCACGTCGCTGACTTGCGCGCCGGCGATCGTCTGATAGGGACGGCCGGTTACGGCGTAGTCAAACATGGCGTCGCGATAGTAGTGCGCATTGGGGGGCGCCGGCTCTGACGTGAACCATACTTCAAGCGCTTCCGGGCGCGCCGGTGACCCGCGGCCGGACAGGCTCCACATGAAAATCATACCTTCGTTGGAGAGGTATTCGCGCAGATAGCGCCAGGCGACATCGGGCTGCCCGCTGGTGGGCGTGATGCCGTAGCCGCTACCGAAAGCGCCCGTCCTGCGCACGCCGCCCGCGCCCATGGGCGTCGGCGCGACATCCCAGTTGAAGCTGGCGAAAGCGCGCAGGCTGGGTGTTTCCCAAGTCGGCACGACAGCCATACCGCAACGGCCGTTCTGCCAGGGGTTGTCGCCAAAACCTTCGGCTTCGGTCGCGCTGGGGCCGGCATTCTCTTCATGGATCAAGCTGTACCAGAAGTTCAGCGCTTCGCGGGATTCGGCCGAGTCGAGAATCATTTCGGTCTCGTCATCGTTCATCTTCCGGCCGCCCCAGGCGCC
>CAZWCV010000109.1:4476-12887 GCA_964632725.1 uncultured Anaerolineaceae bacterium
AGGAAGAAGTCCGAGCCGCCGTTGCCCAGGTCGAGTTCGCCACTCCAACCCCACTGGAATTCATCGGGATTGCTGAGCTCAACCGCCGCGTTGCGCAGATCGTCCATCGTCCAGTCTTCATCCGGGTAATCCAGACCGGCGGCGTCGAACATGTCGACGTTGTAGCCGAGAATCAGCGGACCGTGATCGTAGGGCAAGGCATGCAGCCGACCGTCAATGCGGTACAAGCGCAGCGACTCTTCCCACATGTTGTCGACATCAAATTCTTCATCGGGGGTGACGAGGTCGTGGATGTCGATGATGATGCCCTCGTGCGCCCAAGGCACGACGCGGCTGCCGTGTACGTAGATGATATCGGGCAAGGTGCCGGCGGCGGCCCAGGCCGGAACCACGTTGTTGTGGTCGGCCCAAGTGTTGTAGGTGATGCTGATCTTGATGTCCGGATGCCGCTCCATAAAGCCTTCATCGTACTCGGCCTGGCGCGGGCGGAAAGCCGCTTCCCAGTGGCGACCGAAGGTCAACTCGACCTGGTCCTGGGCGCTGGCGATACTGCTCAAAGGACCCAGCCCGGCGAGCGCAACGCCGGAACTGCTGGCGGCTGCGAGCTTCAAAAATGCCCGGCGTGAAAGTTTCTCAGTGCTCATGTCGGTTCCTTTCCATAGTTAATCTCGGACGGATTAAGTACTGCTCCCACGTAGCGATAGTGCCAAAGGCGCCTCCTTCTTCCCTCCGATTGCGCGATTCCGCCGGCATATGGCTCGTTTTAAGCGACTGACCAAAATCTGTCTCGATTAATCGCTCATTAGTCGTATATTAGACGATGATAAGAGAATTGTCAAAGACTTGTTCAAATCGCATTCGGATGCGCCGCGACCGATAACTGTCGCGAACCCGTCTTGCTCGCGCGAGCATACAAGTTTATTATTTCCAGGGGCGCGTCAAGCAGCATCGTCGTGATTGAGTGATTGCAGTCAGCTTGTCGCTCTTTTCTAATTTTCCGACGCCGCCAAGTCCGAACCGGGTTCGATACCGCTCTATGCCACAGCCCAAGGTTATTCATCAGCCGCAGACACAGCGCGCCTTGAAGCGAGGCATCGCCACGCTGACGGGGGCGGTCGCGCCGACGCTGGGTCCGCTGCCGCGCCGGTCCCTTACACAAAACCTGAACAATCTGGAACTGCTTGATGACGGCGGCGTCATCGCGCGCCGCATCATTGCACTGCCGGAGCAGGACGAGGATGTCGGCGCCATGCTTTTGCGGCAGGTGCTGTGGCGGATGCATCAGCAGGCGGGCGACGGCGTCGTCGCCACAGCCATTCTCTATGAGCAGATTTACAATGAAGGCCTGCGCTTCATCGCCGCCGGCGCCGATCCCATGCGCTTGCGGGGACGCTTGACCGAACTTCTGCCACGCCTGATCGCGCGTATGACGAGCGAGACGCGTTACCTCAGCAGCGCAGCCGAGCTCGAGGCGGCGGCCTTTTCCGTCTGTTATGACGAGGAGATGGCGCGCATCCTGGGCGAAGCGCTCTACACCGTCGGGCCTTACGGCCAGGTCGATGTGCGCGAAGGCCACGGACGCGGGATGGCGTACAACTACGTGGCCGGCTGCTATTGGAAAGGCGGCGCGCAATCCAAAGAGATGCTGCGCGGCGGCCATCGACAAGTCGCCGAGCTGCACGACGCCGCGATTCTGGTGACCGATATGGAAATCGAGGAGCCGGCCGAGCTGGTGCCGCTGATGCAGTTGGCGCTGCGCTGCGGCGTCAAAGAGTTGCTGCTGACAGTGGCCTCAATCTCGGAGAAGGGATTGTCGGTCGTCCTGGACAAGCGGATCAGCGATAAAATTCGCGTGGTCGTTACCGCCATCGACGAATTTCATCCGGGCGATTTGCATCAAGCGCAGGCCGACATCTGCCTCCTGACCGGCGGTCGTCCGATTTTGCTGAAAGCCGGCGATTCGCTGGAAACGGTCCGGGAGTGCGATTTTGGCGGGGCGCGCTGGGTTTGGGCGGACGACTCGAACTTCGGGTTCGCCAGCGGCAAGGGCGACCCGCGGGCGATTCGCGAGCAAGCGCGGCGCCTGCGGCAGACCTATCGCGAGACAGACGATGATGACATACGCGCCCGGGCGCTGGCTCGCTTAGGGAAACTCAACGGCGGACTGGCGACAGTCTACGTCGGCGGCATCGCCAAAGACGAGATCCGGCAGCGCAAAGAACTGGCGGAACGCACCATTCGCGCTTTGCGGGGCGCGGCGGACGGCGGCGTGATTCCCGGCGGCGGGGTGGCGCTGGCAGCCTGCCGCGACTGGCTGCTGGCGGAGGCGGAATGTTACGACGACCTGGAGGGACGCGCCGCTTGCTTGATGCTGGCCGCTGCTGCCGAAGCGCCCATGCGCCGGCTGCTGGCGAACGCCGGCTATGACCCCAGCGAGATTATGGCGCAACTGAAGCTTGACGATTGCAAAGACGGCATTGATGTGATGAAAGGCGCTTTCGTCGATGTCAAGGCGGCCGGCATCGTCGATGTGGCGCAGGTGCAAGTCGAAGCGCTGCGGCGGGCTGTGTCGAGCGCGGCGCTGGCGCTGACCATTGATGTGCTGGTGCTGCATCGCGAACCCGAAACCATGACGGAGCCCTAGATGACGAGCGTCGAACTCAAGCACCGCGCGCACAGCCTGGTAGCGCATGGCGGCATGATATACGTCGCGCGCCAGAGCGGCTTGTATCGCGTGGATACGGCTGGTGAAGCGCAGAGCCTCTTCCGATCCTGGCTGCCCGATCAAGACTTGCCGGCGCTGGCGCTGGCTATTGATGCCGGGGGCGACTTGCTGCTGGCCGGCGTTCAAGGCGGCGTCGCCCGCTCAACCGACGGCGGCGCGTGCTGGCAAGCGCTTCAGCTGCGCGCGCCGGCGCCTCTGGTCACCTGCCTGGCTGCCCAGCCCGACTTTGCTGTCCGCGGCTGCGTCCTGGCGGGCACATTCGCGGACGGCATCCTGCGTTCGACTGACGGCGGCGCGACCTGGCTGGCGGTCAATCACGGCTTGTTCGATCACAGCATCTACGCCCTGGCGCTCTCGCCGCGCTTCGCCGAGGACGACCTGGCCTACGCGGGCACGGGCAGCGGCATCTATGCCAGTGAGAATGGCGGTCGTTTGTGGCGGGATCTGTCCATGCCGGCGGGCGACGAAACGGTGCTGAGCCTGGCGCTGGCTGAAAGCGGCGCGCTCTACGCCGGTACCGAGGGGCATGGGCTGCTGCGCTCCAACGACGCGGGCGAAAATTGGGAGATGCTGCTTGAGACTGCAAGCGCGGTGAACGCCATCGCGCTTGCAGACGATTCGCGGATAATCGCGCAAGTGGACGACCGCGTCATGCGCTCATGCGACGGCGGCACATGCTGGACCGAGATGGTCGCCGGAGATGTCAACTGCATTGCGAGGGACGGCGAGACTCTATTGATCGCTATGGCCGACGGCGGCATCTGTCGCGAATCCTGGTGAATCGCTTGAACAATTACACGTTGGAAGAATATAGAGGAAATCTGATATGACCTTTGAACCAACACTCGAATCTGTCAGCACGCACGAAGTCCCGGACTGGTATCACAACGCCAAGTTAGGCATCTTCATCCACTGGGGGCTGTACTCGGTGCCGGCCTGGGCGCCCCACGGCGGCGACATCGGCGAAGTCTTCGAGAGCGGCGATATGAGCAACTGGTTCCGCCACAATTCCTACGCCGAATGGTATTTGAATACGCTCAAATTTGAAGACAGCCCCACCCGAGAATGGCACAATCAGAATTACGGCGTTGACTTCGACTACGACGACTTTGCCGCCGGGTTCAATAGCGCGCTCAGGCGCTGGCAGCCGGGCGACATGGCGTCGCTATTCAGCGAGGTCAACGCGCGCTACGTAGTGCTGACCACCAAACATCACGACGGCTTCACGCTGTGGCCCAGCGACATCCCCTGCCCGCGCAAAGCGAACTACCACACCATGCGCGATGTCGTCGGCGAGCTTACGGACGCGGTGCGCGAGCAGGGTATGAAGATGGCGCTCTATTATTCCGGCGGGCTGGATTGGGCTTTCAACCAGGCGCGCATCAGCCAAATCCACGACGTCTGGGGCACAATCGTGCAGACGCCCGAATTCGTCGACTATTCGGTGGCGCATTGGAAGGAGCTGATCGACCGCTACAAGCCTTCAATCATGTGGAATGACATCGGCTATCCGGCCGCTGCCGACCTGGGTGAGCTCTTCGCCTATTATTACAACAGCGTGCCCGAGGGCGTCATCAACGACCGCTTCACGCAATCGCGCGATAGGGCGCCAAAAGCCGGCGAGCCACTGGCGCCCCCGCGCGGCCCGCACTTCGACTACATCACGCCGGAATACGCCACCTTCGACGAGATTCAGGACGTGAAGTGGGAATGCTGCCGCGGCATCGGCCACAGCTTCGGCTACAACCGCAACGAGGGCGATGAGCAGCTGCTGGCGGAAGACGAATTGATTCACATGTTCGTCGATATCGTCAGCAAGAACGGCAATCTGTTGCTTAATGTCGGGCCGATGGCGGATGGGACCATCCCTGACAATCAAGCCGAGCGCCTGCGGGGGCTGGGCCGCTGGCTGGATCGCAACGGCGCGGCCATCTTCGACACCCGCCCCTGGACGCGCGCTGACGGCGCCACCACGCAAGGGCTGGACTTGCGCTTCACGGCGGCCGACGATGCCCTCTACGTCACGTTGCTGGGCGCGCCGGCTGAAAGCGAAATCGCGATTGAAGGGCTGGACGCTCCGGCCGGGGCTACGATCCAGTTGCTCGGTCAAGACGCCGATCTCGACTGGCGGCAGGACGGCGCGGATCTGCGCCTGACGCTGCCGCACCTGCCTGAATCGCATGCGCATTCGATCAAGATAACCGGCATGGGTGATTGACTTGACCGCCAAAGCTGAAAACTTCGTACAAAAGAATCTGCCCTGGAATTTCTCGGTCAATCTGATCGACATCACCTTTATCACGCTGGCCTTTAGCTTGATATCGCGCGAGACGATCATGCCGCTGCTGATCGACAATCTGACCGACTCCAAGATCGCCATCGGGCTCGCGCCGGCCATATTCAGCATCTCCTTCTACCTGCCGCAGCTCTTCGCGGCCAATCACGCCGAGCGGCTGACGCGCAAGCTGCCCTTTGTCATGTTCATCGGCGGGCTGATGGAGCGCGTGCCCTACGTCTTTGCCGGTTTCGCTGTGTATTTCTTCGCCCAAAACTCGCCGACATTGGCTTTGCTGGCGGTCTACCTGGTGATCGGCTTGGGCGCGTTTGGCGCCGGCGTCGCCACGCCCGCCTGGTTCACGATGATTGGCAAGGTGCTGCCGGTCAATCGCCGCGGCATCTTCTTCGGCGTCAGCGACGGCCTGGGCACCCTGATGGGGTTCGTCGGCGCTTATTTCGTCGGCGTCATCCTGGACGATGTCGCCTATCCACAGAATTTCGCCACGCTGTTTTTTGTAGCGGCATTCTTCATGGGCATTTCCTGGATCGGCTTGTCGCTCAACCGTGAGCCGGAGAGCCCGATCGTCAAGGAGCACATTCCGCTGTCGCACTACTTTCGGCAGCTGCCGGCGGTGCTGCGGCGCAATGTCAACTTCCGCCGCTTCCTGCTGAGCTACTCCATCGGCCGCTTCAGCTTGATGGGCGCCAGCTTTTTCATCGTCTTCGGAAACGACCGTTTTGACCTGAGCGGCGTCGAAGTGGGCGCGCTGACGGCCGTCCTGCTGGGCAGCCAGGCGGTGATTCAGCTGGCGCTGGGCTGGCTGGGCGATCGGCGCGGGCACAAGCTGAACTTGACCATATTCGCCTTCGCCGCCGCCGGGTCCGCGCTGGCCGCTTCGCTGGCGAGCAACGTCGTTACCCTGATTCCGGCTTTCTTGCTTTTGGGAACGGCGCTGGCGGCCGACCGTATCTCGCATCTGAATATCGTGCTCGAATTCGCCGTGCCCGAAGACCAGCCGACTTTCATCGGGCTGACCAACACGCTGCTGGCGCCGGTGGTCTTCCTGGCGCCGATATTTGGCGGCTGGGTCGCCGATTACAGTTTTGAGGGGCTATTCAACCTGATGTTGCTCTGCGGCGTGGTCGGCGGCGTTTTGCTGGCGCTGTGGGTGAGGGAGCCGCGGCACGTGGCGCCTACGCCCATGAGCGCGGACAAGAAAAAGAGCGGCGCATGAACGGCGGCGAGGCTGACAGTTCGGCGCAGGTGGCCATCGAGAAAGACCGCAACTGGAATTTCACGGTCAATGTTCTCGACAATATGTTTTATGCGCTGGCGATCAGCCTGGTCTCGCAAGAGACAATCATGCCGCTGCTGGTCAGCCGCCTCACCGAATCGGAGATCGCCGTCGGCTTGATCTCGGCCATCTTCAGCTTATCGTTTCTTATGCCGCAGCTGCTGGTCGCCAATCACGCCCAGGGGCTGAAACGCAAGTTGCCCTTCGTGCTGCTGCTGAGCGGCTTGCTGCAACGCCTGCCTTACCCTCTTATCGGCCTGGCGCTGCTGCTTTTTGCGGTTGAGGCGCCCGGACTGGCGCTGGCGCTGTTTTTCATCGGTATCGCGGCCGCGGCCTTGGGCGGGGGCCTGGTCACGCCGGCCTGGTTTACCATGATCGGCAAGGTCATTCCCACGCGGCGGCGCGGCATCTTCTTCGGCCTGGCCGATGGCGGCGGCCTGCTGATGGGAATCGCCGGCGCTTTCTTCGTCGGTCGCATCCTCGACGCCGTGGACTACCCGGGCAACTTCAGCCTGCTCTTCCTGATCGCAGGGCTGCCGCTGGCGATCTCCTGGTTTGCCTTGTCCTTGACCCGCGAACCCGAAAGTGAAGATGTCAAGCAGTCGGTTCCGCTGCGACAGTATTTGCGCCAGCTTCCGGCGGTCTTGCGCGAGCACGTCAATTACCGGCGCTTCCTGGTGGGTTTCGCCCTGCTGCGCTTGAGCATGATGGCGGTCAGCTTCTTTATCGTCCTGGGCGACAAACGTTTCGCGCTCGGCGGCGCCGACATTGGCTCGCTTACCGCGATATTCATCGGCTCGCAGGCGGTGCTGCGCCTGACATTCGGCTGGCTGGGCGACCGCTGGGGGCATAAACGCAATCTGGTAATCTCTGCCGTGAGCATGGTCTTGGCGGCAGTATTCGCCCTCAGCTCAACCAGTGTATTGGGGCTGATTCCGGCCTTTATCTGCCTGGCCTGCGCCATTTCCAGCGATAGCGTTTCGCACTTCAACATCGTGCTCGAATTCGCCCCGCCCGCCGAGCAGCCAACCTTCATCGGCCTTACCAATACCCTGATGGCGCCCTTCACCTTCGCGGGTCCGATAATGGCGGGCTGGCTGTCTGATAAATTCGACATCAACGCGCTGTTTGTGGCGTCGCTTGTATGTGGCGTCATCGGCGCGGCGCTGCTAGGCTGGTGGGTGCGGGAACCGCGGCTGACGGCGACCCCTACCTGAGAGAGAAACCAAGCGAGAGATGATATGACTGCATTCGAGGCATCTTGGGAATCGCTTACGCGGCACGAAGTACCGGGGTGGTTCAGCGACAGCAAATTCGGCTTGTACGCCCACTGGGGCATTTATTCCGTGCCCGGCTTCGGCAACGAATGGTACGGCAAATGGATGAACGATCCCGCGCATGAGATTCATCGGCGGCATTGCGAAAGATTTGGGTCGCCGGCCGAATACGGATACACGCGTTTCATCGAGGGATTCACCGCCGAGCGATTCGACCCGGATGAGTGGGCCGAACTCTTCGCCAACAGCGGCGCGCGTTACGCCGGCTTTTCACTGGCGCACCATGACGGCTTCGGCTTGTGGGACAGCGATGTCTATCGCTGGAATGTCGGAAAGATGGGGCCGAAGCGCGATCTATACGGCGAGCTGGCGGGGGCGCTGCGCCGCCGCGACCTGCGCCTGGTCGCGCCCTTTCACATCATTCGCGGCTTCAACTGGTTCCTGGCCGGCTGGAATCAGTGGGACCAGACTTTTGACGAAGCGGCGATCGAGCGCGGGCTGGCGGAAGGCTGGGAGATCTTCGATCCGGAGTTCGCAGACTTCTATTGGGTGCAGCAGACCAGCCGCTTCGAGGACTTTTTCGCGCAGTGGCAGCTGAAGGTGCGCGAGGTCATCGACAAGTATCAGCCCGATATGATGTGGTTCGACGGCGGCAAGTTCCGCGAAGACGGCTACGAAGACGTCGCGCTGGAGATCCTGGCGCATTATCTGAATCAGGCGCGCGGCTGGGGCAAAGAGGTGCTGGTGCTCAACAAGCTGCCGGTCAGCATGCAGTACAACTTCCACCCCGATTTCGGCGTGATCAACTTCGAAAAAGGGCGCGATCGCCCGCCGGTT
>CAZWCV010000110.1:0-12853 GCA_964632725.1 uncultured Anaerolineaceae bacterium
CAAGGAAATGGCCGACTACGGCGGCGTTTGGAAGGTGATGCCGCTCTTCGGCGCGATCAGCCTGGTCATCTCGCTGAGCAGCATGGGTTTGCCCGGTCTCAATGGCTTCATTGGCGAATTCACGATTCTGCTGGGCTCGCTGGGCAGCGACTACCTCGGCTTCGCCTTCACGCTATTCGCCACCCTGGGCGTCATCCTGGCGGCGGTTTACTTGCTGAAAATGTTCCAGCACGTATTCATGGGCGAGCTCAAGAAGCCGCTGGCGAGCGAAGACGGCTATTCGCTGACCTGGTATGAGAAGGCGGCCTATATCCCCATCATCATCATGATCTTCTGGATGGGCTTGCAGCCGATCGTCTTTTTTAACCTGCTGGATGTTTCCGTGGATAAGATCGTGGCGATGTTTGTTCGCTAGGAGAAAACATGTTTGAGTCGCCGACCATCGCGGAGTTGCTCGCGCAATCCAACCTGGCGTCCACGCTCCCTGCCACCCTGCTGCTGACCTGGACGCTGATCCTGGTGCTGGCGGACTTGTTCGCGGGCGAGGAGCGTAAACACTGGACGCCGGTCCTGGCTTGCCTGGGGCTGGGGCTCAGCTTCGTCGCGAATGTTTTTGTCTATTCGCCGCCGGCCGGCGAGCAAGTCGCGCTTTATGGCATGTTCGTGGCCGACGCCTTCACCGGCTTTCTGAACGCTGTGATCCTGGTGGCCACTCTGATCGCGGTCCTGATGAGTTGGGACTACCTCAACCGCGCCGAGATCCACCGCGGCGAGTATTACATCCTGGCGCTGATTTCATCGGCGGGCGCCATGTTCATGGTCGGCGCCAACGACCTGATCATCGTCTTTGTGGCGCTGGAATTGCTGAGCATCCCGCTGTATATCCTGGCGGCCTTCCGCTCGATCAAGAATGACGGCAGCGACCTGGCGCTGAAATCCGAAGAAAGCGGCATGAAGTATTTCATCCTGGGCGCATTTTCCAGCGCCTTCCTGGTATTCGGCGCGGCGCTGGTATACGGCGCCACCGGCGCCACCAGTATCCCGCAGATTTTCGAAGCAGTCGGCGGCATCGTCGGCGCGACTTCGTCCGCGGCGTTCTACTTGCTGGTTGGCGCGGCTCTTCTGATTGTGGGCCTGGGCTTCAAAGTGGCCGTCGTGCCCTTCCATATGTGGACGCCGGATGTCTACGAGGGCGCGCCGACGCCAGTTACCGCCTTTATGAGCGTGACGGCCAAGATCGGTGGTTTCGCGGCGCTGCTGCGCGTCCTGATCACGGGGCTCTCGGTGTTGGTGCTGGCGGATGGCGAAGCGGCTGCCTGGCAGGCGACCGCCACCATCATCGCCATACTCACGCTGGTGCTGGGCAACTTCGTCGCCATCTCGCAGCGCAATCTCAAACGCATGTTAGCCTACTCGTCCATCGCGCATGCCGGCTACATCATGGTAGCGGTGGCCGCCGCCGGCAGCGCCAGGGTCGTTGACGCGGCCACGCAGGGCGCGCTGGTCTATATGATGGCCTATATGTTCACCAATCTCGGCGCTTTTGCCGTGGTCATGACGATTGAGAAAGCCGACGGCAGCGGCGGCAATATCGACGACCTCAACGGCCTGGCGCAGTCGCGTCCGCTGATGGCCATGGCCATGACCGTATTCATGCTCAGCCTGACCGGCGTGCCCTTGACCGCCGGCTTCGTGGGCAAATTCATGATTTTCTCCGCGGCCGTGCAGGCTGGGCTCTTTGGCCTGGCGGTGGTCGGCGTGCTGACGAGCGTGGTCAGCGCCTTCTACTACATCCGCGTGGTCGTGAATATGTACTTGCGTGATAGCGCGGGCGAACTGATTCCGGCGCTGGAGACGCGCTACGTGCGCATGGCCATCAATATCGCGCTGGCCGGCACCCTGGTCTTCGGCATCTTCTACCCCTTGGCGACCAGCCTGGTCAGCATGGTGAGCATCGCTTGACCCCGCTTGTAGCTCGCGAACATCAGTTTTGCGGCATGTCAAAGTCGAGTGTTGTCCCGTGAGCCGCAATGTCTCTTAAAGAACGCGAAGGCGTCTTGTGGGTTCTGTTGGCGGCCGCGGGTTTCGCGCTCATGCCCACGATGGTAAAGACTACCTATCTGCAATCGTCATTCGAACCCTTCGACATTGCTATCTGGCGCTTTGTCATCGCCGCGCCAATGATGTGGGCGCTGGTCTACAGGAGCCGGCGCGCTGCGAATTCGGCGCGCAGCAGCGACGCGCCTGTGCGCTCCATGCTGGCCGTCGGCGTTGTGATTTCGGCAGCCGTGCTGGCGGCATTCTTCGCACTGGAGCGCTTGCCGGGCAGCACCTATATTGCGCTCTTCTATTCTTATCCGGCTATGGTGGTTGTGCTGTCCGCGCTGCTGGGGGAGCGGATTCGGCCGCTAGCCTGGCTGGCGCTGGCGATGGCGCTGGCCGGCGTTTTTCTCACCGTGCCCGACTTAATGCCGGGCACGAGCGTCGATTCGCTCGGCGTGGCCCTGGCGCTATTCAACGCGGCAATAGTCGCTGTCTACTACTTGCTGGCCAGGCGAACCCTGGCCGGCGTGGCCGATGTATCCGGGGCCAGCGCCTGGATGATGGTAGGCACGCTGGCCGTCCTGCTGCTGCTGATTCCTCTGCGCGGGCTGCAAATGCCGCAGAACGCGCTGTCCTTGCTTTTGCTTTTCGGCATCGCCGCCCTGGGCACCGTCCTGCCGATTTTCGCTATCAACCTGGCCATACAGCGCATCGGCGCGGCCCAGACTTCGTTGATCAGCACGGTCGAGCCCATCCTGTCGATGATCGTTTCCATGCTAATACTAGCCGAGGTGATTCTCGCGATTCAGTGGCTCGGCGCCGCATTGATCATTGGCAGCGTCATCGTGCTGCAGTTGGGTCCGCGCAACCGGATCGATACTAGCATCGTCCACGAAGCGGGATAGAATGGGGCCTATGTCCGCCAGCGAGAAGCTTTCACGTGAAACGCGCAAGGACCTCGAGCGCAACCGCGACGGCAGGCTGTCGTCGCGCCAATGGCTGCAGCTCATCACCGAGCCGCTGACGACCCTGCTGCTGCTGTCCGTGCCTTTGATTCTGATCGCCGGGCGCTATGGACCGGCGGGCCGGCTGATTGTGTTCGTATTGATTGGCGCATTTGTACTGACAATGGCGATGCGCGCCTGGCGCTTCGCCCGCGTTAAGATGTGTTATCGCGTGTTGTTCGCGGATGGCTCGGGCGCGCGCTGGAAGCTCTGGCGCAAAACGACCCTGGCCAGCAAGTCGGGCGACGCCATCCGCTTCAATCACCGGCTCTGCGGCCGCCTCAAGGTAGAGCCGGACCAAGCTTTGCATACTTACTACGTCGAGGCTGGCGGCCGCCGCATCTTGCTGACCGCAGTGCCCAAGCGGCATCCCGACTCGGAGCTGGCTGAACCGAGCGCGCGCTTTGAGCGGGCCGGCGGCGCCTACTACGCCGACTAGCCGAGCTGGCCGCTCATTTCGAGGATTTGCTCGCCGTCTTCGTCCACCCACACGCCGCACCGTCCGCCGCCTTCCGCGACTTCCAGTTCCGCGACCGTACCGTCGAAGCGCATGGCCGGATGATAATAATGCGCCACCTGGTCGGCAGCGGCCTCAATGTAGTGTCCGATCAGGGCGCGGCGAAAGCGATTGGCCGAGCTATTGGGGTAACTGCCGTGAATCACCTGCCCGTTGAAAAAGAATACATCGCCGGCCTTCATGATCACCGGTTCCGGCTGCATATCGGCAGAAAGCGGCACGGTGACATCGGTGAAGCTCTCGCTGGTATCGGCGTCAATCGGGCACAAGAGCGGCAACTTGTGGCTGCCCGGCACGACTTGCAGGCAGCCGTTTTCTTCATCGCAGTCGTCCAACGCCATCCAGGCGGCGATGCAAGTGCCGGGCTGAACGCGCAAGTAGTACTGGTCCTGGTGCAAGGCCTGTCCGCGAGCGCCGGGCGGCTTAAAGTACAGCATCGTCTGCACGGCGAGCGGCTCTTTGCCCAGTAATTGTCGGAACACGCTGCCCAGGCGCTCGTGCAGCATCCAGTCCAGGCTGATCTGGTCCCAGCGGTGCATGTGAATCAACCGCGGATAGCGCTTTAGCGGATCGCTGCTGTTGATGGCGACGCCGGCGAAATCTCCCGGGTACTCACCCGCAGCGCGCATGTCCATATAATGCTCGCGGTAGTTCGCCACTTCTTCCGCGCTGAATATTCCGGGGGCTGTGACGTATCCCTGCTTGTCAAAACTTTGAACATCCACCTGCATCTGAATTCTCCCGCAACGCGCAGTTGCCCTGCCAGCCGTAATGACTACAATCTTCAGCACAGATTGTATGCAATATGGGAACATTTATGCAAGTGCTTGGCGTGCAAGATGTTAGGATGGCGCTGCTCAGTTTGAAGCTGGACGTCGAGGTAATCGAATTCGCCAGTTCCACGGCTACCTCACAGCAGGCGGCGGAAAATATCGGCTGCGAACTGGGTCAAATCGTGAAGAGCCTGGGTTTCTTGATCAACAAGACGACGCCCGCGCTAGTGCTGGCGAGCGGCGACCAGATGATCGACGAGCGCAAGCTGGCCGCGCTATTCGCTGTCGGGCGCAAGAAAGCGCGCATGATGACCGCCGAGCAATGTATTGCCCGGCTAGGCTACCCGCCCGGCGGCGTCCCGCCAATCGGACATCGCAGCGGCGGCATAGCAGTTTATATCGACCAGTCCCTGCGGCGCTTTAAGCTGGTGTACGCTGCCGGCGGCGCTGCCAACGCGATTTTTCCGATAAGCCCGGATACCCTGCAGCGAGTGACAGGCGGTGTCTACGCGGATCTAGTTAAGTGATGTTGCTGGTTAAGAAGCGTGCTCAGCTTGAGGAAATTTGCAGCGTTGTAAGGTAGTACTCGTTGCCGATCGCCCCGCCATCGGGGTAGCGCAGCGGCAAGGCCGCGCCCCGCAATGTTTCTTTCGCGGCGAGCAGGAGATTGTAGCGACCGTTATCAATGTCGCAGGGGATCTGCAAAGTCGTTTGGTCACGGTAGAATCGGTTCGCCTGCCACTCGGTTGTAAAGACCTGCGCCGGGATTGAGTTTTGGATGGCGAGCTGACCGTCGCCGTCTTCAGCGGCGAGAATGATGCTCAGCGAGTAGGAGAGGTCGACTTCGGCGTTCAGCTGCCACCAGCTTTCAATTTGTACCGTCTCACAGGGCGCAAATTCTACAGAGCCGCCAAGCGACCAGACATAAAGTTGCAAGGCATCGTCCGCCACGAGCAAGGGACCCTCATGCTCGGGCGCCTTGGCATATTCGCTCAGCGCGTAGTTTGTGACATACGGTTCAGCCCAGGCGCGCGTTTGGACCAAGGTGTAATTCTGATTGAGCCAAGCGCTGAATTCGGCGCCGAAGTCGTTGCCGCCTCCTTCAGTCAGGCGCCAAAGCTGATTGTGAGGGGGTAGCTGGCTTTCAAAAGCGGCGGGTTCAAAGGTCTTGAAGATATTGACCAGTTCATCCGGGTAATTGGGCGGATGCGCAGAGTCTCGCGCTTCAATCAAATGGAATTGGCGCTGCTTGGACATTTTGTCCGGCGTGAAGTCCATCAGGTAGTAGGCGGACGGCAAGAGCCAGCGCCAGGCCCAGCTGAACTCCGTCACGACGACGCTGTCGTCTTGATAGGTCGGCGCCATGGTCTGCACGAATTCACGATAAGGCGCGTTTTCCACCTGGACCCGCAAGTTCACCGGCGCGTGCAGCATCAGCAGCGACAGGAGAATAAGAGCCGCCTTGGTCGGGAGCAGCCGCAAGCCCAGCGCCATGCAGACGGCAATCAGAGGCGCGAACATGACGACATTCCGCAGCGAGAAGTTGCTAACTACGAAGTTTGCCCCGTAGGCAATGAGAAGGGTCGACAGCAAAAGAGCTGGAGCGTAAAGCAAGCCGGTGCGTTCGTTGAAGCGCAGGCGACTACTGCTGGCTGCTGTAAAGTTACGCGCTATCAAGGGCGCGCGCAGGCTCAAGAGCATGAGAAACTGAAAAATCAGTTCGGGCTGGAATCTGCTCTGATTGTAGAATAGGAGAATCCCGGCCCAGCCCGGGGGAATGGCGTAATAGATGCCGCCCGGCATAACGATCAAAATCGCCTGCAAGAAGGGCAATAGCCAGCCCAGAAATGACAGGCCGATGGCAAACCACATCACGAGAGACGAAAGCCACAGCTTGCGCTCGAAGCGTGTGAACAATGCCAGGCAGACGGCGTGCGCCGGGAAGACGAATACCGAAAAAAAATGCGTATATATGGCGGCGACGCCAGTGAGCGTATAGGCAAACATCAAGGCGGACGATGGTTTCCGCATCCAGCGATAGAAGCATAGGTGCAGCGCTGTCACCTGGGCGATGAGAAAGGGATAAGGGCGCAATTCGTACATGGCGCTGGCCGCGAAGCCGTATATCCCGAGCAATACGATTGCGTAGAGGCCGACGCGCCTGTCGCAAATCTGCTTGCCTAGCTGATAAAGCAGCGAAAATGTCGCCAAGTTGATCAGCCTGGAAAGCCAGCGAGTGATTTCTTCCGACAGGCCGAAGCTGTCCAGCCAGATGTCGACCAGCAGACGCCATCCTAGCTCACCGGGATCGTCTGCTGCGTCCAATACCAATGACGACCATGAATACAGTGAGGACAGTCGAGTGACAAATACTTCGTCTTCGCGATAATTGCGATTCCCGTAAACATGAGCATGCAGCAGGGTATTGCCCAGGATCAAGACTGCCGCCGCCAGAATGGCAAGCGACTGCTTGTTTGATTCCGCAAATCTCATGCTGGACCCGGTCAATCCTGGTTCTGGAATAGCATCATTCTAGTAGCGCCGATTGTTGCTCGCCAGCTTAGCTCGACGTAACGTGCAGGGTCGTCAGGTAGTACTCATTGCCGATGTCGTTTCCGTCCGGGTATTGAAGCGGCAGCAAGTCTCCGCTGCTGGTCTCTTTGGCGGCGAGCAAGAGATTGTAGCGTCCGTCCTCAATCGAGCAAGGAATCTCCAGCACTGTTTGATCTCGGTAGAATCGATCAGTCTGCCATTCGGTCGTGAATACGTTGGCCGGAATCGAGTTTTTAATGGCGAGTTGGCTGTCGGCATCGGCGAGGATGATGCCAAGCGAATAGGATTGATCGATTTCGGCATGTGGCCGCCACCAGCTTTCGACTGTGACGAATTGACATGCTGCGACCTCAACCGAACCCTCAAGCTCCCAGGCATAGAGGCGCATTTCGTCACCCGCGTGAAGGAGCGGTCCCCGATGGTCCGGTACTTTGGCGTATTCGCTCAATGTGTAACTGGTGAAATAGGGTTCATCCCAGGCATGGGTTTGGACTAGCGCGTAATTCTCCTTGAGCCAGTCTCGTAATTTGAGCCCCGGGAAATTCCCGCCCCCTTCAGACAAGTGCCAGAGTTGGCGATGAGACGGCAGCTGTGCCGAAAAACTAGCTGGCGCAAAGTTATTGAATATGTTTGCCAATTCGATTGGGTAATCGCGAGGATGAGCAGAGTCATACGGATCAATGACATGGAAAAACCGGTCATTGGACATCTTGTCCGGCGTGAAGTCCATCAAATAGTAGGCGGCCGCCAGCAGCCAGCGCCAAGCCCATTTGAATTCGGTTACTACAACGCTGTCGCTTTGATAGTTCAGGGCCATTGTCTGTACGATTTCTTGATACGGAGCGTTTGCAGGTTGGACGAATATGTTCACCGGCGCGTGGATATAAAGCAAGAGAAGAAGAATTCCTGCCAGTCTGCCCGGCAGCAGCCACAATCCTAACGCCATTACCAGCGCGATGAGCATTACCACCGACGCGAAACCGCGCGGGTTTAACACAGTCCAGGCTGAATTCACCAACAGCGCGACAGCGAAAGTAGCGAGCAATAGAAATAATGGATACACAAGCCGAGACAGCGGATACCAGCGAAGCGCAGACCGATTCGCAGTAAGAATCTGAAAACGCGGCAGCGCGATAAGGCTCGCTATAAGCAGGAATTCGAAAATCAAAACAGGTTCAAAGCGAATCTCTTCAACCAATGTCGGCAAATCGCGCGAGGGATACCCGGCGGAATAAACGCCCAACATGGTATCCGCCAATGGCAGAATCCAGGGGGAGATTGATAACGCTATGAAAAACCACATTGCTACCGAGTTGTAAACGAATCGCCGGTCAAGTCGTCGAAAGGTGACCAGGAAAAGCGCATGCGCCGCAAATATCGAGAATGCGTAGAAGTGTGTATTGACTGCGGCCATCCCCAAACATACATATGCCACCATCAGCTTTCCGGTCGGCTTGGCCATCCAGCGCAAGAAAACCAGATGCAGAGCGGTTGTTAAAGCAACCAACATAGAATATGGCCGCAACTCAAACATGCTGTTGCTGGCAACACCATACAGCCCTAAAAGCGCGACGGCGTATAACGCGGCGCGTCGATCAATCAGATGTTTTCCTAATTGGAAAATCAGTGCAAAGCTCAATAGGTTAAGCAGCTTGGAAGACCATCGTACGACAGCCTCAGACCTGCCAAAATGTTCTACCCAGGAGGCAGCCAATATATGCCAGCCGGGCGGATGTACAGTCCCCGCAATCCACCATGTGATTTGTTGCGGGGTCAGCTTGCCTGCCGGATGAATGGTGGCAATCTCGTCTGTGCGATAATTGCGATTGCCGTAGACCTGAGTGTGCAGCAGCGTATTGCCCAGGATCAAGAGAGTCGCCGCCAGAATGGCAAGCGACTGCTTGTTTGACTCCGCAAGGTTCATCCTGACCCCGGTCAATCTTGATTCTGGAATAGCGTCATTCTAGTAGCCCGGATTTTTACTCGCCAGCCTAGTTCGCGGCAGTCTTCACGTGTACCTTGTAGCGCAATTGCTCAAGCACCTGGAGCAGCCGCTCTTGCCATTGCCCCTCAGCCGGCAAGCGCACTTCCGTGCGCGTGACTTCAATCTCGTCGCCCAGTGTCAAGGCCAGCAGCTCGCGCCTGACCGTTGCCAGGTAGGGCAGCTTGATCAAAACTCGATCGCGCGGCAGCCGCACGTGGCTGGCGCGCACCGCCAGCGCCAGGACCTTCACCCGGATCTGATACAGCAAACCTTCGACCGCGGCCGGCAGCGGGCCGAAGCGATCCGTCAGTTCGCGGCTCATGGCGTCCACTTCGTCCAATTGCGTGATGTTGCCGATGCGCCGATATAGCTGCAAACGCAGCGCCATCTCGGGGATCCAGTCCGTGGGCAGGTAGGCGGGCAGCGGCAAGTCGATGATGATTCGCTCGCGTTCGGAGGCCGGCGCGACTTCCCCGCTCGCCGCGGCCGGACCGCCTTTCTGGTCCTTGACCGCTTGCTGCAACATCTCGGTGTAAAGGTGCAAGCCGACGCTGGCGATATGCCCCGACTGTCTCATGCTGAGAATATCGCCGCTGCCGCGAAGCTCCAGGTCGCGGATGGCGACTTGAAAGCCGGCGCCGAGTTGCGTATTTTCGGCCAGGGTTTCCAGGCGGGTACGCGCCTCCTCGGTCAGCAGGCCACGGTCGTGGAAGAAATAGGCGTAGGCTTGCTGCGCCGAGCGCCCGACGCGGCCGCGCAGTTGATACAGCTGCGACACGCCAAAATGATCGGCGCGATCCACGATCAGCGTATTGACGCGCGGCATGTCGATGCCGTTTTCGATGATCGAGGTCGATATCAGTATGTCATATTCCCCGCGCGAAAACTCGGCCATCACCGTTTCCAGCGCGCGCGGGCTCATCTGCCCATGCGCCACGGCGATGGACGCCTCAGGCGCGATCCGCTCGATTTTGTTGCGAGTCATGTGAATGGTCTTGACGCGGTTGTGGACCACGAAGACTTGCCCGCCGCGCTCAATTTCGCGCATGATGGCGCGCCGGCTCAGTTTGTCGTCCCAGGAGCCCACGTGGGTGATGACCGGCAGGCGCTCTTCCGGCGGCGTCTGAATCATGCTGATATCGCGGATGCCGCTCAAGCTCAGGTACAACGTCCGCGGGATCGGCGTGGCGGTCAGCGTCAAGATGTCAATCCGCGAGCGCAACTTCTTGAAATGCTCCTTGTGCTTGACGCCGAAACGCTGTTCTTCGTCGATGATCATCAGCCCCAGGCGCTTGAAACCTATATCCTTGGAGAGCAGGCGATGCGTGCCGACGATGATATCGACCTCGCCGCTGTGCAGTCGCTTGACGATCTGCGTTTGCTGCGCTTTGTTGCGGAAGCGCGACATCATCTCTATCTCGACTGGAAATGCGGCCAGGCGCGCTTTGAATATCTCGAAATGCTGTTGCGCCAGCACGGTGGTCGGCACCAGCACCGCCACCTGCATGCCGTCTTGCACCGCCTTGAATGCGGCGCGCAAAGCAACCTCGGTCTTGCCAAAACCAACATCGCCGCAGATCAGCCGATCCATCGGCTTGCGGTCGTGCATATCGGCTTTGACCTCTTGAATGACGCGCAGTTGGTCTTCGGTCTCGATAAAGGGGAAGCCCGCTTCCATCTCGTGCTGCCAGGCCGTGTCGCCGCTGAAGGCATGGCCCGCTGCGCTGGCGCGTTTGCTGTAAATGGCGAGCAGCTCGCGGGCTTCCTCGACGGCGTTGCGCCGCGCCTTGTCCCGCGCTTTTTTCCACTGGTCGGCTTTGCCCAATTGGTTTAGCCTGGGCGCTTTGTCGTCCGCCCCGACATAGCGCGTCAGCCGGTCAGCTTGATGGATGGGTACATAAATCGTATCGGCGCCCTGGTACTCGACCAGCAGATACTCCCGTTCGGTGGTGTTGACAGTGCGGTGGCGCAAGCCCGCGAATCTGCCGATGCCATAGTCGACATGCACCACATAGGCGCCTTCATGCCAGTCGGTATAAGTTGAGTCTGCTGTCTTGCCGCTGCGCCCGCCGCTTTGCTCGTGACGCCGCCGCGGCTCCGGACGCGTCCAGCCGAAGATTTCGGCGTCGCTGACAAAGTGGAGCGTGCCGCCGCCGCACTTTAGCGACCAGCCTTCGGCGGCCGCGCCGCGGATAAAACACAGGCTGCCCGGCTCGGGCGGCGCGTCTATGCTGGTCACGGTCGGAATATAGGTCGAGGCGTCTTGCTCGTACCACAGGTTTTCCAGGCGCTCGACCTGCTCGGTGATGACGACCACGCTGTCGCCCCGGCTCAGGCGCCGTCGGATATGGGTGAGCAGCAGCCGCAGTTGCCCGCCCAGGCGCTCGCCCGGTTCAAAGACCGCGCCCCCGCCAAAACTGCTGAGCGCCAGGCCGGCGCGACGCTCCAACTCGCCCTGGATCGCCTCCCAATCGAGTATTGGCGGCGGATGGGCGGGCGCCACTTGCCCGGCGGATTCAGCTTCGCGGCGATTGTCTTGCGCCTGCTCGGCGATCTCCATAGCCGTCTCTTCGACAAAATGCGCGTCTTCGACCAGCACCAGGGCGTTTTCCGGAATGTAATCCAGCAAGCTGGCCGGCGCGTCATAGAGGTAGGGCAGGTAATGCTCGAGGCAGGCGAAGGCGCTGCCCTGCGCCAGCGATTCAATGTCGGCGCTGATGCTGGAGTAGTCTGCGGGGTCGCCCGCGGCTGCTTGCGCCCATGCTTGCAGCTGCGCGCCGACGGCGGCAGTGCGCGAGGGTAAGGCTTCGCGGGCGGGTGTGATCCGCGCCGTCTCTACCCGTTCGACGCTGCGCTGGCTGGCCGGGTCGAAGCGCCGCAGGCTCTCGATTTCGTCATCAAAGAACTCGATTCGCAGCGGGAGCTCACTCGTGAGCGGAAATACATCAAGGATGCCGCCGCGCCGGCTGAAGCTGCCCGGCTCCAGGACGAGCGTCGCCGGCTCGTAACCCATGCCGATCCAGCGCAGGATCAGCTGCTCCATAGCGCGCCGCTCGCCCCGCGCCAACTCAACGGTAGCGCCACGAAACGCAGCGGGCGGAAGCGTCTTCTGCAGCAGCGCGCGCGCTGAGGCGACGACGATCGGCCCGCATTCGCCTGCTGAATGGGTCAACGCTGACAAAGTCGCGATTCGATTGCGAATCACGCTGTTATCCCAGGGCGCCCGGTCGTAGAAAAGCGCCGACGGCTCCGCGAAACGATGCAGGCGCTGACCGTCGTCCAGCCAAATCGGCAGCTGCTCGCTGACGTTGTAGGCGCGCCGCACGGCCGACGTCACATAAAGTATCGGCGCCGTCCAGTCCCGCGCCAAAGCCGCCAGCAGAAATGGACGCGCCGAGCGGACCACGTTGTAGTCCAAGCGCGACTCGCCGCTGCGGAGTTGGTCCAGCAGATCTTTATAGCCCTGCGATTGACGCAAGACATCGAGCAAGCCAGAAAGCTGAAGCGACATATCTCCCCTGGTCTAGCCGAAGGCAGCAACGAGGCAGTATATCAGAGCGGGCATAGAGGCACTAGACGCGCAATTTACTAGAGCGGCAGTCGTCGCCGAGTTGATGAAGACGCCCAAGCCCAAATGAATCAAAGTCGATGGCTGTAAGGCTTGTCCGGTACTGCAAATCTAACGTTAGAGTAGCTGGAATAGTACCGAATCTATACCAAGATGCATGTCAATCAAAGTGTCACGCTTTTGATTTCTACGGAATCCGCCCGAAGAGGCTCCCCCTCCCTGACTCGTCCTGAGGACAGGACAGGTTTTGAAAGTCGCCGCCGACTGATTTTACCCCACCCCCCGGCCCCCTCCCCGACGGGTCAGGGAGGGGGAGCGCGTTGAAAGAACATGATGATAATTTATGTTTTCGGTGATTGTTCGGGATAATTTCTGGTCTTCTTTGTAAAGTCTCCTTTCCCTAATGCATTG
>CAZWCV010000111.1:0-12843 GCA_964632725.1 uncultured Anaerolineaceae bacterium
TTGATACGGGGAAGGGCCGGGGATGGGGTAGAAAAATTGTTCGTTCGTGTGGATTCATCATAGAACGAGAGCGCATCGGGCGCGGTATGCATTCGCAGTGACACTCAAATCATTTGAAGGAGTCCATCCGAAATGTCCAGCATCAAGATCGAATTCTCCGGCGGCGGCGTTTTCCGGGCGCGCTTGCTGGAAGACGAAGCGCCAAAGACTTGCGCCACGATTAAGGCGCGGCTGCCCTTTGAGTACCAGTTTTATCACAGCATCGTCTCCGGGCAGGCGCTGGTTTGCCTGCCTCCCGACCTGACGGTGGAGCGCGAAAATCAGCGCGTGGCGAGCATTCCGCCCGGCGCGCTGTCCTTCCTGGTGGCGGACGAGCCGGTGCTGGTCCCGGACGAGATCTACATCGCCTACGGCATTTTCATCTCGCGCGGGCTGACCGTCGACATGAAGCAGCCGGTCAACGTCTTCGCCCAGATCGATGAGGACCTGGACGATCTGGCGATCTGCTGCCGGCGGGTGCTGATGGAAGGCGCGGAAATCATCAAGTTCAGCCTGGCGGACGATTAAGGCGAGCATGGCCGCCGCCAAGAAAATCCATACCGTCCTGGGCGCAATCGAGCCGGCCGCGCTGGGCCGGACGCTGATGCACGAGCATATCATTTGCGATATCTACCGCGTGACTGGTCGGCTGAATGAGCTGCTGAACGACGAGGCGCTGGCGGTCGCCGAGCTGGAGTTGCTGCGGCAGGCGGGCGGGAGCGCGCTGGTCGAAGCGACGACGCCCGACCTGGGGCGCGAACCGGCGGCACTGCGCCGCGTGGCCGAGCAGACCGGGCTGCACATCATCATGGGCGCCGGCTGGTATCGCCAGCCCTGGTATCCGCCCGAGATTGACCGGATGCCGACAGATCGGCTGGCCGACATCATCATCGCGGATCTCACCGACGGGGTCGCCGACACGGGCATCCGCGCCGGCATCATCGGCGAAATCGGCGTCGATTTGGATTACGCCACGGCGCAGGAGGAACGGGTGCTGCGCGCCGCCGCCCGCGCGCAAAAGGCCACCGGCGCGCCGCTGACCACCCACGCCTCGATGTATCCTGTGGGGCTGGCGCAGCTCGATATCCTGCGAGACGAGGGCGTGGATATGAGCCGCGTCATCATCGGCCATTGCGATACTTACCTTGCGCAAGACTACCATTTGGCCATCCTGGAAGCCGGCGCCTATGTGCAATTCGACACGGTCGGCCGCCAGCATATGAACCCCGATTGGCGGCGGGCGGACGCATTTGTCGAGCTGCTGCGGCTCGGCTGGCGGGAAGGGCTGCTGCTTTCCAGCGATCGCTGTTTTCGCAGCGACCTGCGCGCTTTTGGCGGGCCGGGTTACGGCTACGTCTTCACCTCGTTTTTCGATATGCTGCGCGCCCGCGGCGTGGACGACAAGACCCTGGATTTGGTCACGATTGAGAATCCGCGGCGCGCGCTGGCTTGGTAGCGGGGTCTCATCACAGAAACACGAAGGCAAAAAAATCAGCAGGGGCGAGCCGGCGTCTCATCTGTACAAGGCTTGTAAGGTACTGGGTCATGTTGATGCGCTTTTTCTACCCCACCCCCCGGCCCCTACCCCGCCATCTCTATGGCGCGCATCCGACAGGTCAGGGAGGGGGAGCCTATTTGGGCGGATTCCGTAGAAATCAACAGCGTTTCGCAATGATTGACGTACAGATCGGCAAAGATTCAGTACTCCGTCAGCTACTATATCGTTAGTCCGGCATTATCGGACAAGCCTTACAGCAGTATTTGAGAGGAGTTTGTGGCGAGCGGTGGACGAGACCTTGAAGTTCCAATCTAGCGCAAGCCTTGCTGCTTGATCATGGCTTTCAGCACATCTTCGGCGACGTTGAGCGTGTGGTCGATATCGGCGTCGGTATGCGCCGCCGAGACATGACTGCGCTTCATGGCCGCGGGAAACATGAATATCCCGCGTCTGAACATCTCGCGGCGGAATTGGGTATCGGCCCGGGAATCGTTGCTCCGCAAATCGGCGTAGCTGCTGATGGCGCCGCTCATGAAATAGGGCGCGAAGACCGAGCCGTAGCCAGCCACAGTCATACTGATATCGAGCCGGTCGGCGATTGCTTGCAGGCCGCGCCGCGCCTTCTCTCCCAGGCGGAAGATATTCTCGTGTACCGCACCGTCTTCCAGCGCGGCGATGGTGGCCAGCGCAGCCGAAGTCGCCACCGGATGTCCGTTATAGGTTCCCGCCACCATGACATCGCCGCCGGCGCTGCTGAAGCGCTGCATCAGCGTTTTCCGCCCGGCCAGCGCGGCGCAGGGATAGCCGTTGGCGATGGCTTTGGCCATGGTCGTCAGATCGGGCGTCACGCCTAACTTCTCTTGATAGCCGCCCAGCCCGTGCCGGAAGCCGGTGATGACCTCGTCGAAGATCAGCACGATGCCGTGTTCGTCGCATAAACGCCGCAGCGCCTGGACGAACTCGTCTTTCGGCAGGACGCAGCCGATATTGTGCGGGACTGGCTCGAGGATGATGGCGGCGATTTCGTGGCCGCGCGCCGCCACCAGTTGCTCAAGCGCCTGGCAATCGTTGAAGGGCAGCACCAGCGTATGCTCGATGGCTTCCGGCAGCATACCGGCCGAGGCCGGGTCAATCTGGCCGATACTGTCCGGCGCGCTGAGCGCATTCATCAGCAAATAGTCGTGCCAGCCGTGGTAGCAGCCCTGGAATTTCACCAGTTTGACCCGCCCGGTGACAGCCCGCGCCAGCCGCTGCGCCATGTAGGTCGCCTCGCTGCCGGAGCCTAGAATCAGCGCCTTTTCGGCCGAGGGCACATGCTCGACGATCTTCTCGGCCAGCCGGATTTCCAGCTCGGTAGCGCCGGCGCCGGTGAGATCGACCTGCGTCATGGCCTGCGCCACAGCCGCGTTCACCGCCGGATGGTTATGCCCCAGCACGATTGGCCCGAAAGCGGCGTGGTAATCCAGGTAGCGCGCGCCCTCGACATCGACCATGTGGGCGCCTTCGGCGTATTTCCAGACGATGGGATCGGGCAGCGCGCGCATGCCGGAGTTGACGCCGCCGGGAATAACGGCTGTGGCGCGCTGGAAAAGAGAAGCGTTGCTCATGTCGGTTCAACTCCAGAGGTTTTCGCGAATCGTGATAGACGACGGCATTTGCGGATGCCGGTCGATAGTCGTAAGCTTCGTCGCTCTCTGTTCCCGCGTTCAAGCACGGCTAGAAAGTTACGTGCGCCATTATAACTACGGTCAATCATTCCCAGTACTTCAATCAGAAGGCTGACCGTAGGGGCGACCTATCAGGTCGCCCGCATTTCAGGTCCAGTTTTCGGGCGACTTAATAAGTCGCCCCTACGATTCGACTTAACTTGAGTTACTTGTGTCCTTGTTCGTACTCATTTTGCTCGGCGCTCAGCGCGCCTCATACGGCACTTACGCTAACTCCGCCAACCGGTGGTACTGGCTCATATACAACTGATAATAAAAGCCGCCCAGCGCCAGCAGTTCGTCGTGCGTGCCTCGCTCAATGATGCGATGATCGTTGACCGCCAGCACTTGGTCGGCGTTGCGGATGGTGCTGAGCCGGTGGGCGATGACGAAGGCCGTCCGCCCTTCCAGCAGCCGCAGCAGCGCCTCCTGAATATGGATCTCGGTGCGGGTGTCGACGCTGCTGGTCGCCTCATCCAGGATGAGAATGCGCGGATCGGCCAGGATAGCCCGCGCGATCGCCAGCAACTGGCGCTGGCCCTGGCTGAAATTATGCCCCTTCTCCGACACTTGGGTCTGGTAGCCGCGCGGCAAGAGGTGGATGAAGTCGTCGGCATTGGCCAGCTTCGCCGCCTCGATCACTTCGTCATCGCCCGCGTCCAGCCGCCCGTAGCGGATATTCTCCATCACCGTGCCGCTGAACAAGAAGGTATCTTGCAAGACTATGCCCAGCTGCTCGCGGATGGAGTTTTGCGTCACATTACGAATGTCTGCGCCGTCGATGCGGATGCTGCCGGCGCTGACATCGTAGAAGCGGCTGAGCAAGCTGATGATGGTGGTCTTGCCGGCGCCGGTCGGCCCCACCAGCGCCACCGTCTGCCCGGGCGCGACTTCCAGGTTGATAGCTTCCAGCACCGGCTTGCCCGGCTCATAGGCGAAGTCGACGTCCTCGAATGTGACCGCGCCGCGGATATCCCGCAGCGGCAGGGCATGGGGGGCGTCGGTGACCGTCGGCGTCGCGTCCAGCACAGCGAAAATCCGCTCGGCGCCGGCCAGCGCCGATTGCAATTGATTGTAGACCATGGCGATGCCGCGCATGGGGCGGAAGAAGTTCATGATGTAGATCACGAATGCCGCGATCACGCCCACGGTGACGAGGTCTTGCAGCGCCAGCCAGCCGCCCAGCAGCGAAGTCGCCGCCACCGTCAGGATCATCATGGTGGTGAACATAGGCCCCAGCGCCGCGGTGATGAATACGGCGCGGATGGCCGATTTGCGGTAGGCCGAGCTGGCTTGCTGGAATTGCTCAATGGCCGCGTCTTCCTGGGCGTAAGCCTGCACGGCGCGGATGCCGGTGATATTTTCCTCCATGACCGCGTTCATCCAGCCCAGATTCTTTTGCATGCCGCGAAAGGACTTGCGCGTGCGCTCGGTGATCTGCGAGGTGATCCAGAGCATGATGGGCAGTATGATCAGCGTGCCGACGGCCAGCGGCAGGTTCAGCAGCAGCATGGCCACCATAATGCCGCCCAGCGACAAGATATTGGTGGTGAACTGGATCAGGCCGTTGGACAAGATCTGGTTGATGGTCTCGCTGTCGTTGGAAATACGGCTCATCAAGTCGCCAGTGCGGTGTCGGTCGTGATAATCCATCGACAGCGCCTGAAAATGCCGGAAGAGCGCCTCGCGGATATCGGCCACGAAATGCTGGCCGATGCGGATCATGATGATGCCGTGAATCGCCGTGAAGACGCCCTGCGCCAGGTAAACGCCCAGCAAGACCATCGAGATCCGCAGCAGGCCCTCCAGGTCATGGTGCGCGACATACTGGTCGATGGCGCGCCCGAGCAGCGCCGGGCCGATCAGCCCGAAGAGCGTGGCCACCACCACCAGGACGGCGACCAGGACCAGCCGCCCGTGATAGGGTCTGAGATAATCCGCCAGCCGCCGCAGGGTACCGCGCCGGTCTTTGGCTTTCTCGCCGGTTGGGCGACCGTGCCCGCCAATGCCGCGCGAGCGCTGCGCTGATCCGCGCTGGTTGGTCATGGCGCGCTCCAGGTGGAAGTTGCTTGCGACACTTTTACCACCGAGTACACCGAGTTAGATGAGGGCACAGAGTAAAGCTTAAACAGTCTTCTGTCTTGTAAAGGATTTTTTGGTAGGTCTTTTCGCTTCATTTCGCCGCGCTTGATCTAGACTATAAGCTACACTTTGCCACAGAGTACACAGAGGAATTTGAGTACACAGAGTAAAGATTAAACTCTGATTCGCTTGATTCCTGACTTCAGAGACCGGACATTGAAGTTAATCACCAATCCTCTCTTAAAGCCAGCCGCCTTGAGATAGCCAATGACCTGCGATTCTGCCAAGGACTGCGGCTCTCTTGTCGCCTTCAGTTCCAGAATGACTTCGTCCTCTACCAACAGATCGACAATCATGTCGCCAACATCCACGCCGTCATATTGCACGCGAAAGCGTTTCTGCTGCTGGTAGCTAATCCCTCGCTTGGTGAATTCATGACAGAGCGCATTTTCATATACTTTCTCGAAAAAGCCTGGGCCCAAGGCGCTATGCACTGCCATTGCCGCGCCGATGATTCGGTAAGTGAGATCATCCTTATTTTGCGCTCGTTTCAGAGCTTCGCCATCAGGAAACTCCTCCCCTGTCCTTATAACCATATCCTCTGTGTCCTCGTTCAGACTCTGTGTACTCTGTGGCAAAAGTGTATCAAGTTACTTCCAACATAAGGTATTCGGAAAAAATCGTTACGTCGACCTGTCATAGCCCCCGGTTGGCGCGGGCGGTTTCGCCCAGCTGCGCTTCGTAGATTTCGTCAATAGCTCACCGCCAAGCAACTCCTCTCTAGCGTTTCTAACCAAATTCTCTGTGCCCTCTTTTTAACTCTGTGTACTCTGTGGCAAAAATGTTTCAAGCCACTTTCAACGTAAGGCATTCGGCAAAAAATCGTTTCGTCGACCTGTCATAGCCCCCCGTTGGCGCGGGCGGTTTCGCCCAGCTGCGCTTCGTAGATTTCGTCAATAGCTCACCGCCAAGCAACTCCTCTCTAGCGTTTCTAACCAAATTCTCTGTGCCCTCTTTTTAACTCTGTGTACTCTGTGGCAAAAATGTTTCAAGCCACTTTCAACGTAAGGCATTCGGCAAAAAATCGTTTCGTCGACCTGTCATAGCCCCCCGTTGGCGCGGGCGACTTCGCCCAGCTGTGATTCGTAGATTTCGCGGTAGATGGGGCCGCTCTCCTGCAGCTGCTGATGCGTGCCGCGCTCGGCGATGCGCCCGTGTTCGAGCACCAGAATCTGGTCGGCGCCGAGCACGCTGGTGATGCGCTGGGCGATGATGAAGGTCGTGGTCTCGGCCGCCAGCTCGGCCAGCGCGCCCTGTATCTTGTACTCGGTTTCCATATCAACCGCGCTGGTGCTGTCGTCGAAGATGAGGATGCCGGGCCGGATCAGCAGCGCGCGGGCGATGGCGATGCGCTGTTTCTGCCCGCCGGAGAGATTGGCGCCGCCCGCTTCGACAACGCTTTCGTAGCCCTGTGGCATGGCGCTGATGAAGTCGTGGGCCTGGGCCGCCTGCGCCGCCTCGACCACCGCTTCAAGCGTGGCGTCCGGCGCGCCGTAAGCGATATTGTCGCGCACGCTGCCGCTGAAGAGCGTCGTCTCTTGCAGCACCATGCCGATCTGCGCCCGCAGCGCCGCCGGCTCCCAATCGCGGACATTGACGCCGTCGATGGCTACCGCGCCGCCGCTGACGTCGTAGAAGCGCGGAATCAGGTTGACCAGGCTGCTCTTGCCGGAGCCGGTGGCGCCTAACAAGGCGACCTGCATGCCCGGCTCGGCCACGAAGCTGATGCCGTGCAGGACATCGTCGCCGCTGACGCCGCCCGCGCCGTTGGACCTGCCGTTGCGGCTGTAATGGAAGGATACGTTGTCGAAGACCACGCGGCCGCGAAGGCGTTCGGCTTGATGCGCGTCATCGGCGACCTTTAGTATCGGCTTGGTCTCCAGCACTTCAAGAACGCGCTCGGCCGAGGATTCGGCGCGCGCCGCCATCAGCAGCAGATGGCCCAGGAAAAGCAGCGGACTCATGCCGATCATCAGGTAGTTATTGAAGGCGATTAACTCGCCCAGGGTCAGGCGATCGCCGATGACCGAGACTCCGCCGAACCAGAGCACGGCCACCGTGCCCACGCTGGTCAGCAGTTGCAGTACAGGCATGGATACCGCGATCAGCACGCCGACTTCGATATTGCGCTCGCGGTAATCGTCGTTGCTGGCCGAAAACTGGTCGATCTCGAAGCGGCCGCGCACGAAGGCTTTCACCACTTGAATGCCGGCCAGATTCTCTTGCACCAGGGTATTCAGAGCGCCGAGCTTCTGCTGGACGACAGTGAAGAGGCTGGTGGCGCGCAGCATCAGGTAGCGGATGAAGACCGCCGAGACGCCCGCCACCGCGAACATAATCAGCGAGAGCTGCAAGTCGGTCAGCAGCAGCATGACCATGCTGCCGACGATCATCAGCAGTACGCGCAGCAGCAGCGCCAGACCCGCGCTGGCGAACATGTGCACGACATCGACATCGCTGGAGACGCGCGTCATCAAGCGGCCGGTTTGCATCTGGTCCAGATTGGCGAAGGACAGCGACTGGATGTGCCGGAAGAGCGAGTGGCGCAGATCGAAAGCCACCCCCTGCGACACGACCGCGCGGCAATAGCCCTGCCCCAGGGTACTGGCCGCGCCGATCATGGCGGCGATGAACATCCAGAAGGCGCCCAGCATAATCATGTCCAGGGCGCGCGGACGGATGCCTTCGTCGATCATAAATTGCAGCAGGCGCGGCACGCTTAGCTCCATGGCCACGGGCAAGACCGTCGTCCAAAAGCCGAAGAAGACGTACCAGCCGTAGGGTTTCATGAAGCGCGCGATGCGCCATAGGGATTGCATTCGACAAGTTTAGCGCCGCCGGGCAGCGGCTTCAAGCGTTGCCCAAGCCAAGAACTGAGACCAGGCGATTGACCACAAAGGACACAAAGATAAAGATTGATTTGGCGAAATGCTGTTGCTTGCGGTGAACTTGCTGGTTGCCATCTGTAAACAACGTCGGATTCCGTAGGGGCGACTTATCAAGTCGCCCGCAAAGGATCCCCCAAGTCGACGGGCGACCAGATTGGTCGCCCCTACCCTCTCTGTGCGCCTTTGTGATCCAGTACCGAATTCCTCGCCGTCCTCGCTAGTTAATCACCACAAACTCAGCCTAGCGGCACGCGCAGCAGGGCGAAACTATGCGGCGGCAGCTCAATGTCGTCGGCCGAGGCTTGGCGCCGCTCGATAGCCACACGCTGCGGCGCGGCGAAATCATTGGTCGTCAGCGGGTGCTCGCCGGCGACGAGGTCCATCTCGACCGGCCCGGCGACATCAATACCCGCCAGCTCAAGGCGCATTGAATCATCGACGGCGCAATTGACGACTGAGATATAAAGCAGCTGCTTTTCGGCGTCATAAGTCGCGGCGGCGCTGACCAGCGGCACGTCGTCAAAAGCCGGCATATTGCCCGCCTCGGGACAGCTGAAACTGCCGCAGTCCACATCACAGCGCACAGCGTCGGCGCCGCGATTCCGCGTCATCAGCTCCAGCACCAGGGTTGAGGGCATCTTGATGACGGCCGGCGAGTCGGGCGCGTCGCCGGTCGACAGCGGAACCCAGCCGCCCCGCCGCCCCAGGAAGACCATCTCCCACTCATAGAGCGGCGCGGCCACGTAGTTGCCCATGACATTGGTCAGGTGGTAGATGGCGCTGTATTTGATGCGGTCGGCCCGCTGCAGGCAGGCGTTCATCAGCGCGCCGGTGTAGAGGGCGTCGGCCAGGGTGTAGTCTTCGATATAATCGGGCGCCTTGGCGCCAACGTAAGTATTCCACTCGTCGAAAGCCACGGGCAGCGATCCGCCGCCGTAACGATCCATGACCTCAATTGTCGCGTCCAGCATCTGCTCGACTTCATACCAGCAGGCTATCTTGGGCAGATACATCAGCTCGCGATCGGGCGTGACCTCCAGTTTCTCCGTGCGCAGCGAATAATAGTGCACGCTGTACTGGTCCATCTCGTCGGCCGCCATACCCAGCACCAGCTCGTTCCAGTGCGCGTAGAGATTGGCGGGTACGCCGACGCCGATCAGCGAGAGCCCGCTGTCAACGGCGCGCATGGCGCGGGCGAATTCCAGATAGCGCCGCGCGTAGGTCTCGGGGTCGCAGTGCCCCACCTGCCAGTTGCCGTACTGCTCGTTGCCGACGAACCAGACGCGCACATCGTGCGGCTGCTGGTTGCCGTACTCCGCCCGCAGCGCGCCGTATTCGGTGGTCGCATCGCCGTTGCAGTATTCCACCCAGGCGGCCGCTTCTTCCGCGGCGCCCGTGCCCAGGTTGGCGGTCAGCACCGGCTCGGCGTCGATCAGCCGGCACAGGTCGATGAATTCGTCCGTGCCGACATCGTTAGACTCCCACTGCCACCAGGCCGGGTCGAGATAAGTCGGGCGCAGGTCGCGGTCGCCAACGCCTTGCCGCCAGTGATAGGCCGAGACGAAGTTGCCGCCGGGCCAGCGTAGCTGCGTGGGCGACCAGTCGCTCATGGCGTCGATCACATCGGCGCGGAAACCCTTGACGTTGTCGGTCGGCATCAGCGAGGCGCAGCCGATCCAGAGCGAGCCCTCGCTGATGGTCAAGCTCAATTCGCCCAGCGGATTCTCGCCGGCGGCGCGGAAGGTATGGCGCCGGGTGGTCCAATCGCCGCCGACCGCCTCAACGCGCCAGTCTTCTTCGCCCAGCCGGACGGACAGCGCCTGACCTTCGCCCTTGAGCACCAAGCGCAGTTCGTAATCGCGCTCGGCCTGCAGATACAAGCTGCCCTGCTTGATGCCGCGCTGCTGCCCGTCGGGGATGCGAATCGTGACGCGCTGCGACTGCCGGCCGCTGTAATAGGTGGTATTGTCGTGCACGAAACGCACGGCCTCGTAGTCGGGATTCTGCGCTTCCCAGGGCACGACAACGCCGATGCTGGGATGCACATTGTGCAAGCCTTCGCTGGGCGCGGTGTACATCAGGTCGTTGCCGGCGAACTTGCGGTCGCGCAGCATCTCGGCCCAGAGGCTGCCGTAGATGCCCTGGCCGATATGCTCGAGGTTGGCGCCGTAGAGATGGTCGTGTACACCGCCGATGACCTGGTCCGGCTGAATCGTGAGTGTCGCTTTTTCGCTCATGCTCTAGCTCCTGGTAATTGGAATTTCGGCGCGCGCCAGCCTGTCCTGGCTGTGCAGCGCCGCGCCGATTAAACATGTATCTTCGCTGAAATGCGCCAGGCGCAACAAGTTTGGCGGCAGAAAGCCCTCATGCAAGACCTGCTCGCGCATGACCCCGCGCGCCGGCTCGAGCAGCAAGTCGCCCAGCTTCGCAGCGCTGCCGCCCAGCACAATCGCCGCTGGATTAAACAGATGCAACAAGTTGACCAGACCCAAACCCAGCCATTCACCCGCCTGCCGCGCCACCGCCAGCGCCAGCGCATCGCCCGCCACTGCCGCTTCGCCTACCGCTTGCCCGTCGACGAAGTCTCGCATCCTCAAGCTTGATGGCTGGTCAGTCTCCCGCAATCTACGCCGCGCCACGTCGCCCAGGGCCGTGCCCGAGGCCAACTCCTCCAGCCGGCGCACAGACCCGTCCGGCAAGGTCAGGCGTATGTGGCCCGGCTCAATCGCCAGCGCATTGGCGCCGGTGAATAGTTGGCCGCGGATGATCGCGCCGCCGCCGATGCCGGTGCTGAGGGTCAGGTAGAGCATCGGATCCGCGCCGCGCCCGGCGCCGAGCCGGTATTCCGCCAGCGCGCCCAGATTGCCGTCATTTTCGACGACGGCCGGCGCGCCGTTGCAGGCCTCGCTCAGCCTGCGCGCGATAGGTATATTCGCCCAGCCGGGCAGCGTCTCGGCCTTGATGATAACACCGGCGGCCGTATCCAGGGGGCCGGGCGCGGCGATGCCAATGGAGCCGGGCGCATCGGCAGCCAGCAGCGAGCGGCCCAGGTCAACCAGGCGTCCCAGCACAATATCAGGGCCGTCAGCGACTCGGCTCGGCATCTCCGCCCGGCGCAGCATACGCAGATCGTCGTCGAATAATGCGGCGCGGCTGCGCGTCCCGCCGAAGTCGATAGCCAGATGCGTCTTCATAAGCCGTTGATCCGCCTATACAACCCATAATCGGGCGGCGCTTTCTCTTCAAGCGGCATCGCGCCCTCACGCAGAGTCAACCGGCCGTTTTGCATGACCACCGCGCCCAGTCTCAGTCCGTCATGCAAGGCCCGCCAGGCCAGGCGGCTCATATCGCGAGCGACCCTGCGGTCGTAATGCGAGGCGTCGGCGCCGCGCTGCGCATGACCCAGGGCCGTGTAACGCAGGCGGATGCCGCTGCGCCGCGGGATTTCAGCCACCAGCCGGTCGATGCCCGGCACGAACTCGCAGAGAACGACCAGCGCGTATCCGGCGATCTCGACGACCCGGCGCAGTCGCCCCGCCAGCCAATCCAGTTCGAAGTCGTACTCGGGCAGCAGGGCGGCGTCGGCGCCGTTGGCCGCCGCGATGGCCAAGGCCAGATGACCGGTGTGGCCGCCCAAGGTCTCGAGCAGGAAGATGCGCCCGGGCAGCGCGTCTGCGGTGGCGCGGACGCCCTCGACTGCCGCCAGCGCGAAATTGCAAGCCGAATCGTGGCCCAGGGTATAGTCCGTGCCCGCGACATCGTTGTCTATGGTCGTGGGCAGGGCGACGCATGGCGCCTCCCAGCGCTCCAGCAGCGGCAGAGTGTGCTTCAAACTGCCGTCGCCGCCGAAGACCAGCAGGTTGTCGATAGCGTGCGCTCGCATGGCCGCGCGCAGTTGGTCGCCGGCGTCGGGCGCGCTCAAGACTGGCTCACGGCTGGAGCGCAGAATCGAGCCGCCTTTGCCCGAGAGCCGCGACAGCAGCGCTCGGTCCAGCTCGGTCAGCCGGCCGTCGAGCAAGCCGGCGAAGCCATCTTGCGCGCCCAGGACTCGATCGCCGCCCTCATCCGCCAGGCGGGCAAAAGCATCGACGGCCGCGTTGATGCCGGGCGCGTCCCCGCCGCTGACGACGATGGCCGTTTTCATTCTCTGCGCCCTCCTCTGCTTGACCCGCTGATGATACCCGATAATAGCCATTCAGCCGACAGCCCGGCCGCGGCCAAGTCCGCGCTGTTTGCATCTGAGTAGCGAATGCGTTAACTTACTGTGACCTGTGGCGCAGCGCACGTCCTGGGCGGTTGCGCCCGACCATTTTCCGTTCAAGAGAAGGAGATTTGCTGTGAAGAAATTACTGCTTATTTCAGCTGTACTTCTGTTTGCGCTCAGCCTCGTCCCCGGGGCTTTGGCGCAAGACGATGGCTACACCATCGCCTTTGTGCCGGGCGTCAACCCGGACCCCTTCTACATCACCATGAGCACCGGCGTCTACCAGGCGGCGGCCGACCTCGGCGTGAACATCATCCAGCAGGATCCGGAAGAATTTGATGTGACCTTCTCGGTGCCGATCGTCGA
>CAZWCV010000112.1:0-12835 GCA_964632725.1 uncultured Anaerolineaceae bacterium
GCACGGTGGATTATTTCATCAACACGGTCTTCAACTATCCCACGCTGGCGGAGTGTTACAAGACGGCAGCGTTTGACGGGATCAATCGGATAATGTAGGTTGGGCGCTAGTTTGGGTCGCTGCGCTCATGTGGTAAATGTGATGATGGTAAGGATTCTTTCAGTGTGTCGCGCTCTTTTCGCCGATGGCGATCTCGAATCAAGAACGCGCCAGCAACTAGCGAAACAGTAGCGCCTATTCCAAGTAGACCTTCTATGCTCTGACCTTGCTGGATTGTCGTAATGCTCCCGTCAATCAACCGGAATGCCAAAACAAAAGCGGCGCCTAAGGTCAATAGATCCCATACGAAGAGAAGCGCCTGGCTACGGCTTTGCATGCCGGTACGATGGATTCGATTCTCTACCGCCTCGTTTACGATTGCGCGCTGAATTTCGCGATCGTAAGAATTAAGCACGTCTGGAGGCGGAATTGGACCGGAGAAGCGCTCAACGTAGGAAATCTCGTTGACATGCTGTCTAAGTTCAGCGCGTCTCTCTTTGGGTATGTCTTCAAGTATATGAGATGGTATGGGCAATTCCGGCGTCGGTTTGTCGGCGCCTGGGGCACTTCCCGCGCCCTCTGCGTCGTTCACGCATCTTTTCCTTTTGCCATGCGCCTTTCATGCTCGCCTATGGCAAGCCACAGGTCCGCGCCAACCGCTTCCCAGTCGGCGCGCATATCGTCGGCGATTGAACGAGACAGGATTTCATCAGTGAACTCTTGGCTTTCTGACCTGGTGAGGTCCAATAAACTTGCCAGCGCTCGCAAAATAGAATCCTTGGGCAAGTGGAATGAATTTGCGATCTTGCGCTTGTTGTATGCCATGGTGGTATCCCTCACTCATAGTCAGCGCAGCATTGCAGCAACCCTGCTACATCATGCCCAAAGCATATATCCCCGTCAGCCCATTGTCAACAAAGGCCGCACGCTCTGCGCCTCTGTGGTAAATCCAACCCCCTCCCCCGGCCCCTCCCGCCATCTCTATGGCTGGCATCCCAGCAAGCTCGGGAAGGGGAGCGCCGCTAGCGTGACTGTCTTGCCAAATGCAAACTGCGCATAAGCAGGCAAGTCTCCCCCTGACGCGTCGGGGGGAGATTTAGAGGGGGGTTAAAGCCCCGCCCTCGCCCCGGCAAACACGGACTTCACCGCATTCCGATCGCCGGCGAAGAGCAGCCCGGCGCTGACCTCGAAGGCCAGCTCGTCCGGCAGGGCCGTCACTTCGAAGGGGCGCGCCTGCTCGGGCTTGTCCAGCCGATTGAGAGCGAAACGCTCCCACTGCGCCAGTTCATCCAAAGCCGATTTCGTAGGCGAAGTCTCCCCCTGTTGCGACGGGGATTCTGCCCCCCGTGAGGCGGGGGGACCGAGGGGGGACATTAGAGGGGGGTAAGACGCGGCGCGGGGGTTAACCGGCCGGTCGCCCCATGCCACCGGCGGCAGCTGGAAGTAAGTCGCGCGCAGCTCGTTGATGCTCAGCAGCGGATAGGCCGCCCGAATCTCCGCCAGGCGGGCTTCGGTATCGGTGGGGCGGATGTCGTCGAACTCGGCGATGAGGTCGCTGCCGTAAAAGGGCAGCAGCTCCTGGCTGATCTTTTGCGCCAGGCGCACCAGCTTGGGATAGAGCGTGCGCTCGATGAATTGGCGCTCGGCGACTTTGGCGTTGGCTTCGGTGGCGTTCTCGCTAACCAGGCCGACGGGGATGCCGTAGATATTGAGGATTTCGTCGCGCTGGGCTTTGCGGCCCTGCAGGAAGTCGAGGTCGGTGTGGCTGAGGCCGATGTGCTGCCACTCGACTGTGCCGCCGCGCAGGAAGGCGGTCTTACGCGCGGCGGCGCCGTATTGCGCCCGCCATTCGCGTTTGATGCGCTCGTAATCGGTGTCGCTGACGAAGTCGCGGATATTGACGACGCCCGCCGGCACGCCCTGATCCTGGCCGAAGGTATTGCGATTCCAGTCGGACATGTGGCGGTCGCTGAGCACGGCGCCGCGGGCGGCCGCGATGGGCGACAGGCCGTAGAAGTCATTGCCGGGATGCCAACGCCGGAAGTGCAATACTTCAATGGCGTCCAGGGGGATGAACTGGCCGTCGATCTCGTAGACATAACCGGCCACAACACGGGACGCGTCCGGTACGATGCTGACGCGGTCGGGGCGCAAGACCCAGATTTCGCGCGGGAGTCCGCGGGCATCGCCGGCCAGGAACCAGTAGGCGTTGCCATGCAATTCAAGCGAGCCGAGGGTCTGCTCCAGCAGTTCGAAGCCGCTGGTCAGCGGATTGGGCCGGCTGAGCAGCTGTTCAAGCGGGTGGTTGTTGATGCCGATGCGCCGCTCGCCCTCCAGCCGGAATACGCGCAGGGGCACGAGGGCGCCGGCTTCCACGATGCGGTTGATGGCCACGTAGACCCAGGGCGACTGCTGATAGACGCGGTCGGCGTTGAGCTCGATGGGCGGGCTGAGCTGGAAGCGGTTGCTGACGGCAACTGATTCCAGGTGGGGCGCGCGCGGGCGCAGCTGCCGGCGGCGATTGCTGAAGAACTGGTTAAGCCAGGTGAACACGGCGGTCTCCTTTTTGGGCTTTGCATGAACGCGTTTTGCGCAGGCTAGCACGGCGCGGCGGTCTAAAGGCGACTGTTTGTTTTCACTTGAGAGATTGGTGTCTGAATGGGCGCGGGAAGATTGCCTGTCGCACGCGGCGTGGAAATCGTAGGGGCGACTTATCAAGTCGCCCGCAAACATTCCGTCCCGTTATGACGGGCGACCAGGTTGGTCGCCCCTACATCGGCCCGGTGGCTTGGCTCAGCAACCCAGGTTGAGGGCGATGACGACATCGACGATCACGGGCACGTCGCACCAGAGGTTGAGCACGTCGATGACGGTGAGGGCGATGCCGGCGAAGCAGACAAAGACCAGCACGAAAAAGACAAAGCAGCCCAGGATCAGCCAGGGGGATGTGCCGCCGCTTTCCTCGCGCACGGCGTAGGGGTCGTAGTCGTAGCCGGGGTATTGGCCGGGCGGCGCGGGCGGCGCGCCATAACCGGCGGGCGCTTGATTGTAGGGGCCGGGCGCTTGCTGGCCGGGCGGCTGCTCGCTGTAGGCGGGGTAGGCCGGCTGCTGCTGCGGATAGGCGTCAGCGGACGGCATGTAGGGATCGGCGGGCGCGGCTGGCGCGGGCAAGCCGTAGTCGGTCGGCGGCGGCGTAAAGCCCGGCTCGGCGGGCGGCATGGGCGCGGGCGTGGCCGGCGCGGGCGGCGGAGTGGAGAGCGCGGGCGGCGCGGCCTCCGCCAGGTTGCTGTAGGCTTCCAGCGCCAGCGTAACGGTCTCGCCCAAGCCGATCATGTCGCCGTTTTGCAGGGGCGTAACGCCGGAGACGCGTTTGCCGTTGACGAAGGTGCCGTTGGTCGAGCCGAGGTCTTCGATGGTCATGGTGTCGCCGGAGCGCATCAGGCGCAGATGATGGCGGCTGGTTTCGCGGTCGTTGAGGACAATATCGTTGGTGATGTCGCGGCCGAGGGTGGTGACGTCTTTGCTGATTTCAAAGGCCTGGTTGGGCTGCGGCCCGCGGCGCGCCACCAGGCGGAAGTTGTCATTCTGCTGCATCATGCCCTCCTCGGTCAGCGAGCGCCCCAGCCTCGCCTGGCGTCAAACTGGCTCGTGACAGCGCTGCAGCGCGCGAACGCTTGCAGGGTTGTCGGCGGCGCGCCTGACAATAGCAAGCGCGACTTATACGGCGACTACAGCCATAATGTCGCATTATACCGCTTTTTGCCAGATTTCAAGAACTCGCCGCGGACACAGGCGGCCGGCGCGAGCCGCGTTTAGGCAGGCAGCCACAGGTCCAGGAAGACCAGGCCGTCCAGCCAGATACCCTGCCCTACGACTTCCCAATGAAGATGCGCGCCGCTGCTGCGCCCGCTGTTGCCGGCGCTGCCGATGACCTGGCCGCCGGCGATGCGCTGGCCGACGGTCACTTGAAAGTCCGACAAATGCGCGTAGCCGGAATAGAGGCCCAGGCCGTGGTCAATGACGACCGCATTGCCGCGGATCTGCAGTGGGCCGGCAAAGACCACCCGGCCGGCCGCGAGCGCGCGAATCGGGGCGCCCGCGGGCGCATTCTGATCCCAACCGGTGTGGCGCGTCTCGCGCTCGCCGTTCATCAGGCGGAAGACGCCAAAGGGCGTCGACAGCGCGTATTCACTGGGCAGCGCGAAGCCGGTCTCATCCCAGAGCGGCTCGGCGGTGTAGCCGGTGGTGAGCTCCGCCAGCCGCTCGAACTCCGCTTCTTCGACGCGGTCGTCCGACAAGTGGCTGCGATCGGGCGGCAGCTCCACATTCTGCGTAATGAAACCCGCAGCATCAATTCGCAGGTCGCGCTTGATGCTCAGCGTTTCGCTGCCGCGTTCGACTTGCGCGTTCAGCTCATAATCGCCCGGTCTGGCGTTCATGTCGACCAGGACCAGCGCATACCAGTCATCGCTGTGCCTGAAGAAGGGCTGTTGCGCGCCGCGGAAGGTAAAACGCGCGCCGGTGATATCGGCGCCGCTGAGCCGCAGCAGGCCGCTGCCGCCCTGTATTAGCGCGCTGAAGTAAATGTCGAGCCGCAAGCCCGCTGTTAAATGAACGGAGGCCGGCAACGGACGAGGGGCCGGCTGAAATGTCGGCGGCTCGCTCTGCGCGGAGGCGCTGGCAGCCAGCAGGCTGATGAGCAATATGAGGATGAGGCGCGTTGCAGGCATGGTCGAAAGGCGTACGCGTCGAATGCAGGCAGTCGATGTAGCATCTTTATACCACAGCCGCTCGCAGGTGACGACTCGGCTCAGGCTAAACAACAATAAGAGCATGTAGGGGCGACCAACCTGGTCGCCCGTCGCGGACGAGTACTATTGCGGGCGACTTGATAAGTCGCCCCTACAGCGGCATGCATGTATGCGGCCCTCGGGCCGACGGCTGGCGCTAGACATCTCGCTGGGCGGCGGCGCGGATTTCCGCCAGGTGGCCGGATTCGTGCGTGTTGCAGGCTTGCACCGCTTCGATGAGATTAAAATCTTGAAAGAAGGGCGTACTGAAAGGCGTCTCCATGCGGTCGGCCGGGAAAGCCAGCACGAGGCCACGCAGCTGTTGGCGCGCGCGCCGCCACGCTTCCAGCACATGCCGCCAACTTTGGTGAGCGCGCTCGCGGCGGCGCAATTCGTAAAGGTCTGCAACGGTGGCCTGGCCGCGCAGGTCGACGCTGAAAGCGCGGCCCTCGCTGGCGTTGTGCAGCGCCTGAATCATATCGGCTTCGAGCGCGGTCAGGTGAATGATCAGGTCGCGCAGGGTCCAGCCGGAGTCGTCGAAAATCGTCAGCGTGGGCGGCAGCGATTCGACGAAAGCGCGCGCTTCCGCCCGCCGCCGATCCAGGCCGGCGATCAGGTCGCGTTTGATCTGCGCGAGGTTTTTCATTCAGCTGTCCTGGCCCGCCTTTCATTCATCATAACGCAAAATCAGCAGGAAATGGCGGAATTGCTAGGGTTGGGCCGATTCTGCGAGGTTGGCGGGCGGTAATTCGCTCCGCCTCACCCACCAGCCACGTTTCTCTTCATCTCTATAAGGAGCATCACCAGGGGAGAGGGGGAGCTTCCGCCCCCCTGCGCCCGTTTTCTGCAGCGGAGTCGCTAGTCAAGCGAGGGCGAGCCAAAGCTCGCCCCTACAGGAGTCCTTCAGACTGTGCCGGCGCCGCGGCGCATAGGGGCGACTGACGCCGGACGTGGTATAATTCGGCGGTTCATTTAACTGACGAGAAAGAGACAGCCATGACCGCAGCCAACAACCGACGCCTACTGGATTACCTGCGCCAGCATACCGACGACATGGTCGCCGACTTAAAGCGGCTGATCGCGCTGGAGTCGCCCACGTCGTACAAGCCGGCGGTGGACGAATTGGGGCGTGTCCTGGCGGCCGAACTCCGCGAGCTCGGTGGCGAGGTCGAGGTCATCCCCAAGGCCGAAGTCGGCGACGTGCTGCGGGCGCGCTGGAACCCGGGGCCGGGCGGCGTGGTCATCCTCAGCCACATGGACACGGTATGGGATGTCGGTACGGTGGCGGAACGTCCCACGCGGGTCGAAGGCGATCTCATCCACGGCGTTGGCGCGATGGACATGAAAGGCGGCATCGTGATCGCGCTGTGGGCGCTGCGGGCTTTGCGCGCGCTGGACCTCTTCCCGTCTCAGCCAATCAGCTATCTGCTCAATTCCGACGAAGAGACCGGCAGCACCCATTCGGTCGGCGAAATCGAAGCCGAGGCGCTGTCGCACAAGGTCGTCTTCGTGACTGAGCCGCCGCAGGATGGGGCTTACAAGACTCAGCGCAAGGGCGTCAGCCATTATACGATCAAAGCCAAGGGGCGCGCGGCGCATTCGGGCGCTGACCACGAGAGCGGCGTCAACGCGATTGAAGAGATCGCGCATCAGGTGCTGGCGGTGGAAGCCATGACCGATTACGCGATCGGCACGACCGCCAATGTGGGCGTCATCAGCGGCGGCACGCGCGCCAATGTCGTGCCGGCGGAGGCGCAAGTGGAAATCAACGTTCGCGCCTGGACCAAGGTCAATCAGGGGGCGATCCACGAACAGCTGATGAGCCTGAAAGCGGTCAATCCCGAAGCGGAGATCGTGGTGGAGGGCGGCGTGGGCGTCCCGCCCTTTGAGCGCACACCGGAGATCGCGGCGCTCTTCAAGCGGGCGCAGAGTCTGGCGGCCGATATGGGCATCGCCATCGAAGAAGGCCGCACCGGCGGAGGCTCGGACGGCAACAAGACCGCGGCGCTGGGCGTGCCGACGCTGGATGGCATGGGCATCGTCGGCGAAGGCGGGCACGCGGTCACGGAATACGGCGAGATTTCGTCAATGCCGGAGCGGGCGGCGATCATGGCGGCGATGCTGCGAGAGCGCCTGTAGCAGGGCGGAACCTTCTGACTATCCGCCAGACACAGCGGCCTTGACAATGGCGCCAGCGCCTAAAGACTAGCAGGAGGTCATCTGGCATTGACAAAGGCAAACGGGGACAGACTGCTGACGGTTACGATCTTTATCGAGCCGGGTACCAGCCTAAAGCAATTCAGCGCGAAGGGACAGTTGGTCTGGTACTACAGCTATTTTCAAGCGCTCTGCGACTTGGGCATGCGCATAAATCTGCTTAGCTATGCCGGACGCGGCGAATTGGAATACGCGCCATCTTCGCCCGAAATCAGCGTACTGTGCAACAGCTTTGCTTTGCCAGACCGCATATATTGGCGCCGCGTCCACCAGTTGCACGCGCTGCCCCTGCTCCGCAGCGACGTCATTCGGAGTCGCGAAATTCATGGGATCCGGGCGGCCCTGCGTTCACATTGGGCGTGGGGTACGCCAATCGTTTGTCGGATGGGTTTCCTGTGGTCGACCAGCATTGAGACGAGGCCGGAAATCCAACCGGAGCAATTGCAGGCAGCTTATGATTATGAGCGATTTGTCTTTGAGAACGTTACACACTGCATTCCGTCCACATCGGACCTGGCCGAGGCAATTATCAAGCGAGCGCCAACAGCGGCGGATAAGATCACCGTAATTTCTTTACCCGTCGACTGTGACCTTTTCCAGCCAATGGAGGTCGAAAAGCGCTACGATCTGGTGTATGTCGGCTGGCTCTACCGGATCAAGAATCTTGAGGCGACGCTGGAAGCGGTGGAGCGGACGGACGCGACAATTGCCATAATTGGCGATTCCAGCGTGGACGCGGAGGGCAACCCTGAAGAACCCGAGGTTAAGGAACGCCTTTTAGCGCGCTTTGGCGATCTTGACGGACGAATCCATTGGCTGGGCAAAAAGGAAAATGATGACCTGCCCGCCTATATCAACCAGGCCCGGGCGCTAATCTTGTGTTCGCATAGCGAGGGACATGGGCGCGTCATGCTGGAAGCGCTGGCTTGCGGCGTGCCTGTCATCGGCAGCAAGGTGGGCGGGATCGCCAGCACCTTGCGCCACGAAGAAACGGGTTATCTCTGCGAGACGGATGTCGACAGCATCGCTCATGCCATCGAGACGGCACTATCGCAGCCCAGGTTGCTTGAGAAAATGGGCGCCAATGCGCGCCGGTTCGCGCTGGAGACCTATTCGTTGCCCGCAATCGCTCGCCAGGAATACGAACTCTTGTCGGATATCGCCCGCCGCAACCCGGTCGACAGCATCGCCAAACGCGCCTCACGATATTTCAGGATGCCGCGCTAAAGCGAGACATATTCAACTCAATGCACCCATGCCGGAGCGGGCGGCGATCATGGCGGCAATGCTGCGGGAAGACTTGTAGGAGGCGGCAGTTGCGGATTCTGAACTGGAATACGCAGTGGCTGAGCCCGCGCAGCCGCGGCGGTCGCTTCGAGGCGGCGTATGCGTTGATCGAAAGTCATCAGCCCGATATCATCTGCCTGACCGAAGCGCGGCCGGAAACAATGCCCGGCGACGGGCAGACGATCACGAGCGAGCGGTCGGGCGCGGGAAATATCGAAAATCGCGGCGGGCGCAAAGCAGCGCTATGGAGCCGGACTGGCTGGCGCGCGGTCGATACCCTGGGTTCGCCGCGCATGCCGGAGGGGCGTTTCGTCCTAGCGGAAACGGCAGTTGACGAGCAGGTCTGGACAATCGCGGGTATGTGCATTCCCTACCACGCCTACCGCGTCGGCGAGAAATGGGGCGCGCAGCGAATGGCCGTATGGGAGGGCGCCTGCCGTTATTTGGACGCCTTGCGCGAGGATGTGTTGCCGGCGCTGAGCAAGCGCGAGCGCACGATACTGCTGGGCGATTTCAACTTGCAGATCCCGCCTTTTGGTTATCCGCGGCGGGGCAGCGAGGTCGACCGGAAGCGGCAAGCGACGTTCGCGGGCTGGCTGATTCCTACCTCCGGCATCCGCCAGCACTATATCGACCATGTCGCAATGTCTACTGATTTGCGGGTGGAATGCCTGCGTTTCATCAGCAAGGACACGCCGGATGGCCAGCGGTTAAGCGACCACAATGGCGTCGTCATCGACTTGGCTATCGCCGATAGGCGCTCAAGTCGAAATCGGCAGGGGCGGCTTATCAAGGCGCCCGCAGGCGAAACCACCACCATTGGCGGGCGACCAGGTTGGTCGCCCCTACACACAATCGGTTGAAGTGGTAGTATTTTTTCAGGCGGCATCCTGTTGCCGCTCCAGAATTGTTTCTGCGCCTCTGTGGTGAAATCGCATGAAATACGCTCCCTTCGAAATCGAACACTTCTTCCGGCAGCACGAATTCAGCGCGCCATACGGCATCAGCTCCTCCGATTGCGAGCCGCTGACGCTGCCCGAGCTGCTTAGCTACGCGGGCCCGCAGCGCCGCCAGCAATTCGAGCAGCTGTGGCTGGGCTACACCGAGAATCAAGGGCATCCCGAGCTGCGCGCCGCTATCGCCGGGCTGCACGATGGCGTCGGCGCCGACGATGTCATCGAGGTGGTGCCGGAGGAGGGCATCTTCCTGACGATGAACGCGCTGCTGCAAGCGGGTGATCATGTCGTGGCGATGGCGCCCAGCTTCCAGTCGCTGTGGGAGATCGCGTGGGCGAATGGCTGCGAGCTGTCTTTCTGGCGGCAGCGGCAGACCGAGAGCGGCTGGCATTTCGACCCCGACGAACTCGACGGGCTGATCCGCCCAGATACCAGGATGCTGATCGTCAACTTTCCACACAACCCCAGCGGCTGCCTGCCCGACCGCGCCGATTTCGAGCGCGTCGTCGAGTTGGCGCGGCGGCATAATCTGATTCTGTTCTCGGACGAAATCTACCGTTTCAGCGAGCACGATGCGGCGCTGCGCCTGCCCTCGGCTTGTGAGCTGTACGAGCGCTCGGTGGTCTTGGGCGGCTTGTCGAAGTGTTTCGGCTTGCCCGGCTTGCGCGTCGGCTGGCTGATCACGCCCGACGCGGCGCTCTCGCATGAGCTGCAGGAGTTGAAGAGCTACACCACCATTTGCGCCAGCGCGCCCAGCGAAATCCTGGCGCTGATCGGCCTGGAGAACTGGCAAGCGCTGACGGCGCGCACGGTCGAGATCGTGCGGGCGAATATCGAACATTGCCGGGCTTTCTTCGGGCGCTTCGGCGGCCTGTTCCGGGTCAGCTATCCGCAGGCGGGCACGGTCACCCTGGTCGAAATTCAGGCGGAGACTTCCGTCGATGATTTCGCTGTGGCGGCGGTGGCGGAACAAGGCGTGACAGTCTTGCCGGCCTCGGTCATGCTCTTCGAGGGCAATTACTTCCGGCTGGGCCTGGGGCGGCGCAGCCTGCCGCACGCGCTTGAGCCGCTGGAGCAGGTCATCAGCGATCACCTGCTTTGACGCGGCTCAGTCGCCGAAGCGGGAGACCCCGCCGATGGCGTAGGTTTTAGCCGCCTCAAATTCGAGCAGTAAACTAATCGGCTGTCCCTTAAGCTCGGCTGTTGCTCGCTCGCGCCAGCCCAGTGGCAGACGCAGCCCGCCCTGCCCGGCTCTAACTGGCAGACAATCACCCACGTCGAAGCCGGGCAGCGCTGCGCCCTCGTCATCCATCACAGCAGCGCGTATCAAACCGCCGGTCTCGATTTCGGCGTTGAGCGTGATTTCGGCGTCAGTTAAACGCAGCGTCGTCGTGGTCAGCAGCGCCCGGCCCCGCTTGTCAAGCGGACGGTAGCCGGCGAAGCGATCGCGCGGCAGGGACGCCAGGTTAAAAGAGCCTTCGCGCCAATTGTTGTGGAGGCCGTTGCTGCCGCCGTAGTAGAGCAGGATTTTGTCGCCGTGAACGATGGGGGCCGCGGCGTAGACGCAGCCGCAGTCGTATTCGCCGTCGGGGTAACTGCCGGCGCCGCGCGGGATCAGCGGCTGGCCCGGGCAAATTCGCCGCCAGGCGACCGTGTCAGCGCTGATGGCCAATTCGGTATCGACCCTGTCCCAATCGGCGGCGGATGGGTCGCCTTTGTGGAATACAGCGGGCAAGCCGATATATAGGTCGCAATAGGCCGCGATGGGCATGGAGTAGATCTGGTCGTGAGCGCCCCCGCCGCGCAGGATCTCGACCGGTGGCGACCAGCTGAGGAAGTCGTCGCTCTCGCTGCGCAGGACTGTGCGCAAGCCGCGATAAGCGCCGTCGGACCAGCCGCGCGTGATGCAGACGTAGCGCCCGGAATCGGGCAGGCGGATGGCGTTATTATGTGTGTCGCCGACGGCGTCGCTGCCGGGCCACAACTGCGGCTGCGACCAGCTCAGCCCGTCAGCCGAAAAGCAGCTGGCCATGCGCCTGGCGCGCGCGTTCAAGTGCAAAAACTTGTAGCGGCGGGCGGGGTCGGGGTCGCGCGAATCTTTGAGTACGCCGCCGGCGTGAATGCCATGCTCGGCCCGGCTCATAACGATATTGTTACGACGCGAGCCGGAGAATTCGATCAAGCCGAGTTCGGGCTTGCGCCAGTGGATGCCGTCGGTTGATTCGGCGTACAAGAGGCCTTCTTCGCGTCCGCCGCCCGGGTAAGGGACATGCGGGCGCTCCGACAGCGGCGTGTTATTCGACGACGGGTCGATGAGAAAAGACTTGTACCAGCACTTGAACAGGCCGTCTTCATCATCGTAGATGACGCTGGGATAGACATTGTCCAGGCGCGCTTCCCAGGGTTTGGGCGGGTCAGCGAAGTAGTCTTCGCGGAAGAGTGGATTGGCGCGGCGCTTCTCGACGCGTCCCGGCGCCAGCTCGGCATTTTGCGCGCTGACGATATTGCGCGGGTCAAGCAGCAGGAGCGATGAGGTCATCGTGGGTTGCTCTGAGTTTTCAGTATAAGTGCGCGAGCCAAGGCTCGCCCCTACAGGATTCTGCGCTATAGCGGGCGACCTGATAGGTCGCCCCTACGGTTTTCGGGTTTTGGCGGGCGTCAGGTATCAGGGCAGCCTGCCGAATCAGCCGGCGTGCATTTTCTGCGCCAGGGCGATGAAGCGGTCGACGGTGTCGTCGATGGCGAAGGGCGACTGGTGATACAAGAAGGTATGCACGGTATTGTTAAAGTTCTTGATCCAGTGCTTGGGAATGGCGCTCTTGCCGTAGACCGCGCCCCAGATGCTGCCGGCAGTGGCGGCGGTGCAGTCGTTGTCCTTGCCCATGGCCACCGTTTCGCCGATGACTTTGGTCAGATCGTCGCCGCCAACAGTCAAACCCCAGACGGTCAGCACCGTATTGTTGATGGCGTGCGCGCCGCCCATGTCGGGGTAGCGCTCTTCGATCAGCGCGGCGGCGTCGCGATAGTTCGCCACGTCCGGCGCCGTGTCCAGCGCCCAGCGCACCTCTTGCGCCAGCAGGCAGTCCGCCGGAATCTCCTCCAGTCCGATGCGCAGCGCATCGACCGGGTTGTCAACAGCGAAGGCGGCGGAGATAGCCGCTGAGAAGAACATAGCGGCGTAGATGCCGTTGCGGCGGTGGCTGACGGTGGCGTCGCGCCAGGCGATCTCGGCCGCTTTTTCGGGCCAGCCGGGCGCGGCGTAAGCCCAGGGGTCGCTGCGGATATCGGCGCCGATCCAATTGAGGAAGGGGTTGTCGACCTCGGCCGCTTGCAGCGCCGGCACGCCTTTGCGCAGGTTGTCCAGCGCGATGCCCTCTGCGGTGAAGGCGAAGGGCAGGTATTTGACCCAGGCCTCGCCCAGCTGCTCGGTGGTGAAATCGATACCGTACTCTTCCATGATCATCATACCCAGCAGGGTGTAGTTGAGGTCATCGTCGGTGGGCACGCCGTCCATCTTGGCGGGCGTGAAATCTTCGCGCAGGCTGG
>CAZWCV010000113.1:0-12744 GCA_964632725.1 uncultured Anaerolineaceae bacterium
ATGGGGGCTTGAAGTGAGACTTGTTGCACGACTTACCTGCACTTACTGAGAACACAGAGGAAAAGCCCACGATTGCAAATCAGTGATAAGACAACGCCGGATTCCGCGAATGCTGCAAAAGCGAAGCGTCATTTCAATCCACATCTCTGTGACCTTTGTGCCTCTGTGGTGAGGATTATCCCATGCGCTTGCCTTGTGTTCGCCGGCAACCGGCGGCTGTCGCGCGGCCTCAGCAGCAATTCGCAACCTGTTTACCCCCGGCCTGGCTGTGATATAAAACCAAAGCAAAGACCGCAGACGGAGCGCTGCCATGCGCCTGGATTATCACCTGCTTGACGTATTCACCGACCGGCAATTTGGCGGCAATCCGCTGGCGGTTTTTCCGCAGCCGCCACCGGACCTGTCGCCGACCCTGATGCAGCGGATCGCGCAGGAACTGAATCTGTCGGAGTCTACCTTTGTCTTGCCGCCGGCCGACCCCGCCAACGACAGTCGCTTGCGAATTTTCACGCCGCTGGCGGAGCTGCCGATGGCGGGGCGCCCGACCGTTGGCGCGGCTTACGCGCTGGCGAGTCTGGGACGCGTCAGGACGCTGAAAGCGCAAACGACGCTCGTCTTTGAATTGGGCGTGGGACCGATCAGCGTGACCATTGACGCCGACAAGCAAGGCATACCTGACAAGGTCTGGATGCGGCAGCCCATTCCGCAATTCGGCGAAGTCTATCACGACCGGCGCGCCATCGCCGAGATGCTCTCGCTGCAGGAAAGCGACCTGCGCGGCGATGCGCCCGTTCAAGTCCTGAGCAGCGGCCTGCCCTTCTTGTACGTTCCGGTCGCCGGGCTGGCGGCGATGGCCAGAATCCAGTTGCGGCACGACCGCTGGAACGCGCTGCTGGCCGGCAGCCCAGCCCAAAACGTATTTGTTACGACAACCGAAACTATCGAGCCAGCATCAAGCGCGCACAGCCGCATGTTCGCGCCGGCGCTGGGAGTGGCGGAAGACCCGGCCACCGGCTCGGCCAGCGGGCCTTTGGCTGCCTATCTGCTGCGATACGGCCTGGCTGATTCCTCCGACATGATCAGCGAACAAGGCTTCGAGATGGGCCGGCCCAGTATTATTCACATGCGCGTCGAGCGTTCAGGAGACGATATAACCAGCGTGGCGATTGGCGGCAACTGCGTCATGATGGGCTCAGGAACGCTCACCCTCGACTAGCCGAGCATTCCCGCCGCTGTGCTAAAATGAAGCTGTATCAAGGCGAGGGGAAGATGGCGGGAAGCGGTCAGATAGACCATTTTGACGCGCGCGCGGTCTTCCGCGGCCTGCTCGATGGCGAGGACTACCGCAATCGCGTGGCCGGCAGCTGCATCTACCGCTGCCCCCGCTGCGCCCATCGCATCCGTTTTCGCTGGCGCAGCTTTTACCAGGCCAACGGCCGCTCGCCCTTCCAGCGCAAACTACGCCGCATATTCGACGATCTGACGCCGGAGCTTATCGCTGACGAACAGGGTTGCATTGACTTCCACTGTCCCAACTGCCAGGCGCCAACGCGGATCATCTACAGCGCCCACGATTACACTGCTATCGCCTACCACTTTGATATCTACGCAGCGCTGGTCGGCGCGGGGAAAAGCAAGCCATGAAGAAACTGCTGGCGACCTTGCACGATTGCGACCCGGGCATGCTGCCGGCGCTGGCGGAAGTCTGGAGCGTTGATAGCAAGAGCCTGAGCAATGACGAGCTCATCCGCCAGTTGCAGCGCGCCATGCTTGACCCGCAGCAAGCCGAGGCAGCCTGGGACAAGCTGGACGAGCCGGCGCGGACGGCGCTGCAATTGCTGGTCAGCAGCGCGCAGGGCCGCATGAAGGTGGGCCAGTTCGAGCGCTTCTACGGCGAGATTCGCAAGCTGGGCCGGGCGCAAATCAAGCGCGAGCAGCCGCATCTACAGGGCCAACGCCTGGCCGAAACACTCTATTATCGCGGGTTCATCGGCCAGGGTTTCGACAAAGTCGACGAACGTCTGATCGGCTTCGTCTACGTGCCGACTGACCTGATTGAGGCGCTGCCGCTGCACAAGACCAGTTTCGGCGAATTGGCGGCGCAGTCCCCGCCGGCTGAAGACGATCTGCCCAGAATCGGCCTGGTCGATGATGTCGACGAAGTCATAGCGGCCGACACCTCCATCGTCGACGATATGACCACGCTGCTGGCGCTGCTGCAAGCCGAGGCGCGGCCGCTGGAAAGCAAGGGCGAGCGCTTCGCGGCCGCGACCGTCGAAGCCGTCAAGCCGCAGCTGCTGCGCCCCAGCGACATACGGCTGGCTTTCATGCTGGGCGTCGGTCTGAGCGCGGAATTGATCGCCCGGCAAGAGGACAAAGCGCAGCCCAGCCGCGATCAAGCGCGCGCCTGGCTGGAGGCTACCCGCGCCGAGCAGATTCGCGCGCTGGCCCGCGCCTGGCTGGAAAGCCAGAGCTATCGCGATATGTGGCATATTCCCGGGCTCTACCCCGAGGACTCGGGCTGGTCATACGACGCCGCCGCGGCGCGCAAAGCGGTCATGGAGCTGCTAGGCGACTTGCTGCCCGAGCAGGGCTGGGTGTCCATCAACGACTTGATTGAGATCATCAAAGAGTTTGAGCCGGATTTCCAGCGCCTCGACGGCGACTACGACCAGTGGTATATCCGCAACGACGCCGGCGAATACCTCAGCGGCTTCGAAAGCTGGGACGCGGTCGAAGGCTCGCTGGTCGAGTTTTACATCGTGGGCCCGATGCACTGGCTGGGCCTGGTGGATATCGGCGAAGATGTGCTGCGGCTGACCGCTTACGGGCGCGCCTTCCTCGGGCTCAGCGAGTGGCCGCAAGTCCAGGAAAGGACGACGCGAATTGAAGCGCGCCAGGATGGCCAACTGCTGGCGTCGCGGCGCGTCAACCGCTTCGAGCGCTTCCAGCTGGCGCGTTTCGCGCGCTGTGCAGCCGCCGCCGACCCCTACGTCTACACGCTGGACGCGCCCGGCATCCAGCGCGCCGCCGCGCAAGGCATTACGGCACAGCATATCGGGGCCTTCATCAAGCGGCATCTGGAGGGCAAGCCGATGCCGCTGCCCATCGACAAGCTGCTGCGCAATTGGCGGGACGGCGCCAAAACCACAGTGACCTTCGAGGCGCTGACCGTGCTGCGGACAACGGCGGAAGGCACGCTGGACAAGATCTTCGCCATTCCCGCGCTGCGGCGTTATCTGGGCGCGCGCCTGGGGCCGATGACCTGCGTTGTGCGCGCGGGCCAGTGGGAGACGCTGCAATCCAGGCTGGGCGAGCACGGCATTGAGGTCGATATCACGCGCCTGCAAAGCGAGCGCGATTGAGGCGCCTCAGTCGCGTTTGACGCCCAGCTGATAGACCCGCTTCTTGGTCCAGCCGGCAGATTTGGCGATTTCGCGCGCCGCCCGCGACAGCGGCTCACCCGCTTCCAGCCGCTGCTCCAACGCGGAGCGCACTTGCGCCGCCGACCAGATGGCGTCGTCAGGATCCGCGCCGGCAATCAAGAGCGTGACTTCGCCGCGCGGATTATTACGCGCGAAATGCTCGCGCAACTCGGCAGCGCCGCCGCGATAGAATTGCTCGAACCTCTTGCTCAGCTCGCGCGCCACGCAGACCGGCCGCTCCGCCCCCATGACAGCCGCGACTTGCGCCAGCGTATTGGCCAGCCGGTAGGGACTCTCGTAAGCGACGATGGTCTCGCGGGTGTCTTTCAGCGCTTCCAGCCGTTCGCGCAGGGCTGCGGGCTTTCGCGGCAGGAAGCCCACATAGCGGAAGCTGTCGGTGGCCAGGCCCGAGCCGACCAGGGCCGTCGTGATGGCGCAGGCGCCAGGCAGCGGCGCGACGTCAAAGCCGCCCGCCAGCGCCGCCGCGATTAGCTCGAAGCCGGGATCAGAGATGCCGGGCGTGCCGGCGTCAGAGATCAGCGCCACATCGCCCGTTTGGAGCGCGGAGAAAATCTCGTCCAGTTTGCCCAGCTTGTTATGCTCGTGATAGCTCGTCATGGGCGTGTCAATGTCGAAATGGCGCGTCAGCACGCGCGAGACGCGGGTGTCCTCAGCCGCGATTAGCGCCGCCTCGCGCAAGACCCGCAAGGCGCGCAGGGTGATGTCCTCAAGGTTGCCGATGGGCGTCGGGACGATGAAGAGAATGCCCATAATCGCTCAGCCGCGCCTCAGCCGGGCGGGAAGACGTGCGCCAGCGCCTCGGGCAGCACACTCTTGAAAGCGGCCAGGCTGTGCCCGCTGCCCAGCTCGACGAATCGGTAGTGCAGCGCCGGATCGTGGCTCATGCGCCGTTCGAGAATGCCGCGCAGCGCCAGCGCCGGCTGATAGAAGCGCAGGTCTTGTTCGTAGCGCCCGACCGAGTGAAATATCCGGCCCGGCAGAATCGGCGAGTCGCGGAAGCGCTGCGCGTAACTTTTCAGCAGCTGAACCGCCGGCGCCCGCCCCAATGGCGGCGAGATCAGGATGAGATGGCCGAAGATAGCCGGGTTCTTCAGCGCCGCGTGCAGGGCCGCCACCGCGCCTTCGCCGACGCCGCCCAGCCCCAGATCGAGCGGGTCAATGCGATGCTCGGCTTGCAAGAAGGGCAGCAATTCCGCCGCGATCATGGCGTAGTGTTTGTCATTGCCGATGTATTCGGCCACGCGCTGCGATTGCGAGCCGCCCGCCAGCATGGCGATGATGATGGGCTGCATGCGCCCGTGTTTGATGAGCGCGTCGGCGATATAGGGCGCTTCCAGCACATTGACCGCCCACTGGCCGTCCATCAATACCAGCAGCCGGTAATTCACGCCGTCGCCGGCGTCATAACCGGGCGGCGTATACACCCAGAGGTTGCGGTTGCTGAAGCCCAACTGCGTTGAGCTGAAGCGGTGGCGATAGACGCGGCCGCGCGGCACAGCCGCCATGGCCGCCCAGTTGGGAAAGGGCCGCGCCCGCGGCATCTGCAAGACCGAGCTGTCGACCTGGCTGGCGCTGACGGACAGGGCGTTGAGCGAATCCGCCTGCCAGAAGCGGCCGACGCGGTCCATCAAGTCGATCTCTTGCGCCAGGGGCGTACCGGGGTCGTCAATCGCGAACATATAATCGACCAGGGCGTCGCGCTCGAAATAGCGCTGAAAGTACCAGAGCGATGTATTTTCGAGCCGCACCATATTCTCGAAGGGCGGGTCGCGATTGATGATGTCCAGATTCAGCGCCACACTTTGCGCCGTCCAGCTGTCGTAGGCAAATGTGGCTTTGTCGCGCTCGACCCAGGGCCATTCGTCGTGCGTCGTCAGCAATTCGTCCACCAGCGCCTGGCGACCGTTGGCGTCGGGCGTCTGGTAGATCTCGCACAAGAACTGGATGAAGGAATCCCAGCGCGACTTGGCCAAAAGCGTGCTCCTCGCGGCCCTCGGGTGGACAGGTTCATTCTAGCACCGGCGCAGGCATCGGGAAAACCCGCAGGCTGTTGGCCGCGCGCCGCGTTGTGGACGTCGACGCTTCCGGGCAATCCGAACGAAACCTGACCGGCTGTCTCTGCTTTGCGGTATGATGGGCGCGGGGCCGGCGCGCTTGTCAGCCGGCTCGCAATCGTCAAGTCAGCGGAGGGCGCAGCCAATGCCGACACGCTATATCTACTCCTTCACCGAACCCATCAATCCCGAAGAACTGCGCGGCTTGCTGCTGCAAACGAGCTGGGCGAACAAACGCGGCCCGCTGGATATTCAGCAGATGCTGGATCACAGCCAGATTACGCTGGGCGTCTGGGACGAAGACCGGCTTATCGGCTTCGCGCGTGTAATCACCGACGACCGCTACCGCGCGCTGATTGATGACGTGGTGGTCGACAGCGCCTACCGCGAAAAAGGCATCGCCTCGGAAATGCTCGATCGTATCCTCAAGCGCACCCAGCATATCGAAATTGTGATGCTGGATTGCGGCTCGGAATTGGCCGGCTTCTACGGCAAATTCGGATTCGAGCATAAAGGCGGCGCGTCCATGGAATTGCGCAATCAACGTTAGCGAATCTCCGCTTATCGCCGCCTCTAAATTCCTTTATCATGCCCGGCATTCCAGCCAAGCAATAGACGGATATTCCCTGACGCCATGAGCCAATTGCGTTTCAACCCCAATCTCAGCCCCTTCCTCCGGCAAGACGGCAGCGTATCGGAAGAAGACCGCTTGCAAGCCGCGCAGTCGCAGCGCGTACATCGCCTGCAGAACAATGAAAACCCGCTGGGGCCCTCGCCGCGCGCCGTGGACGCCATCCGCGCAATTGCGCCGACCCTGGCCGTTTACCCCAGCTACTCCGACATTGAGCTGCGGCGGGCCATCGTGGACGTGCTGGGGCGCGGCCTGACGCCGGAACATATTTTCACCGGCTGCAGCGGCTTCGAGACGCTGGAGTTGATCGCCCGCGCCACCCTCGCCCCCGGCGACGAAGTCGTCTTGTCATCGCCGACATTCACCGGCGCCTACCGCAAAGTTACCGAGCCGCTGGGCGCCAAAGTCATTGATGCGCCGCTGGAGCCGCGCAGCTTCCGCTATCGCCCGGAGGCGGTGCTGGACGCCGTCACGGAACGCACCAAGCTGGTCTTGCTCTGCAATCCCAATAATCCCACCGGCACGGTGATCAGCGCGGAGGCCGTCGACGCGCTGATGAATGGCTTGCCCGAGCATGTGCTGGTCGTCGCCGATGAGGTCTACCACCACTTCGTCGATGACGCCGACTATCCCGATTCGCTGCGCTACGTGCTGGAAGGGCGCAACATCGTCATCGTTCACAGCTTCTCCAAGGTTTATGGGCTGGCGGGCCTGCGCCTGGGTTATGGCATCGCGCGGCCCTACATCGCCAACGCCATCGCCGGTCTGCACCGCGGCTTCCACCAAAACAAGCTGGCGCTGGCGGCCGGCGTCGCCGCTTGTCGCGATCAGGCGCATGTCCGCCACGTGGTCGACTACATGCGGGCGGAAGCGCGCTGGGTCTGCGGCCAATTTGACCGGCTCGATATTCATTACTGGAAGCCGGCGGCCAATTTCATCCTCTTCGAAACGCGCATGCCGGCGGAGGATCTGCAAGCGCAATTGGGGCAGCGCGGCTTGCTGCTGCGCGGGCAAACGCGCAACGGCCTGCCCTGCGCCATGCGCGTCAGCCTCGGCATGCGAGAGGCCAACCAGGCTTTTATCAGCGCGCTCGAGGACATCCTTGGCTCGGCGCCCGGTATAACGAGCAATCTTGCTTAATTAATTTTAACCACCGAGGACACCGAGAACACCGAGTGGAATGCTGAATTGAGCCTTCGACATTTGCCTAGCGGCGCATCATCTTTTGCCTGCCGCTGAATAATGTTTTGGGCAGATTGACAGGACGCAGTCCTTTCTTCTTTGGCTTTTCCTCTGTGGTCTCTGTGGTTAATTCTTGTTTGTAATCTCTCGCCGCAGCGAGCATCAGCGACGGCGCGAATGCCCCGGTCCGCCAAACCAATCATTGTCCAGGCCCAGCGCCTATGCTAGAATCCGCCGCGGCAGCGGGCGCGATAGCGTCGCTTGCCAAATCCCACACATCGGGACTCGCGGTGGGTGTTGTCCGCCAGCGCGGATTGTCACCGGAGGCTGAACGATGTGCGAGCTTAAAACACCAAATATCCAAGGAGTATGGCAATGCCAACAGCAGTAAGAATGCGGACTTTGCTCGAGACGGGCGTGCATTTCGGGCACCGCACCAACAAGTGGAACCCCAAGATGGACGAGTTCATCTTCACGCAGCGCAACGGGATTCACATCATTGACTTGCAGATTACGCTGAAGAACCTGCACAGCTTCCACGACATGATCGCCAATATCGTCTCCGGCGGCGGCTCGGCGCTATTTGTCGGCACCAAGCGGCAGGCGCAGGAGATCGTCCAGCGCGAAGCCGTCCGCTGCGGCATGCCTTACGTCAACTATCGCTGGCTGGGCGGGACGCTGACCAACTGGAAGACCATTCGCAGCCGCATCGATACCCTGAAACAGCTGGAGCAGCGCCGCGACGCCGGTGAGTTTGACCGCCTGACCAAAAAAGAAGGCCTGGTTCTGGAGCGCAAGATCGCCAAGCTGCAGCTGCGCCTGGGCGGCATCCGCGAGATGAAGCGCACGCCCGATCTGCTCGTCGTTGTCGATGCCGAGCGTGAGTATACCGCCGTCAAAGAAGCCAATATCTTGAATATTCCGGTCCTGGCGCTGGTCGACACCAATGCCAACCCGGACATGGTTGACCACATCCTGCCCGCCAATGACGACGCCATGCGCTCCATCCGCCTGCTGATCGGCGCGCTGGCCGATGCCGTGCTGGAGGGGCACAATTTGCGGCAGTCCGCCGGCGAGGATGAAGAGGAAGAACAATTCTTCCCCGACGCCTACGACGAAGAAATGGCCGACGAAGATTTGCTGGGCGAATCAACCCTGGCGAAACTGCGCGATGCCAAGCTCTTCGCCGACGAAGAATCTGCGGCGAACGACGGCGACGAGACCGCAGCGAGCGAATCCACAGAGAAAGCCGAAGCGGCCGAATAAGGACCAGCTGAACAGGACGGAGACAAAACCAGAAATGGCAGTTACTGCAAAAGAAGTAAAGGCGCTGCGCGACAGAACCGGCGCCGGCCCCCTGGACTGCAAGAAGGCGCTGGAGCAGCACGATGGCGATTTGGACGCTGCCGCCGAATTCCTGCGCGAGAAGGCGCTGAAAGACGGCATCAAGCTGCAAGGCAAGGGCCGCAGCGCCAACGAAGGCATCATCGGCAACTATGTTCACTTCGACCAGCGCCTGGCGGTCATCGTCGAGGTCAACTGCGAGACCGACTTCGTAGCGGCGACCGATCAATTCAAGTCCTTCGCCAAAGACATCGCCATGCACATCGCCAATATGAACCCGCAATACGTCAAGCGCGAAGACGTGCCGAGAAGATCGTGGCCGGGCGCCTCAACAAGTGGTACGAAGACATAGTCTTGATGGAGCAAGCCTTCATCAAGGACGATGACAAGACCATCACGCAATATCTGCAAGAGACGGTGGCCGAGGTGGGCGAGACCATTCACATCGGCCGTTTCCAGCGCTTCAAAGTCGGCGGCGAAAATTAGCCGCGTTGGCGCTGCGTTGCGTCAAGCCGTGAACGAGAATCCGAGGGATTGGTCGCTGACCGATCCCTTTTTATTGGGCGAGGCGATGACTCCCACCGATAACGACTGGCGCATCCGCCAGTACATTTATGAGGCGCTGGTTACCAGCGGGCACCCGCCCGACGCGCGCGCAATCGGCGAACGCTTTGGCATGTCGACGGGCGACGCGCGGCGAGCGCTGCGGCGGCTGCACGACGCTCACGCGCTGGTTTTGCAGCCGGTCGGAGACGCCGTGCTCATGGCGCATCCGTTGTCCGCCGCGCCGACTGATTACCGCGTGCTGGTCGGCGGCGTCGCGCTCTACGCCAATTGCGCCTGGGACTCGCTGGGCATCCCGGCCATGCTGGGCTGTGACGCCACGGTAGAAGCGCGCCACCCGCTGACCGGCGACCGCTTGCGCTATTCGGTCGAGGCCGGGCGCCTGCGCGGCGGCAGCGACTGCCTTGTGCATTTCGCCCACCCTTTTCGCCACTGGTACGACGATATTGTAGAAACCTGAGCGGGGATTCTGCTCTTCCGGTCGGAAGCGGAAATCGCCGAATGGCGGCGAATCCAGGGGCGCGAAACAGGCGCAGTGCTACCATTGACGCAGGTTTGGCCCCTGGCGCGGCGCTGGTATTCTGATCGGATGGCGCCGGCCTTCCGCGGCCTGACTGCCCAGCGCGCCCAGAGCATATTCCGCGCGCTGGGCTTGACAGACGATTTCTGGCTTTTACCATCGGGTTAAGCGACATGATACGCGACATATCGACGACAACTTTGGGAAAAGGAGCGACCATGAGCCTGACTGGCGAGCTGCCCTATAACCGTGTGCTCTTGAAGCTGAGTGGCGAGGCGCTGGCGGGCGACAGCGGCGCCGGCATTGACCCGGAGAAGGCCGCCTATATCGCGCAGCGCGTGCGCGAAGTCTACGACCTGGGCATGCAGGTCGCCATCGTCATAGGCGCGGGCAACTTGTGGCGGGGCGAGCCGGCGGCCAAGCTGGGCATGGACCGCAGCACCGCCGACCACATGGGCATGATCGCCACGGTGATGAACGGCCTGCTGCTGCAAGACGCCATCGAGCGACTGGGCATCGTCACCCGCGTCCAGACGGCGGTCGAGATGAATTCGATTGCCGAGCCTTATATTCGCCTGCGCGCCATCCGCCACCTGGAGAAGGGGCGCGTGGTCATCTTGACCGGTGGCATCGGCAGCCCCTATTTCACTACCGATTCGGCCGCCGCCCTGCGCGCCAGCGAGATTCACGCCGACGTAATCGTCAAAGCGACCAAGGTGGACGGCGTCTATTCGGCCGACCCGCTGCGGGACCCCGACGCGCAGCGCTACAGCCGGCTCGACTATCAGCAAGTGCTCGAACAACAGTTGCGCGTGATGGACACCACCGCCTTCACGCTCTGCCAGGAGAACGCCATGCCCATCGTCGTGCTTAACTTCTGGAATCCGCGCGACTTGCTCAAGGCGCTTTCGGGCGACGCCTCGGTCGGCACGGTCATCAGCGGTTGATGGCGCGGCGCGCTCCCCACACCATACCCGAGCAGTAGCCATAAGTTGACCGCGCATGGCAAGACGATGTAGCCGGCTGACTCTTTACCACCGAGTTAAACGAGTTAAACCGAGGGCACAGAGTTGTGGTTATCTATTTTGGGATATGCAATCGGCCGGGCGAAGACCGTCGAGCTGCCTAGTCAACTCTTCTCGGTGTACTCATCTTACTCGGTGTCCTCGGTGGTAAGATCTATTTGAGGCGTCTTCCCAGCTTGCCGTCCGTGCGCGTTTTGTAGCCCTGGCGCGAAGTGCTAAACTGAATTGACGCGACTATCATTCGTCAGTCGGCGCAGAGTCTGAGAGACCCGCATGACCAAGAAGATCGCCGTCTTTTCCATGACGCCGCTATTCCCGGAGCTGGCCCTGGGCGGCGCGCAGAAGCAGCTAAAAAAAGTCGCGCTGCACTTGGGCGAGCTGGGCCACCAAGTGACCATCTTGTGCACGCGGCGGCGTGACGCCATGACGCGCTTCAAGTGGCATGAGAATGTCGAAATCTTGCCCGCCCTGCGCTTCAAACAGCCCTACCCCGAGCCCTATTTTACGCCGCTCTATCACATCGCCAACGCCATCCGAACGGTAGGAGAGGCTATCGCCGAAGCAGACGTGTATTACAGCCACGACGGCGGGCTGATTTTCCCCTACGTCTATCAAGACAAGCCGACTGTGATTTCCCTGCGCAGCATCTTGTTCGCCGAGACGCTGCAGAGCGCCCTGCTCTTCCAGGGCGACGAGTGGATTCTGCCGTCCGAGCATACGCGCGCGTCTTATGAAGCGGTGGTTGGGCAATTCGCGCCAGCGGTCGGCCAGCGCATGCACACCATCCACAATGGCTTCGATTGGTCGCATTTCCGCTACACCAAGCCGGATGCGATATTTCAGGTCATTCCGCCGGAGGTCGCCGATCACCCGGTCCTGCTCTTTCCCCATCGCCCGGACCCGGCCAAGGGCATCGACGAGGTGATTCAAGTAGCGGCGCGGCTCAGGCGCGACTACGGCTGGCATGACCTGCGGGTGCTGGCGCCCTTCTGGCTGGATGCCGCCAGCGAACCCGGCCAGCGCGACTATTACGACAGTCTGAGGCGCAAAATCAGCGGCGCCGGCCTGGCCGAGACCTTTGTCTTCCACGACTGGATAAACGACAAGCTGATCGCCGAATTCTACAGCCTGGCGGACGTGACGCTGTGCATCGGCAGCTATGTCGAGACATTCGGCAATACGCCCTTTGAGTCGCTGGGCTGCGGCGCGCTGCCGATTCTGTCGCGAGTGGGGCCCTATCGCGTCTTGCTGCCGGACGAGCATATCGACCGCGTCGACTACGGCGATATCGAAGCGGCTGCGGCAATCGCGCACGATATACTTAGCCAACGCCGCCGCACTCCGCCGGCTACGCTGAGCTACTTGCAATCCCAATTCTCGCAAGACGCCATGGTCAGCGCCTACGCCAACATCATCTTGCGCGCCCGCAAGCGGCCCCCACTGCGTTATCGCGTGCGGCATTTGAGTAACGACACACGCTATCAGCTGGCGCCATGGTGCTACATCGGGCCGGAGCAGAGAGTCTACCACGACTTTCGCGGCGACTTTCAGTCAGAGGCCGATCTGATCCGCGCGGCGCAGGCGAATCCCGCCGGCTTCAGCGGTCGCGCGGTCAAGGCGGAGCAGTTGCGATTTTGGCTGGACGAGGGCTACGTCACTCCGCTTGTGCGGGACTAGGGGCGGCAATGGCGTCCGGCGCTCATCGGACAAGTCGGCTGCGGACTACACCCTGGTGCAATCGCTTTGCCACACTTCTACCACCGAGGACAGAGTTGTAGGTGCGAGTAAGTCATGCAAATACTTACCACAGAGGGCACAGAGGATACACAGAGAACACCGAGTAAAGCTTATGGTGATTGTATGCCAGCGCAAGTTCTCATTTGTTGGATGGCCGCCTACATTTCGGCAGTATCGAAACAATACAAAACCCTCTGTGCCGGCGGGCAGTGTCTACGCGCCCCTCTGTGAATCCTCATTT
>CAZWCV010000114.1:0-12665 GCA_964632725.1 uncultured Anaerolineaceae bacterium
CAGGCGGGAGGCGCTGCTCTTGTCGATCGACAATTGATTGGCGACTTCCGTGGTTCCCATGCCGTTGCGCGAATGCTCCAGCAGATTCAGGATTTTCAAACCTCGCGCCAGTGATTGGATCTCAGCCATGTCGATCTGCTCTCAATACGCAACCAAGGTGGCGCTATAAGCAACACTGGTTGCGCCAAACCTAAGACCCGCCTAATTGGTTGACAATTATAGAACAGTGTTGTATTTTTGGCAACATACACAAGGATCTGCTTGTCTTTTTGGTAAATATGCGCTAATTTGTAGGTGTAGTCAGGAGGTGACTATGAGCAGAACTTCGGTAAATCGCCACGCTTGCCTAGCCTCTCATATGGAGAATTGATGATGATGAACAGACGCTTGATCCTAGCAGTGCTTTTTGTTCTTGTGGCGGCGCTCGCTGTCACGCCCGCCCTGGCGCAAGACGACTTGATGGGAGATTTCACGCTTTCCCATTATTTCGGCGGATTCGGCGGCGAATACATTGAACAGATTGTGGATGACTTCATCGCGGCCAATCCAGGCCTGATGCATGCCGAGAGCCCGGTGGACCACGAGCAATTCAAGACCTCGATCCTGGTGCAGTTGGCCGGCGGCAGCCCGCCCGATACCTTCAGTTACTGGGCCGGCGCCCGCATCCAGTTCATTGTAGACGACGGCTTCCTGATGCCGATTGACGATATTTGGGAAGCGAACGATATGGATTCGCAGTTCCCGCAGGCCGTCATCGACACCGCCGCCACCTACGACATGCACAAATACGCGGTACCCTTGACCTTGCACTGGGTCGGCATGTTTTACAACACCGCCCTGTTTGACCAGGTCGGCGCCAGCGTGCCCACGACCTGGGCCGAGTTGGTCGATGTCGCCGAAGCGTTCAAGATGGCGGGTATTCCGGCCTTCTCGCTCGGTTCGCTCGAGCGCTGGCCCGCTCAGTTCTGGTTCGACATGATCTTGATGCGCACGGCGGGCAACGATTATCGCGAGAAACTGATGAATGGCGAAGCCTCGTACACTGATCCGGAAGTCGTGCGCGCCTTCGGCCTGTGGAAAGAGCTGGTCGACGCCGGCTACTTCTATCCCGACGCCAACGCCTATAGCTATCCCGATTCCGCCGGACTCGTGGCAAATGGCGAGGCGGCCATGACCTTGATGGGCACCTGGATCGGCGGCTTCTTCGCCGGCGCTGAAATGACGCCGGGCGAAGACTTCGACTACTTCTCCTTCCCCACCATTGACGAAGACACGCCGCGCGCGTCATTGGGCCCGATCGACACCTTCGTCGTATCCGCGGACGCGGCCAATGCCGATGCCGCCAAGGCCTTCCTGGTCCATATTACCAATCCGGACGTTCAGTGGACTTTCGCCGAGGGCGCTGGCAACCTGGCGCCGAGTTTGTTGGTCGATACCAGCAACTACAACGATGTCGTGGCGCGTATCGCCGGAGAGATCGCGGAGAGCGCGGTCTACGCCTTCAACTACGACCTGGCCACGCCGCCGCCGGTTGCCGAAGTCGGCTTGAACGCCTTCTCGGAATTTATGGCTAACCCGGGCGACTACGAAGCGATGCTGGAGCGCGTCCAGGCGGATGCCGCTGCTGAATTCGCCGGCATGGAGTAAATTCGTTTTCCCCCATCCCCTCGGTCCCCTTCCCCATCAAGAGAGAAGGGGAAGTTTGTATATGAGCAGGACAATCAAGCCCCTCCCTCATTTTGGGGGAGGGGTTTGGGGTGGGGGTGAGGTACAGCGATGCTAAGACGCCACCCCTGGCTCGCGCCAGCCAGCTTCCTCGCCTTGCCGCTATTCGTGTATTGCGCCTTCGTCATCCTGCCCACGCTGAACTCGCTCTATTACTCATTCACGGACTGGGTGGGTTACGGCGCCGACCTCAATTTCGTGGGCACGGCCAATTTCGAGAAGATCTTCACCGATCGTCTCTTCAGCAACGCTATCAAGAATACGGCCATCTGGCTGCTGCTGGCGATGACGGCGCCGACCCTGCTGGGTTTGTCGCTGGCGCTGGCGCTGCAAGGCAAGCGGCGCATCAACGTACTCTATAAGTCGCTGTTCTATCTGCCGATTTGCCTGTCGCCCATCATCATCGGCATCATCTGGGTCTGGCTCTACAGCCCCAAGCTGGGCATAGTCAACATCTTCCTACGCGGGATCGGGCTGGATCAGCTGGCTACAGCCTGGCTGGCCAACCCGAACACGGCGCTATTCGCCGTCTTTGTGGCCTGGGCCTGGCAGCAGACCGGCTTGAACATGGTCATCTTCCTGGCCGGCTTGACCTCGGTGCCGACGCCGCTGGTGGAAGCGGCCAAGGTCGACGGCGCCAATTATTGGCAGACGCTTCTCAAAGTCATCATCCCCATGCTGCGGCCGGCGACGGTGGTGGTGCTGGCGCTGACGGCCATCAGCGCCCTCAAGAGTTTCGAGATCATCTGGGTGATGACCAAGGGCGGTCCCTTCAACAAGTCGGACACGCTGGCGGTGTTTATGTACAGCGAGAGCTTCCGCAAGTTCAAGATGGGCTACGGCAGTTCGGCGGCGGTGATTCTGTTTCTGATGACGCTGGTGATCATCGTGCTTTATTTCCGCTTCGCCGCAGCCGCGGAGGAACTGTATGAGTAGTCGGGTTCACCCCCATCCCCCTGCCCCTTCCCCCATCAAGAGGGAAGGGGAGCGATCCGCGCCGGTCAACTGGTCGGGGAGGCTGGGAAAGGCCGTCCTCTACTTCGTGCTGACGATCTTGCTGATTCTGTTCATGACGCCGGTGTACGGCGCCATCGTGACCGCCTTCAAGTCGCAGGCGGAAGTGACGGCAGGCGGTTATTGGACGCCGCCGGCCAGCTTGACATCGGAAAACTTCGACCGCGTGCTGGACCCGGACGACGGCAATCTGGGCTTGTACTTGCAGAATTCGGTCTTTTTGACCATTCCGGCGTCGATCTTTTCGATCGCCTTGGGGACGCTGGCGGGTTATGCTCTGGGCAAGTATCGCTTTCGCTTCGACGGGCTGCTCTTCATCTTCATCGTGGCGGGCATGTTCTTGCCGCCGCAGATCGCGCTGATACCCGTCTTCCGGCTGATGAACGACATCGGCCTCTACGACACGCTCTGGGCGGTGATCATCATCCACACCGCTTTCGGCATCCCGATTTGCACGCTGGTCATGCGCAACTTCTTCCAGGTCGTGCCCAACGCCTTGCGAGAGGCGGCGCTGATCGACGGCGCCAACGAATACAGCATCTTCGTCCGCATCATGCTGCCGCTGACGCTGCCGGCGCTGGCGGTGCTGGCGACGCTGCAGTTCACCTGGATCTGGAACGACTTCCTCTGGCCCTTCATCTTGACGCAAAAGGCCGAGAGCCGCACGGTGATGGTGGGCATCCTCAACTTGACCGGGCAGTACACGGTGGATTGGGGCGGCCAGGCGGCGGCGAGTTTGATCGGGTCGCTGCCGACGCTGTTCATCTTCGTGTTTTTCCAGCGCTACTTTATACGGGGCCTGACACTGGGCGCGGTGAAGGGGTAGCGATTCGCCGCCGAGGAACAGAGGAAATCAGTCGGACTCAGAAGGCTGCTGTTCCGAGAAGCCCATACGTCCGCGAATCCAACCCAAGCTTTCCCGCATGGCCGCATAGTTGTCATTGAGCTTTTCAATCTTCGCGTTCAATTGATGAATATCGTGCTTGAGCCACAAGAACACCCCGATGACCGTACCAACGATGATGATGAACTGCGTATTCTGATCCATGAAGTCGTCCTGGATTGAAAGGGTTCTAGCCTATACCTTGCCGTCATGGTAGCACAATCTTACCCTTACATCAAATCTTGTAGCGACCTGAAGACGAGTTTGAATAGGTCGCTGCCGACGCTGTTCATCTTCGTGTTCTTCCAGCGCTACTTCATCAAGGGCCTGACGCTGGGCGCGGTGAAGGGGTAATTCACCACAACCGCTCGGCGGCGCTATATCATCCATTCTAAGGTTCAGCATTTGTCAGCCTCTGGCAATGTGCACACGTGGTTGCCCGAGGCCGAAGATAATCTTCCCATTTGGCGTCGGCGCGACAACTGTGGTAGCGTTCTAATTGAGAGGGAAGCACAGATGGTGGCAGGCTACCGGTCGTGATAGCAGTATCTCCAATTCCAGCCGTGAATGTGGCCGCAGTGCCACAGCGCAGCCCCTTGCGTTATCCGGGCGGCAAGACATGGCTTATCCCTCATATACGCGCCTGGCTGCGTTCTATGACCAGACCTCGCTTGCTTGTTGAGCCCTTCGCTGGCGGCGGAATAGTCTCACTCACGGCGGTCATGGAAAACCTTGCCGACGAAGCGGTAATGGTAGAGCTCGACGAAGACGTGGCGGCCCTCTGGAAAGCTGCCCTGTACCACGGCCCAGAATTGGTAGCCTGTATCAGCTCGTTTACCCTGACACGCGAATCGGTAGTGCAATTGGCTAGCGAGCGCCCAGCGGATGTCGTTGAGCGCGGATTCCGGACCTTGGTGCTTAATCGTACGCGACGTGGCGGCGTCCTTGCCCAGGGCGCGTCATTCACGCGCAAGGGGGAGAACGGGGCGGGTATCGGGTCGCGCTGGTATCCCAACACACTCATCAGGCGATTGCGCGCGATTGGCGAGTGCGCGCCCCGCATCAGCTTCCGCGAGGCGGACGGTCTTGAGGTCCTGGCCTCGCTGCTTGCAAAGCCCCATGACGACGTAGCCTTGTTCGTTGACCCGCCATACACGGCGCGTGGCGGGAAACGCGCCGGCAAACGCCTCTATGCGCATAACGAAATTGATCACGCCCGCCTCTTTTCGATACTCGCTGAAAGCAACGCGAACTTCCTGATGACCTATGACCGCTCGCTGGAAATAGAGTCTTTAATTGAGTCGCATGACTTTCATGCCGTCCGGGTCGTGATGAAAAGCGGTCACCATACCCTGCTGCCGGAGCTTGTGATTACTCGGCATCCTTGCTTCTCGAAACAAATGACTGCTGCCTGAGCGCTATGTCATCAAAGGCCTGGCGCTGGGCGCGGTGAAGGGGTGAGTGGAATCGTTCAGGGTAGTCTGTCAAAGAATTGCATAGCAGCAAAGAGCGCAATGCCAGTGCCCACGATCCACTTTATAAGCGTCGACTGAAGCCGTTCGAGATCCGCTTTCGTCGCCAAGTGAGGATACGCGCCTTCAAGCCGCGCCAATCGCTCGCCCTGTTGCAGCTGTTGGGGCGGCTGCAATGATTCGTTTGCTATTTCAGTTGCCATTTGCGTACGCCCATTGGAAAATTGTTATTTCTTCTTCCGCTTAATCGGTCCTGTTCGTTCCCACTTATTTCCACTTTCAGAAGTTGGTGAGAACTTTTCCTTGATGTTAGCGCGTCTAGGATTTTTCAACTTACCCTCGCGAGGACCTCTTTCTATGTATTTGCCAGGCTTTGCAGGCTTTTGACCCGGCTTTCGCAATTTAGCCATTTGGATTACTCCTTGGCATTTTGTGGCTCATTAGACTTTGCTACAACAACTGTAGTAGAAAATTTGTTTCACATCAAGTCCCGCTGCGACTTGCCATCGCCGCTCTTCACCCGCGCCGCCTGCTTGAAAGTCCCATGCTGCGGCGGCATGTCGACGCCGTCGCCGCCCAGCAAATCGCGAATCGAGAGGATTTGCAGCTTGCGATAGCGCTTGTCCCAAAACTCCGATTCGTAATGACCAGCCACCAGCGCTTCTCTGAGCATGTCCTGAGTCGGTAACTCCAGTGTAATGAAGACGCCGACAGCCGCTTTCTCGCGCTCGACCGCGCCTTTCAAGTCACGGATGTCGCCCGATTTCACCTTGCCCGACTTGACCTGCACGATGACTTTCCTTGCCTTTGGCTTGCCCTTTTCGCTGGGCTCGAAGAAGTTGATGACGCCGTCGATGCCTTTGTCGCTGCCCTTCTTGCCTTTGCGCGAGCCTGACTGTCCGCCGACCGGTTTCGCGCCCACCAGCGACAGCGCCCACCACTCGAATTGATAGCGGCCCTCGTTGGCGGAATCGGTGGCCAGCACCTTTGCCGCACCTTCGGTGGTCGGCTCGCCAATGACCTCATAATCGCGGCCGGAGACCAACTCGAACATATCCTGCAAGCGGTATTTTTGCAGGGCGATGGATAGATGGGTGACGTCAATGCCGATCCATTTGCGATCCAGTTTGTGCGCCGCGGCAATGGCAGTGCCACAGCCGCAGAAGGGATCAAGGACGACATCGCCTTCATTGCTACTGGCGCGGATGATACGTTCAAGAAGCGCTTCGGGCTTTTGTGTGGGGTAGCCGAGTCGTTCGGCGGCTCTGGATCCTATCGGCGTTATATCATCCCAGATACTTTGGATATGGACACCGGGCATTTCGTCAAGGTATCGCTTGTAACGTGGGATTCCCGATCTAGTGTAGTGCAATCTGCCTTCGCTCTCAAATCGTTCCATATTGTCTTTGGAGTATGCCCAATAGCGCCCCTCATAGGGTTTCGCGCCACGCCACTCGTACTCGGTATCGCCACCAGGTTTGGCCGCAGTCAGGTCACTTAATGTATATCTTCTGCCTGACTCGTCTTCAACGTGCCTATAATTCTTGTCTAAATACTCGTCACTATAGGGCGTAAATACTGGATTCCATGTCCAGTCTGAGACACTTTTTGTATAAAAGAACAGTACGTCGTGAATACGCCCCGGCTGTTTTGCGCCCTGCCTAGTATCGTTGTGCGCGGTAGTACGTTTCCAAATGATTTCCGTTCGCAGGTTTTCCTTTCCAAAAATCGCATCAAGCACAATCTTCAAATAATGGCTCGCCGTCGGGTCGCAGTGCAGATAGAGACTGCCGGTCGGCTTCAAGACACGCCGTAATTCCACCAGCCGCGCGGTCATCATCACCAAATACGCCATCATCTGATTGCGGTCGATGAGGTTCAGCAGCGCTTCAATGGCGGTAGAAACCTTCTCTGGCGCGTCTGTAATTAGGTCGCGGTAGGTGTCCTCGGCGGTTTCGCCCCAGTGCCAGGTGTCCTCGAAGGCGGTGATTTGGGCTTCGCTGTCGGCGCCGCTTTCGGCTTTGAAGAGCACGTTGTAATTGCGATTGCTGTTGAAGGGCGGGTCGAGGTAAATCAGGTCGACGCACTCGTCGGGAAAGTATTCGCGGCTGCGCAGAATGTCGAGATTGTCGCCGTAGTAAAGCCGATTCTTCATTGTCTCTTCCTTAACAAAGTCCCACCCTCATTTTTGGGGGGGATTTAGGGTGGGGGCCTCAATTCGCCCGCATCTGGCGCGCCAGCAGGCCGCTGACCAGCCGGATCAGCGCGTAGGGCAGCAGCACCGGCAGCGCCAGCTCCACCGCAATCGTCATGCCCAGCGCCAGCGCCAGGCGCATATTGGCCGCGACTATCGCCGCGTCCGATGCCTCGCGCGCCAGGTCCAGCGCGGCGGACAGATGCTGCAAGTTCAAGCGCTGCAGCATGTTGATCAAGATGAAATAGAACGCGACCCAGGCCAGCGACGAGGTGATGGCGACGGCGCGGAAGGGCGCAAAGGCGCCGATGCCGACGCCCACCATGCCCACCATCAGCGGCTCCAGCACCAGGCGCAGCAGCGCGGTAATAGTCATGGCGATGATCAGCAGGTAGGTGGCGGGTCCCGATTCGCGCAGGGGGAAGAGCCCGGCGTAGTGCATGATGATCAGCGGCGGGCCGAAGATGGCCGCGCCCTGCACGATCAGTATCAGATCGTCCATTTTGCGCCAGATGGCCGAGGCCACCTTGCCCAGAAAGATCTGCTCCAGCGACATGGGCGTGGACATCAGCAGGTGCATGGTGTTGTTGCGTATCTCGTCGGCCATGACGGCGGCGGCGTTGGCGGCGATGGAGAAGAGCGCGCGCAGATAAAAGATAATGCCGACGGGTATCACCAGCACCGAGACCACGATCACGGTAGTGGCCAGGTCGGTGACGAAGGGGAAGACGATGCCGATCAGCAGCACGGCCAGCCAAAAGCCGCAGATATAGAATATGGGCTCGAATTCCGGCGGCAGCGTGCGCCAGTACAGCCCCAGATGACGGCGGACGATTGGGTTGGTGGCGCGCGCCCAATAGGGCAGCGACTCCATCGGCGAACGGTCGTCGACTTCAATCAGGTTTTGCGGCTTCGCGTCAGCCGTCATCAGAGCCCTGGCGCCAGATGGGCGATTAATCGTCGGAGAAAATGATACCACGATAAATCTCGGCTAGCGGCAGATCGCAGCCGATGATGTCCAGCGGGATGACAGCGTCGGTATCGCTGAAAATATTATGCAGCCAGCCGTTTTCTTCGCGCGTATGCAGCTCTGCCAGGAGCTGATGTTGATCGACAATCAGATACATTTGCAGGCTGGAAAGCACGCGATAATAATCAAGCTTTGATTGGCGGTCATAAGCGAATGAGGCTGGCGATGTCACTTCGACCGCCAAGACTGGATTTAGCAATGTGGTATCGTTCTCTTCCAGTTGCGGCTGACCGTAAACAACGCTCACATCGGGGTAAACATAGCGGCTTTCGCCAACCTTGACACTCATGTCGCTGTTACAAACGGCGTAATCGCTATGGCGCAGCTGAATCCCCAACTCTACCGTGATGTTGACTTTGATTCTGCTGTGATGAAACGTTCCACCGGTCATATCGTAGATAACTCCGTCGATGAATTCGTGCTTGAATTCGCTTTCGGCTTCAAACGCGAGATACTCCTCAACGCTGAACAGATGCGGCATGGGATAACCCGGCACGTAGTCGGGGTGTATGGGATCGCCCGGCAGGACATCGCCGCAATCGTAAATGACGCCGTCGATGAATTCGTGCTTGAATTCGCTGCGCTCCTCAAAGGCGAGGTATTCCTCAGCCGTGAATTGATGCGGCGGTGGAAATAGATTTACGCGTTCAATCGCCATTTTTGTCCCTCGGCGTCCGTCTCCGTCGCGCCATTATAACACGAGCGCATCTCCCATTCGCTGGTTCCCCGCGCTTCAAGGCATCGGCGCATCTACATCGGATGTGCCTGCGCTCGGCAAATATGTTAAAAATGGGTTCAGTTCGTTCAGGGGAGCGCATGATGCGCGTAGCCATCATCACCGAGACGTTTTTGCCCAAGGTCGACGGCATCGTCAAGGTGACCTGTTTGCTGCTGGATCACCTGGCGCGGCGCGGCATTGAGACGCTGGTGATCGCGCCGCGATACGGCGAAAACCAGCGTTACAACGACGCGCTGGTGCGCAGCTTGCCCAGCATGCCGCTGCCGCTGTATCCCGAAGCGCGGATTGGCTTCGCCACATTTTCGCTGTATCGCGATCTGGCCGCCTTCCAGCCGGACGTGGCGCATCTCTTCCATCCGGTTGTGACTGGCATCCCGACTATGGCCATGCTCAAGTGGATGGAAGTGCCGACGGTGACCTCCTTCCACCTCGATTACGCGCGGCTGGCGCATCAATTTCGTCTGGGCGCGCTAGACCTGGGTTTCACGCGGCCGCTCATCGACGAGATCACCAAGAATGTCTTCAACTGGGCCGACTACAGCCTGGCGCCGTCGACGCTGGTGCGGCGGCGGATGCGGCGGCTGGGCATCAGCAAGGTAGGCTTGTGGCGGCGTGGCGTGGACGCGGCCGCCTTCCACCCCTGCTTCCGCTCGGACGCTATGCGCGCGGAGATGACCCAGGGCAATCCAGACGAGACGGTGCTGCTGTACGTGGGACGACTGTCGCTGGAGAAGCAGCTCGAGCATATCCGTCCGGTTCTGGAGCAGGCGCCAAATACCCGTCTGGTCCTGGTCGGCGATGGGCCAGCGCGCGCCAACCTCGAGCGGCAGTTCGCCGGGCAGCCCGCTGCGTTCATGGGCTACTTAAGCGGGGAGCGACTGTCACAGGCTTACGCCAGCGCGGACATCTTCGTTTTCCCCTCGCGGCTGGAGACCTTCGGGCTGGTGGTGATTGAGGCGATGGCGTCCGGCTTGCCGGTTGTGGCGGCGCGGGTGGGCGGCGTGGCCGATATCGTCAGCGAAGGCCTGAACGGCTATAGCTTCGAGAGCGGCGATGTGGCGGGGCTGCGGGCCGGTGTACAAAGGATCGCGAGCAATCGGGAGAAGCGCGCCTGGATGGGCCAGCAGGCGCGCGCCTACGCCGAGACGCAATCCTGGGAAGCGATCATGGACGAGGTGATCGAAGTCTACACCGGGCTGATCGCGGAGCGGCGTCCGCAGCGGCTGGCGGTCTAATCGCTACTCCGCCATGACGCGCTGGACGGCCGCGACCACGCGCTCATGAAACGCGCCGTTGCTGGCGATCAGGCCGGCATTGGGCAGGGTCTCACCCTGGGAAAAATCGAGCGGGCCGCCGTCGAGATCGGTGATCGTGCCGCCGGCGTTCCGCACCAGGGCGACGCCGGCCGCGTGGTCCCAGATCTTGTGGGCGTAGGCGCTACCCTGGCGCGGCAAGCGCATGTAGAGGTCGGCATCGCCGCAAGCCACCAGGGCGTATTTCTCCATGCTGTCCAATTCGAGCAGCTTCACAGCGCCCAGCCCGGCGTAGTCGCGCGCGCGGCCCATGCGCGATTTGCTGGCGTGATAGCGTTCGTAGCTTTGCACAACGATGTAGTCTTCGACTTCGTGGCGCTGCGAGACGGTGACTCGCACACCGGCGCCGGCGGATAAGGGCGCGCGAAAGCTTGCGCCGTCGCGCGTGTAGAAGAGGGCGCCCACGCCGTCCTTGTAGCCGGGCGCGGCCACGATGCCCTCGCTCACCTGCCCTTCCCGCAGCAGGCCAATAGCGACGACGTAGTGGCGGCGCGCCAGGAAACCCTTGGTGCCGTCGATGGGGTCGATGACCCAGGTGCGGGCGGCTGAGCGATCGACGCCGAAATCGAGCCAGGCCACCAGATCGGCTGCGCTGACCGGCTCGCGCAGGATTTGCGCCAGCAGCGACAGGACTTGTTTCCGCTGCTCGGCGCTGACCAGTTGCAAGAATTGCTCGCCCGATTCTTCGGCGACCACGGCGTCGTCCGGATAGTGCGCTTGCAGGGCGCGGCAGATGATGGCTTGCGAGCCGTAATCGGCGATGGTGACCGGCTCGGTGCCCGCGCCACTGGCTTTGGCGCTGGCGACCAGGTACTTCTCTTGCACGAGACGGCAAAGCTGGGCGGCGTCGCGCGCGGCGGCGAGTATCGGTTGCATTGAGAGTCCTCTGGCTTAAGCGGGCAACATTCCATGATAGACCCAGCGGCGGCATTGTCCAAGCGCCGGTCGCGGCAGCGCGCTTATAAAGTATGCGAATACTGATAACCCAGAACGCCGTAGGGGCGTTTCGCCGAAACGCCCGCCAGTGTACCTTCAATTTTGCGGGCGGCACAACGTGCCGCCCCTACAGCGAATCTGTTAGTGTCATTCGACTTCCAAGGATGTGTTTGGGCTACAGAAATTCATCCTATTCAGCCGCTTAAGCCCGATGCCGCTGCACGACGGCCGGGTCCAGCTCGATGCCCAGGCCGGGTCTGTCAGGCGGCGTCAGAAAGCCATTCTCCAGCCGGATCGGCTCGCGCAGGATCTGACTATGCAGCTCGTTGGTATTGAACTCCTGGATCAGGAAGTTGGGTGAACAGGTATCGAGCTGAAGGGCCGCGGCCATGGCCACCGGCCCGCAATACATATGGGGCGCGATCATAGCGTAATGCGCCTCGGCGATGCTGGCGATCTTCTTGGCTTCCAGAATGCCGCCGCACTGCCCCACGTCCACCTGGATGATCTGCGCCGCCTGCTTCCTCAGCAGCTCGGAGAATTCGTACTTGGTCACGAGCCGCTCGCCGGAAGCGATGGGGATGCTGGTCTGCGCGGCGACCCGCGCCATCTCGTCGACATTCTCGGGCGAGACCGGCTCTTCAAACCAGTAGGGGCTGTACTGCTCCAGCTCAGCCGCGACGCGGATGGCGCCGGCGGTGCTGAACTGGCCGTGAGTGCCGATAGCCACCTCCAGCTCGTCGCCGACGGCGTCGCGGATGGCCTGGAAAATCTTGCCAACATGACGAATGAACTTCAACGGGTAGTCCTGGGGCGCGGGGCTGATTGGTATGAAGGGATCAAATTTGCAGGCGCTGTTGCCGTCGCGCACAAGCTGCTCGGCGATGCGGCCGGCTTCGGCTGGATCCTCCCAGATGCCGTCGCTGGGCATGTAGGCGTAGGCGCGCAGCCGGTCGTGAACGCGCCCGCCCAGCAAGTTGTAGATCGGCTGATTCAGCGCCTTGCCGACGATATCCCAGCAGGCCATTTCGATGGCGCTCAGCGCGGGTGTGCCATAGAGGCTGGGGTGGCGATAGTCGTGGCGCGAGCCGTAGACGGCCTGCCACATCAGCTCAATGTCAAAAGGGCTGGCGCCGATGACAAATTCGTCGCAGATCTGGTGGATCAGGCGGATCTGCGCCGAGAGATCAAGCGCGTGGCCGGTCGGCCGTTCGCCCAGCCCCACAATGCCTTCGTCAGTGGTCAGCTTCAGGAAGAGCCAGTACTGGCCGCCGCGATACGGTTCGATATTGCGTACCAGAATAGTTTCGACACCGGTGACTTTCATCGTGGATTCGTCCTGGTAAGTGCGAGCAAGTC
>CAZWCV010000115.1:0-12453 GCA_964632725.1 uncultured Anaerolineaceae bacterium
GTGTTAGACCAGGTGCCGCTGGAAGATGTGGTGCGCTCGACCGTATGGTACGCGCTTTTCCCGGCTATCTTGCGCCAGACCTTGAACGGGGCTGCGTCGACTTGAAGCGGGTTTAGCGCTTGATTTGCCGTGAGAAACGCGGTCGCATTGTTGTCAATGACGCGGCGGCGAAACTTTTAAAGACAAGGGGGAAGATATATGCAGACGGATTTACGCGGCCGCGACCTCATCAGCACGCAAGATTGGTCGCGCGAAGAGATTGAAACCCTGCTGGACGTCGCCTGGGACTTGAAGCGCAAGCGCGCGCTGGGCGAAGCTCACGCCCTGCTGCGCGACAAGGTGCTGGCGCTGCTCTTTTTCTTCACCAGCACGCGCACGCGCATCAGCTTTGAAGCCGGCATGGCGCAGCTGGGCGGTCACGCGCAATTTATCGACCACACCACCACCCAGATCAGCCACGGCGACACCGCCAAGGAAATCGGCGAAATCGTCGGGCGCTATACCGACGGCATCGCCATCCGTCAATGCGATTGGGGCTTTGGCAACGCCTATATCAACGCCGTGGCCGAAGCCAGCCGCGTTCCCGTGCTCAATATGCAATGCGACGTTTATCATCCCTTTCAGATTCTGGCCGACTTGATGACGATCCAGGAGAAATTCGGGCGCGATCTGCGCGGCAAGACCATCAATATCAGCTGGGCTTACGCCTCCAGTTATCAGAAGCCGATTTCGGTGCCCCAGAGTCTGGTGCTGCTGATGTCGCGTTTTGGCATGAATCTGCGTTTGACGCGACCGCCTGAGTACAAACTCATGCCCGACATCGTCGAGCAGGCGCGCGAGAATACCCGCCGGCATGGCGGCTCCTTTGAAATCATTGACGACTTCGACGCCGGTTTCGCCGGCGCCGACATTCTTTATCCCAAGAGCTGGGGCAGCTGGCTGACCACCGAAGACGATGACGAATCGGCTGCTATCGGCGCCCAATACAGCGACTGGATAACCGACGATCGCCGCATGGCCCTGGCCAACGAGCACGCGATTTATATGCACTGCCTGCCGGCGGATCGCAATATCGAAGTGACTGACAGCGTCATCGACGGTCCGCAGAGCGTGGTCTATGACGAGGCCGAAAACCGATTGCATGTGCAGAAGGCGGCCATGGCGCTTACGATGCGCTAGACCTGAGAGACGCGGGAGATGATTGACAAACTGGTAGTGGTGGCGATCGGCGGCAATTCGCTGATCCCCAATCCGCGCGACCCGGGAATCGACAGCCAATGGGAAGCGGTGCGGGAGACCTGCCGGCATATCGCCGATATGATCGCCGACGGCTGGCAGGTGGTGGTGACGCACGGCAACGGCCCCCAGGTCGGCTATATCATGAATCGCTCCGAGATCGCCAAACGCGAAGCCGGCATCCACGAAGTTCCGCTGGACCTGGTGGTGGCCGACACCCAGGGCAGCATCGGTTATATGCTGCAGCAAGCCCTGGACAATTCGCTGCGGCGCGTGGGCATGAACCATACCGTGGCCACCCTGATTACACAGATGCGCGTCGACCCGGATGACCCGGCCTTCGACCATCCCGACAAGCCGGTCGGCGGTTTCTTGAGCGAGGCGGAGGCGCGCGCGGCCGAGGCTGACGGCTGGCATGTGATGGAGGACGCGGGCCGCGGCTGGCGACGCGTGGTCGCTTCGCCCAAACCGCTGGTTGTGAACGAAATCAACGCCATTCAGGCCCTGGTTTTGGCCGGCTATATCGTCGTGGTCTGCGGCGGCGGCGGCGTACCGGTCGTCCGCAACCAGTTCGGCAGTCTGCGGGGCGTGGCCGCTGTCATCGACAAAGACCGCGCCAGCAGCGCGCTGGCCCAAACCTTGCGCGCCGATTTGCTGCTGATTTCCACCGGCGTTGAACGGGTCTGCCTGGACTTCAACAAGCCGAGCGAGCGTCCGCTGGACAGCATTACCCTGGAAGAGGCCCGCCGTTACCTGGCCGAGGGGCACTTCGCGCGCGGCAGCATGTACCCCAAAATCGAGGCCGCCATTGACTTCGTGCATAGCGGCGGACCCCGCGCCATAATCACCAACCCCTCAAATATCACGCGCGCCTTGCATCGCGAGACCGGCACGCAAATCGTCCCGGGCGGTTTGGGCTGATGCCGCCGATCCAGTCTTCCCGACGCCCCGCCGATTGTCGACCGGTCAAGCTGGCGCCCTAATGGCCGCTATCAAAGAACTGCGCTGCGTTGTCGGCGGCTGCTCGTATGCCCGCGATGAAGTCGCTTACACCTGCCCGCGCCACGGCGAGTTGGGCACGCTTGATATCTTGTACGACTATGAGGGGCTGCGCGCCAGCCTGGATCGCGATGCCTTGACCGCGGCGGGCCCAAGCAATTGCTGGCGCTACAAGGCGCTGCTGCCCATCGCGAGCGACAGCCGGGTTCCGCCGCTCTCCGTCGGCTGGACGCCTTTGTACGAGACGCCGCGCGTCGCCGCCGACTTGGGTCTTAACCGCGTTTGGATCAAAGACGACGGCGCCAACCCCACCGGCTCTTTGAAAGATCGCGCCAGCGCGCTGGTGTTGGCGCGGGCCCTGGCAGCCGGCGTCGACATCGTGGGCGCCGCCAGCACCGGTAATGCCGCCGCAGCCTTGGCCGGCCTGGGCGCGTCCCTGCCCGAGATCAATACGGTGATCTTCGTGCCAGCCGCGGCCCCGCCGGCCAAGCTGGCGCAATTGCTGGTTTACGGCGCGCAAGTGCTGCTGGTTGACGGCAGTTATAACGATGCCTTTGAGCTCTGCCAGGCGGTCTGTGAGGAACAGGGCTGGTACTCGCGCAATACCGGCGTCAACCCCTTCACCACCGAGGGCAAAAAGACGGTCGCCCTGGAAATCGCCGAGCAATTGGGCTGGAATGCGCCCGATGTCGTGGTGGTGAGCGTCGGCGACGGCAGTATCATTAGTGGCGCGCATAAAGGCTTTAGCGATCTCATACGCCTCGGCTGGATCGAGCGCATGCCGCGTTTGATCGGCGTACAGGCCGAGGGCAGCGCCGCGCTGGCTGACGCCTTTGACGCTGGCCTCGCGCCGCAAGCGATATCCCGCCAGCCGGCCGATACCATCGCCGACAGCATCAGCTCGGAATTGCCCCGCGATCGCGCCAAGGCCTTGCGCGCTGCGCGTTCCAGCGGCGGCGCCTTTGTCAAGGTAGCGGACGCGGCCATCAGCGCCGCCATACCGAGATTGGCCCAGCTCAGCGGCGTTTTCGCCGAGCCGGCCGCCGCCGCCGCTTTCGCCGGTTTGGAGTTGGCAGTTCAGTCGCGGATTATCCATGCCGAAGAAAGCGTCTGCCTCTTGAGCACCGGCAACGGCTTGAAGGATATCGCCCGCGCCCGCGAGTCGGTCGGCGGGGGTATACCGGTGGCGCCGGATCTGGCGGCCGTGCGGCGGGCGCTGGGGCGCGCGGGTCTCATATGAGCGAACGACCGGTTTATTCGATCGTGGCGCCCGTCTTCAATGAGGCCGGCAATTTGCGGCGCTTCTACGCAGAGGTGGCGGAGGTCCTTGATTCGACCGGCGAGAGTTGGGAATTGCTGCTGGTGGACGACGGCAGCACCGACGAGTCGCTGCCGATCATGCTGCAACTGGCCGCGGCCGATTCGCGTTTAAGCGTGATCGGCCTGGCGCGCAACTTCGGGCACCAGATCGCGGTCACAGCCGGCGTAGATTACGCTCGCGGCCAAGCCGTTATCCTGATCGACGCCGACTTGCAAGATCCGCCGGCGGTGATACCGCGCCTGATCGAGAAGTGGAAAGATGGCTTCCAGGTCGTGTATGCGGTACGATCTGAGCGGCGCGGCGAGAGTTTCTGGAAGCGTTGGACGGCAAAGTTGTTCTATCGCATGATTCATCGCATCACGGATATTGACATTCCCGTCGATACGGGCGATTTTCGCCTGATGGACGAGCAAGTCGCCCAGGTGCTGCGGCAGATGCGCGAGCACCATCGCTTCGTGCGCGGCATGACCAGCTGGGTGGGCTTCAAGCAGACCGGCGTCGAATACGCGCGCGAGCAGCGCGCTTGGGGCGTGACCAAATACCCCCTGCGCAAAATGATCGCCTTCGCGCTGGACGCCGTCACCAGCTTCTCATTTTTCCCCCTGCAAATCATGATTTATGTCAGCTTTGTTATGGCCAGCGCCTCCCTGGTTGTCGGCGCGATTATTTCGTATTTGCGCCTGGCTCGCGGCGAGGAATTCTTTGGCGGGCAGGCGACCACGATCATCTTGCTGCTGCTCCTGAGCTCCTTTCAGCTCTTCTTCTTGTTCGTCATCGGGCAATATGTAGCGCGCACCTACAATGAATCGCGCGATCGCCCCTTATATGTGGTAGCCTCAACCGCTGGCGTAAAGTCAGCCCAGGCGCCGACCCAGCGCCTTCAGGTTGCCGCGTCGCGCGGGCTACAGGCGACTGATCCGCAAGCCGGGGGACCGGCCTGATGACGGCCTCGGACAAAGCGCAGCTGGAGTTGGTGGCGCATTATCGTCAACTGGTCGAGGCTTATGAAGCGCTCGACAATCGCATTGACGAATTAATCATGGCCAACGGCGGCAATAGCGAAGACATGTCGGCCCGGGATATGCGCCTGTACCGCCAATGGGCCGCGCAGCGCAACGAAATGCTCAACGAAATGCGGCTGCTGGAACGGCAGCTGAATCTGATGGAAGACGACGCATCCGGCCCGAGTTGAGGAGGGCTTCATGGTCACCGGTCCCAGCTTCGAGGAAATGCTTCACCCGCAGTCGATCGCCCCGTCTATCCGCGCCGATGCGCTGGCGGCGCTGCGAGACGACCCGCTCAATCCCCTGAACCTCTATAATATCACCTGGCGCGACCGGAATAATCGCGTCTATCACCTGGTTTTGCCGGGCGAGCTCACCGGCGTCGAAACCCCTATCGTCTTGCTATACGGCGCCGAATTCCCGTCGGGCAGCCACAAAGTCGGCGCCGCCTATTCGGTGCTGCTGGAGAAACAATTGCTGGGCGAAGTCGATCCCGCTTTGCACACGCTGGTCTGGCCCTCGACCGGCAATTACGGCATCGGCGGGGCCTTCATCGGCTGCCGCATGGAATACGACAGCATCGTCGTGCTGCCGGAAGAGATGAGCCAGGAGCGCTTCGACCGCATCAGCAGTTATGGCGCCGGCATCATCCGCACCGCCGGCAGCGAAAGCAACGTCAAGGAAATCTACGACGAAGTCAAGCGACTGGGCGGCAGCGACCCCAAGATTCGCGTGCTGAATCAATTTGAGGTGATGGGCAATTACCGTTTTCATTACCACGTGACCGGCAATACCCTGGCGGAGCTGGCGGCCGAATTGCGGAACGAAGGCATCGGCGCCGGCAAGATCTCGGCGTTTGTATCGGCCATGGGCAGCGCCGGCACCATCGCCGCCGGCGACCGGCTCAAACAAATCTGGAGCGACCACAAAATTGTCGGACTCGAACCAATCCAATGCCCGACCTTGTACAATAACGGCTACGGCGCCCACGAGATCCAGGGTATCGGCGATAAGCATGTGACCTGGATCCACAACGTCCTCAATATGGACGCGCTGATGGCTATCGACGACCGCGATGCTTTGAACGGGCTGCGCGTCCTGGCTGAAGACAGCGGGCGGGAGGTATTGACAGCGCGCTTCGGATTGGACACGGAGCTGGTTGAGCAATTGGCGCGCGTATTGGGCATCAGCGGGATATGCAATATTATTGGCGCCATAAAAACCGCGAAGTTCTATGGCATGGGCGGCGATGATGTGATTGTGACCGTCGCCACCGACGCCATGGAGCGCTATGGCTCGGTTATGGAGAACCTGCGCGAAGAGCAGGGTCCCCTGGACGAGGCGAAAGCGACCGCCATTGTTGATGGCGTCTTCCACCGCGCCGGAACGGACTGGGTTATGGAGGGCAGCCGCGACGCCCGCCAACGCTGGCATAACCTCAAGTATTACACCTGGGTCGAGCAGCAGGGCAAAACTGTCGCCGAACTGGACGCCCAGCGCGACCCGGCCTGGTGGATCGGCCATCAGCAGCAAGTGGCTGAAATCGACAAGCGCCTGCTCGCGCAGCGCTAAGGCAAAGGTAGATACCGGGGACGCTCATGTACGCTGACGACCGCGTGCTGGTCGGGGTGCTCAACCGCAAAAAAGACTTTGACATCGCCCGCCGGCAGCATTGGTATCGCATTCCGGAGCGGCAATTGCCGCGTGGCCTGAACGCCGAATACATCGCTTTCTTTCTCAGCGGGGCGGCCTTTCGCGGGCGCAGCGGCACCATCGCCTACTTCGCGCGCGTCACCGGCCTGGAGCTGGCGCGGCGGGCCGACTTGTTGCCCGGAGAAGACCAACGGGCGGCCGATATCTATTTCAAATTGCAATTCCGCCATTTGGTGGAGAAAGACCCGCCGATCGAGAATGTGCCGGCGCGTTCGATCAGTTTCATTCGCACCACCTGGGATCGCTTCATCAGCGCCGAGACTATCGCCGATCTTTACCACAGGGGCGACTTCTACGTTGACCGAGTTTATCACGCGCTGCGAAACTAGGCGCCGCGCAGTCAGGGAAAAGCTGGTCCATGTTAATCGTTAACGCCAATCTCATCACCTTGGGCGCCGAGCCTCGAATTATATCCGATGCGGCTCTTTTTATAGACGGCGACCATATTGGCGCGCTTGGCAATCGCGCGGAATTGGAGGCGCGCTACCCGGCGGCTGAAATCGTCGACGCCCGCGGCCAATATGTCATGCCCGGCAGCATCTGCGCGCATACGCACTTTTACGGCGCCTACGCTCGCGGTATGGCGATACCGGGCGCGCCGCCACGTGATTTTCCCCAGATTCTGGAGCGCTTGTGGTGGCCGCTGGACAAGGCGCTGGATCGCGACAGCGTTCGCGCCAGCGCCTTGGTCTGTCTGGTGGACGCCATCAAACACGGCGCGACGAGTTTGGTTGATCACCACGCCAGCCCCAACTTCATCGCCGGCAGCCTGGATGTCATCGCCGAAGCGGTGGACGCCGCCGGCTTGCGCGCCGTCCTTTGCTACGAAGTGACGGACCGCGACGGCAAAGAAAAAATGCGGGCCGGCATCGCCGAAAATACGCGCTTCCTGCGCGCGACGGCTGCCCATCCGCGGCTTCGCGGCAGCTTCGGCTTGCACGCCAGCTTGACGCTGGACGATGAGAGTCTGCGGGCTTGCGCGGACGCCTTGCCGGACGAAGGCGGCTTTCATATCCATGTGGCCGAGCACGAAGCCGACGAAGCCGACAGCCTCGAGCGCAGCGGCTTGCGCGTCGTCGAGCGCCTGGACCGCTACGGCATTTGGCGCGACGCCACCATCGCCGCCCATTGCGTGCATATCAACGACTCCGAGCGCGATATTTTGCGCGATCGCGGCGTTTGGGTCAGCCATCAGCCGCGCTCCAACATGAACAACGGCGTTGGCGCGGCCGATATCGACGGCTTGTTGGCGGCGGGCGTCAAGCTCTGCCTGGGCAATGACGGCTTCAGCAACAATATGTGGGCCGAGTGGAAAGCCGCCTATTTGCTGCATAAAGTGATACATCGCGATCCGCGCCGCGCTGACGGCATGACGATCGCGCGCATGGCCTGGGACAATAACGCCCGGTTGCTGGAGCGGTATTTCCCGGGCGAGACCATCGGCGAATTGACGCCGGGCGCGGTCGCCGACCTGATCTTCGTCGACTACCAGCCCTTCACGCCGCTGAACGCCGGCAATCTGCCCTGGCATCTGCTATTCGGCTTTGAAGCCTCAATGGTGACGACCACGATATGCGCCGGGCAAGTCTTGATGCGCGATCGGCAGCTGCTGACGCTGGACGAGAGCGAGATCGCCGCCGAAGCCCTGGCGCTGGCGCCAGGAGTTTGGGAGCGCTATACGCGATACGCGCAGGATACTTTATAATCCTGGCGAGAATACCGGGGTAACGATCGGAGCGGCGATGAAGACATTGGCGATACTGGGCGGGACAGGCAAAGAAGGCGCCGGCCTGGCCATGCGCTGGGCGCTCAAGGGCTACCAGGTCCTGATTGGCTCACGCGAAGCGAGCAAAGCCGAGACGCGCGCGGCCGAGATGAACGCCGAGCTGGGCGGCGACTACTTGCGGGGCATGGCTAACGCCGATGCCGCCGCGGCCGCCGATATCGTCGTCCTGAGCGTGCCCTACAGCGCGCATAAGCCGACATTGGAGAGTGTCCGCGAGCAGTGCCGGGGCAAGACCCTGGTCGACTTGACCGTGCCGCTGCGTCCGCCGGAGATCATGGCCGTGAATCTGCCGCCCGGCGCGGCCGCCGCCCTGGAAGCGCAGGCAATTCTTGGCGCTGAGGTCAATGTTGTCGCCGCCTTCCAAAATGTCAGCGCCGTCAAGCTCAGGCAACTGGATCGCGCGGTGGACTGCGATGTGCTGGTCTGCGCCGACAGCGAGGCGGCCAAGGCGGCCGTCTCGGGCCTGGTGACGGCTGCCGGCATGCGCGCTATTGACGCCGGGCCCTTGAAAAACGCGGTGGCGGCCGAATCGCTGACGCCGATCCTGCTGCACATCAACCGCGCCTATCAAGTCAAGGGCGCCGGCATTCGCATCACCGGGCTGGACCGCGAGTCATGATTAGCGCGCCCAAGCTGGTCGCCTTCGCGATACCCGATATTCCGCTGATCAAAGCCGGCGATGATATTGCCGATATCATTCTGTCCCGGGCCGAGCGCGCCAGTCTGAAATTGGGGAACGGAGACGCGCTGGTGATCGCCTCCAAAATCGTGGCCAAGGCCGAAGGGCGTTATGTAGCGCTGGCTAGCGTCCGCCCGTCTCCCGAAGCCTGCGCGCTGGCGGCGGAAACCGGCAAAGATCCGCGCCTGGTCGAACTGATCTTGGGCGAATCGCAGCGCGTATCGCGAAAACGCAAGGGCGTTCTCGTGACGCAGCACCGGCTGGGCTTTGTCTCGGCCAACGCCGGCATTGACCAGAGCAATATCGAAGACGGCGATGAGGCCGCCTTGCTGTTGCCCCAGGATCCGGACGGGGCCGCCGACCGGATTCGCGCCGCCTTGCGCCAGCGCTTGAATATCGACCTGGCCGTCGTCATCAGCGATACGCACGGCCGCGCCTTCCGCGTAGGCAATGTCGGCATCGCCATCGGCGTCGCCGGCTTGCCGGCTGTGCAAGACCTGCGAGGCAGCCGCGACTTGTACGGCCGCGTACTCGAGGTGACGCAAGTGGCTTATGCCGATCTGGTGGCTTCGGCGGCGCATCTGCTCGGAGGCGAGGCCGATCAAGGCTTGCCCGTCGTCTTGATGCGCGGGCTGGATACCTGCTCCGCGCATGGGCGGGCGACCGACATGATCCGCGCGGCCGAACATGATCTCTACCGTTAGCGCGGCCATGAACCCGACCGGTTTGTCGACTCTCATGCGTGGGCGGCGGTCGCTGCGGCGTTATCGCGCTGAAGCTGTACCGGACGAATTCATTGAGCAAATGCTGGAAGCGGGCGTCTGGGCGCCTTCGGCTCACAATCGACAGCCCTGGCGCTTTGTCGTCATCAGGGGGGCGGCGAGCAAGCAGCGCCTGGCGCGCGCGATGGGCGCGAAATTACGGGGCGATTTAAGCGCGGACGGCGTTGCGCAGGCGGTCATTGATGCGGACGTAGGTCGCTCATACCAGCGGATCACCGAGGCGCCGCTGCTGCTGCTGCTCTGCATGAGCCTGCAAGATATGGACGATTACGGCGACCAGCGGCGCAACGCCCACGAACGGACGATGGCGCAGCAGAGCGCGGCCATGGCCGGGCAAAATATCCTGCTGATGGCGGCTAGCCTGGGTTTGGGCGCCTGCTGGATGTGCGCGCCCTTATTCTGTCAGGACCTGGTCGCGTCGGTTTTGGAACTGCCGGCGGATTGGCGTCCGCAAGGATTGATCACGCTGGGCTTTCCAGCGCAGCAGCGGCAGCGGGGTCGCGAATCTTGGGAGTCAAGAACGATTTGGCGCCAGGAATGAAGGTTACGGTCTTGATCGGCGGGGTAGGCGGCGCCAAACTGGCCAGCGGCTTGATGCAGGTCGTCGCGCCCGAGCGGCTGAGTTTTGTTGTCAACACGGGCGACGACTTCACCCACCTGGGCCTGAAGATCTGCCCCGATCTCGATACCTTGATGTATACCCTGGCCGGCCTGGTGAATCCGGAATCGGGCTGGGGAATCGCCGGCGACACCAGCGCGGTCCTGGAGAGCCTGGCGCGGAGTTACGGCGTCGACCCCTGGTTCCGCCTGGGCGACCGGGACCTGGCCACGCACCTGCTGCGTACGCAACTCTTGCGGGGCGGGCATTCGCTTACCGCGGTCACCGGCTGTCTGGCTCGGCGACTGGGCCTAAGCGCGCGACTTTTGCCGATGTGTGATGACGATATACCCACGATCATCGACACCGCGGACCTGGGCGAACTGGGTTTTCAGGAATATTTTGTGAAACATGGCTGGCGGCCGGTCGTAAAGTCAATAGAGCACAGGAATTCTGAAGCGGCAAGGCTGTCGCCGGCGGTTTCGGACGCGCTGGCGGAGGCTGATATGATCTTGATCGCGCCCTCCAATCCCTGGCTGTCTGTGGCGCCGATTTTGGCGGTACCCGGCCTGCGCGAGGCGCTCAAAGGCGCGCGCGCGCCGGTTGTGGCGGTCACGCCCATCATAGCAGGCGCCGCCGTCAAAGGGCCGACCGCCAAGATCATGGCCGAGTTGGGGCTGACTGTATCCGAAGCGTCAGTTGCGGAATTCTATGGCGGCATCATCGACGGCTTCGTCAATGACATTCGCAATCGGCCGCTGCGCGCTGACCGCGTTCGCACGGTCCGGCTGAATACGCTCATGAGCGACAGCGCCGCCAAAATCGCCTTGGCGCGCGACACGCTCGAGTGGGTCGCCGGGTGGGCCCTATGAGCCTCTGGGCCATCATCCCGGTTAAGCCGCTGAAGAACGCCAAAAGCCGCCTGGCGCCCGTTCTTTCGCCCGAGCAGCGCTTTGACCTGGCGCAGGCCATGTTTCGTCACGTCTTGTCAGTGACCGCCACCATCCAGCAGGTAACGGGCGTGCTGGTCATTTCGCGGGATACAAAGGCGCTGGCGATCGCGCGCGAAATCGGCGCCAAGACCTTGCAAGAAGGCGCCATGTCGAATCTGAATCCGGCTTTGCTGCGCGCGACCATGGTGGTCAAAAGCTGGCGCGCTGATGCGGTGCTGGTGCTGCCGGCGGATCTGCCCTTCATCAAGGCCGAAGATCTGCGCGATATGATCCGTCTGGCGACGGAACGCTCGCTCGTCATCGCGACTGACCGCGAACGAGACGGCACCAACGCGCTGCTGATTCAACCGCCCGGCGCCATCGAGTACGATTACGGCGGCGGCAGCTTCGCGCGGCATATGCGCCTGGCGCGGGCCGCCGGGCTAATCGTACGGGAGTACCAATCCGATCGCCTGTCTCTCGACATTGACGTGCCCGCGGACTTGCGCGAGTATCAAGCGATTTTGGATCAGGGCCACTTTGGCCACCTGCCTTCTTTTCCGGTCTTGTTCGGCGCGAATTGACCGATTTGCCAGTTTGGACGTATTTGACGGATAATGACAGAAGACATTGAGTAAATAGCGAAGTGGAGAAACCTCATGGCTGATCGCGTAGCGCTTTATCTGCAGGACGCGCATCCCTTGGCGGACGCCATTGAATATGTGAAGTACGCCGAGCTCTGCGGCTTTGAAGCGGTCTGGCAGGCCGAGAGCCGCCTGGTCCGCGACGCCATCGTCCCGATGGCCGCCTTCGCCGCTGTCACCTCGCGCATAAAAATCGGTTCCGGCGTCATCAACAACTGGACGCGCAACGCCGCCGTCATCGCCGCCACCTTCCTGACGCTGGACGACCTGGCGCAAGATCGCATCTATTGCGGCATCGGCGCCTGGTGGGATCCTCTCGCGGCCAAGGTCGGCATCGCGCGGCGCAAAAACCTGCTGGCCATGCGCGAAGTGGTGACGGTCGTGCGCCGGCTGCTCAATCGCGAGCGCGTCAGCTTCGACGGCGAGTTCGTGCAAATGGACGATGTCGAGCTGGATGTCGTGCATGGCCGCAAAGAGCCGCGCAACGTGCCCATCTTTATCGGCGCGACCGGGCCCAAAATGATGGCTTTGACCGGCGAGATCGCCGACGGCGCCGTGCTCAATTATCTGGTCTCGCCGAAATACAACGACATGGCCATGGCCCAGCTCGAGATCGGCGCCAGGAAAGCCGGCAAGTCGATACAGGACGTCGATCGCCCGCAACTGGTCGTCTGCTCGGTGGACAACGACCGAGACGCCGCGCTGAACGCCGCCCGCAAGCTGGTTACCCAATACCTGGGTCAACAGCCGCATATCATG
>CAZWCV010000116.1:0-12443 GCA_964632725.1 uncultured Anaerolineaceae bacterium
GCAGAGCAGGTGCCTTTGGAGCACAAGGTTAAAGGTTCGAGTCCTTTCTTCCCTGTCAACCACTAGAGCAATTGAGGAACCCGCGCTCGCGGGTTTTCTTGTTTAGCGAGCTGGCCGATGGTGATAGTCGAAAGTCAGGATGCTGCGGATGGCGCCGTGCGCCGGGTCCAGCGGCTGAATCGGCGCAGCCGCGTGCCACAAGACGGCATCGTTGAAGAGGTAGCTGTCCAGCACTTGCTCCAGCCGGAATGTAGTTAGCAGGTTACGCTCGTCATCATAAATCGAGACCTCGCCGCCGCTCGCGTTGACCAGCTCGGCCAGATGCACAGTGACGAAGGCGGCGCCATCGCGGTGGATGCCTTCGGGCGTGGGATGGCCAGGCTGCCCGGCGGCGGCAGTGACGCGGATCAGGTGGACGTGCACCTCCCAATCACCAATCTTCTGTTCCGCCTCCAGCGGCAACTGCGCGAAGTCAAAGCGGATCAGCGCTTTTAAGAAGGGGTTGGCGAAGGCGTCGTCCAGCAGCGGCGCAAACTTGCGAATGATGCCGCCTGTCACCCGATTGATGTCCGCGCTCTGAAAATAGTCTTCATGCGGCAAGCGCGTGAGCTGGCCGCTGCCCGGCGAGAATAAGAAACGTCCGTATCGGCGGTAGCGGTAGGAAGCGCCGCCGGGCAGGAACTCATCCGCCGGCAAATCGGCGTAGTCGACAAGCAGGCTCAGCCAGGCTTGGCGCAGCTCGTCCGGAATGCGCAACTCAGCGGCGCGCGCGAGGCTGTAGCCCGCTGTCGCGATCTCTGCTCTGATATTGCGGTCAGCCCTTATGCCTTCCATGCGATCTTAGGCGCTCATCTCTCCAATTAGCGATCCGAGTATCTCAATACCGGCGCGTAAATCGTCCAGCGGCACGAAGCTGAATGACAGCCGCAGGTGGCGGGCGCCGTCTTCGGGATTCACGAAGAAACCGGTGCCGGGCGCGAAATAGACACGCTCTAAGCGAGCGCGCTCGGCCAGATCGTCGACGCGCACTGAATTCGGCAGACGCAGCCAGATAAAGTAGCCGCCGCTAGGGCGCGTATAGCTCGTCCCGGGCGGCATGGCTGAATCCAGCGTGGCCAGAGCGATATCGCGACGCTGCCGATATTGCCCGCGCAGCCACTGCACATGCGCCTCCCAGTCGCCGCTGCGGCAATACTCCGCCACGATGGCCGCCGTAAAAGGGTTGGCGCCGCCGCCCATGGTCAACACCCCGCTGCCAACGAAATCGGCAATCCGCTCGGCTGATGCGATCAACCAGCCTATGCGCAGGCCCGGCGCCAGCGTTTTGGAGAATGTGCCCATCCGCAGGACGTTCTCGCCGCCCGCCAGCGCGAAGAAGCTCGGTGGCAGGTCGCCGCCGAAACGAATATCGTTGTAGACGTCGTCTTCGACAATGGCGAAGCCGTAACGCCGGCTTAACTCGATGACGGCGCGGCGCCGCGCCTCGGGCATGGTGATGCCGCTGGGATTCTGAAAATTGGGCACGACATAATAGAACTTTGGCGCCCCTCCGGCGTCGGCCAGCGCGCCCAGCGTCCGCTCCATATCCTCGACAATAGCGCCGCCCTCGTCGATCGGAATATCGCGCAGCTCCAGGTGATGATCGCGGAAAATATGCAGCGCGTCGCGGTAAGAGGGTGCGTCAACCAGGACCACATCGCCGGCGCGCGTCAACTGGTCGCTGATCATGTCGACGCCCCAGGTGGAGCCGCCGATGATCATCAAGTTGTCGCGGCTGATGCCGAGCGACTCGACGCGATTCAGCCGCTCGACCAGAAACTCGATCAGCTGCGGATTGCCCTGCTCATCGCCGTAGTTGAACAGGCGCGTGACGCTCCCGCTGCGCCAGACCGACTCAACCGCCCGCTGCACCCCGGCGATGGGCAGCAAATCGTGAGACGGGTGGCCGGCGAAGAGCGGAATGCTGCCCGCGACCACGCCCTGCGGCGTATTCTCAAGAATCATCTATTGCGGCGTGGCTTCCGGCGGCAAAGGCGACACATACGTCTGGTCGCCGCGCGCCTGCCGAAACTCGGCCTTGGCCGCCGCCAGCAAATCGGGCTGGGTCAACAGGTCCAGGCCGGCCAGCGCCATGGCTTTGGACGCAAACATCATGCCCTTGGCGCCGATGCTGGAACCGGAGGAGGCCACGGTCTGCCAACTATGCCCGGGCGTGCCAAGGGGCCAGCAGGTCGTCGTAATCTGGCCGGTGGGTGTGATCCAACTGACATCGGCCACTTCGGTCGAGCCACTCAGCAGCGGCGGCGTTGGCGAATGCGGGAAGACGCCCTCCCAGAGCGGATCGTCGCAAGCGGCCGCCTCAAGCTGCTGACTGGTGGATAGCTGCATCCACTCGAAGCCGCGCTCGACCGAGCCTTCGGGAAAGGTGGCCTGCAGCTCGCGGCCGAATTGGCGCTCCTGCTCGCTGAAGCGCATATCGTCCACCGCCGCCATCTTCTCGTAGAGCAAGTCGGACATGATGGAGTTGGGCAAAATATCGTAACAGCCGGTGATGAATTCGATCTCGTGCCGCGTGCCGCTCATCAGGGCCGCGCCCTGGGCGATATCCTGCATCCACTGGTACATCTCTTCGACTTGGCCGCGTTTTGGCGCCCGCACAAAATACCAGACCTGGGCGAAGGCAGGCACGACATTGGGCGCTTGCCCGCCGCTGGTGACCACGCTATGAATCCGCGACTCGGGCGGCACGTGCTCGCGCATATAATTGACGCCGGCGTCCATCAGCATCACGCCGTCCAGGGCGCTGCGCCCCAGCCAGGGCGATGCGCCGGCATGCGCCGCTACGCCGTGAAAGTTCACCTTGAAAGAATTCATCGCCAGCGAAGAGCCGTTCCAGGTGATATTGGTATCACCGGGGTGCCAGCTGATGGCCGCGTCCAAATCGTCAAAGACGCCATCGCGCGCCATAAAGGTCTTGCCGACCAGGGTCTCTTCCGCCGGGCAGCCGTAGAAGCGAATCTTGCCGCTGATGCCCTTGCTGATCATGGCCTGCTTCAGCGCCATGACCGAGCCCATACAAGCCGTGCCGAAGAGATTGTGGCCGCAGCCATGCCCCGGCCCCCCGTCGTTCAGCGGCGACCGCTGGCTGGAAAGCGCCTGCGACAGACCGGGCAGCGCATCGTATTCGCCCAAAAAGCCGATGGTCGGCGCGCCCTCGCCCCACTCGGCGACGAAAGCGGTGGGCATCCCGCCCGCGCCCCAGCTGATTGTAAAGCCGTCCGCCTCCATCTTGCCCGCCAGCAGTTTGGCGGCGTATTCTTCCTGCAGCGCCACCTGGGGATGATCCCAAATATCTTTGGCGACATAACTCAGTTCTTCGTCATTCTCTTCGAGATGCTCAAGAATGATGTCTTGCGCGTCCATCGCTTCTCCTCGCTCAATTGTTGACTCGTGTGACAGGAGCTTAGCGCATGCGTATTCAATTTAGAAGAGAGCAAAGCGCTGTCTTCGTTGCGGCCGCGGCGCCTCAGCCCGGTGGATCACGAAGACGAAAGGCATGGTAACGGTGGGTTGATAGATGGCTGATGCCAAATAGCAACGTTACTTGACTACAGATAGCCATGCTGCTAATCTAATGTTAGTTTCTAATCTTGGAGTGAGAAACGATGGCCACAGTGGATAATGCGCTGGAATCACGCGTCGTCAAATTGGAAACGCATATTGAAACAGAGCGTCCGCACCTGGCTACCAAGGCTGACCTGGAACGCCAAACTCGCCTTATTTTGATGTGGCTCTCGGGCGCGGTTGTCGCATTGTTCGGCGTGATGATACACCAGCATAATCAGCAAATCGCGTTGATTCAATCACTAAGCTGATTCGCGTGTAGTTGACAACGAATGCTGGCCTCCATTCCGTTCGCGAGGGTTAGCTCCTTCCGTGTTCGCCGGTCCCCGACGACACAAGCATAATGTGGCGCGTCCTTCCTGTCAGGGGGGCAATCTGTCTCCTCAAGAGCATTACGCGTTTGGACGATTCAGTGTATTTTCTCTATGTTGCGCAAAAGGAAACGCCCCACAGGGAGCGGGGCGTTGGGGGGATGGAATAAATTTGCTTCAAATAACCATAGTTTGTTGTAAAAACCTTAACATATCTCAGTCATCCATGTCAAGCAACTGAAGTCAAATTCGTCAGAATTGGTCGACAATCTGCATTCGCTCGTCTGCCGCGGGCGCATCGCTAGTTACCGGCGCCGACCAATTCGGTCGTCTTGCCCAGGGCGTCCAGCATTTCTTCCACGGTCGTGAACTTGACGCGGCTGCGGCCGATTGCTCTGCCCCGCTGCAGCTCTATCTCGTCCAGGACTTTCCAGTCGTCGAATGTGATATAGGCAGGTTTGCGCAATTGCAGCAGCGCCAGGATCGCCGCGTCGCTGGAATCCGCCGGCCGCAGCACGTTGCCCTCGGCGAAATCCGCCAGGAAGCAGTCGACCGTCTCAATGGCGTCGGGCTTGTTGGTGCCGATGATGCCAGTCGGCCCGCGCTTTATCCAGCCGGCGACATAGTTGCCGGTCAGGGCTTCGCGGCCTTCGTGTTTGGTGAGAACGCGCCCTCTGTCGTTGGGGATGGTGCCCCAGCGATCGTAAAATGGCACATCCCGCAGCGGCACCCCGCGATAACCCACCGAGCGGAAGACCATGTCCACCGGCAGGATCTCGAATTCATCGGTGGCGCGCGGGCGCAAGTTGCCGTTGTCGTCCAGGTATAGCTCGTTCTTGCCGATCTTCATCGCCACCACTCGCTCCTCGCCGATGATCTCCGTGGGCGACACCAGGAAACGCATGATGATGCGGCGCGACTTGCCCGTTAAGCCGCGATCTACGTAGGATTGCAGAATCTTGACGTTGCGGATGGCGCTGCGGTCGCGGGCTTTCTTAAGGTGCGTGGCGCTCAGCTCGTCCAGCGAGGCGTCATCGCAGTCGACGATGATATCAGCGTCGGCCATCTCCCCCAGTTCCTTGATCTCGGGGTTGGAGAATGCCGCCTGCGCCGGGCCGCGGCGCCCCAGAACATAGATCTCGTCCACTTCGCTACGCCGCAGCGCGTCGAGGGCGTAATCCGCGATATCGGTCTGATACAGTTCGTCGGTGGTTCGCCCGAGGATGCGCGCGACATCCATGGCCACGTTGCCCACGCCAATCACCGCCACGCGCCTGACGCCCGTCAGATCAAAGTCGTAATCGTGGTAGTCGGGGTGACCGTTGTACCAGCCCACGAATTCAGTGGCGGCGTAGCTGTTGCGCAGGTCCTCGCCGGGGATGCCCAGCTTGCGGTCGGTCTGCGCGCCGACCGCGTAAATGATGCCGTGGTAATGTTCGCTCAGGTCGGCGCGGGTCACATCGCCGCCGAATTCTATATTGCCGTAAAAGCTGAAGCGCTCGTGGGCGGCGATGCGGCTGTAGAGCTTGGTGACCGACTTGATCTTCTCGTGATCGGGCGCGACGCCGCCGCGCACCAGGCCAAATGGCGTCGGCAGGCGCTCGTACATATCGACCTGTATCAAGGGATCGCTTTGTTTAAGCAGGTGATCGGCGGCGTAAAAGCCCGATGGACCCGAACCGATAATGGCCACCCGTATCGTTGTGTCGCTGCCGGCGTTTTGCGTCATTGAGGCTGTCCGTCTGCACGCTTTAGCGGAATGACCAGGTCCTTGCGGAAGGGCGTCAGCGAGACCAGTTCGCCGTTCTCGTCGATGATAAACAGGTCTTCCACCCTCACGCCGTAGCCACATTCAGGATAATACAAGCCGGGCTCGATGGTCAATACGTTTCCGATCTGGAAGACGTCGTCGCGCCGCAAGTGACTGATTGAGGGCCCCTCGTGGATCTCGACGCCGACGCCATGCCCCAGGCTATGAATATAACCCTCCATCGTGCCGGAATCGGTGCGTGTGGTGGCGTGTCCGGCGGCTTCGAAATGATCCAGCACCGCTTCTTGCATCAGGTGTGTGGGTTTGTTCAGGCCGTATGCTTCCACCGCGACGTCGAAGGCTTCCATGACTGTGTCGTAAGCCGCCTGCACCTCCGGCGGCGCATAGCCGATGCACCAGGTGCGCGTCATATCGTGATGATAGCCGCCGCCCAGCTCGCGCGGGAAGAGGTCGAAGACGATGGACTGGCCCAGCCGCAGCGGCATATCCGCCTCGCCGCGGCTATGCGGGAAGCCGGCGTCGCGCCCCTGCGCGAAAATCATGTTGGTGTCTTCCAGGCCGCGCGCCATTAATTCCCGCCGCACCAGGTCCTTGATATGGCCGATGGTCACGCGCTTGCCGGCGTCGTCCAACATGAAGTCGCCGTCTACCCGCAAGTTGGCGATGGTCTCCCAGGCAACTGCCATGGCCTGGTTGGCCCGCTCCGCCACCGAGCGCAAGCGGCTGATCTCGTCCGCGTCTTTGGTCAGCATAGCCGCTTCGATCAGCGTGGCCTTTTCTTCGACGACAAACTCATAGCCCGGAAGGGTCGCGCGCAGAACACGATAAAGGGCGATCGTCTTGTTGATCTGCCAGGTTCCGTAGAGGCCGACGCGCCCGCCGCATAAGCCCAGATGGCGCAGGACATCCAACCAGTGCAGCGCGGTGGCGCGGAAGGCGTCGCTCTCGGCTTCTTCAAGCCGGTCGTAATATCCCAACTCGACATCGGTTTTCACGTCCAGGCCGCTTTTCTGCGCTTCTTCCAGTTCCATGCGGCTGCAGACCAGCAGCGCAGTTTTGCCGCGCCGCTTGAAAATCGAGCCATGCGTGATTTGCGCGCCGTTGCTCAGGTAATAGCGCGCGCTGTTGAATTCTTCGCCGCCGGTGACGACGATCGCATCCAACTCACGCTCGCGCATGAGACGGTCGAGGTCCGCTTTCATCAGATATGCCCTCCGCCAACTCAGCCAGACGCCAACGCCAAAGATGATACGCGGCCGACAGGGGCAATGTCAAATGGTGGATTTCAAGGCCTTGAGCAGCGCCTCGTCTTGAGCCGGCAAGACCGTGCGCGGATCAAGCAGTACGCGCTCATCAGCGATGCGGGCGATCACCGGCGGCTCCGCGCGACGCAGCCGCGCCATGAGCTTGTCGGGCGATTCGCAGTCGATGGCGAGCAGCGCGGTAGGCAGTGTCGCGCCGGGCAAGCTGCCGCCGCCGACGGTCGACTCGCCGGCGACGACCCTGCCCCCGACCGCGGCCGACCAAGACAGCGCGCGCTCGCGAATTTCGTCGAGCGGGCAGGAAATCATCCGCCAGACCGGTATGCAGTCAGTCGCTTCGTCGCGCCGGTAATGCTGCAAAGTCGCCATCAACGCCGCATAAGTGAGCTTGTCCACGCGCAGCGCTCGCGCCAGCGGGTGATGCTTGAGCCGCTCGACTACGTCCGACCGCCCCACGATGACGCCCGCTTGCGGACCGCCCAGCAGCTTGTCCCCGCTGAAGCAGACCAGGTCGGCGCCGGCGGCGACGCTCTCTTGAATGGTCGGCTCATGCTCAAGGCCAAAGGGCGCTGTGTCGAGCAATGTGCCGCTGCCCAGGTCGTCAACCGCCAGCAGTCCGCGTTCATGCGCCAGCGCCGCCAATTCGCTCAGCAGGGGCTGCTCGACAAAGCCGACTTGCTTGAAGTTCGAGGCGTGCGCGCGCAGCAGCATTGCAGTACGATCACTGAGCGCAGCGGTGAAGTCGGCGATGCGCGTGCGGTTGGTCGCGCCGACCTCGACCAGACGCGCGCCGCTCTCTCGCATGATGTCCGGAATGCGGAATCCGCCGCCGATCTCGACCAGCTGCCCGCGCGAGATGACGACCTCCGCGTCTTTCGCCAACGCGCTGAGGATAAGAACCAGCGCCGAAGCATTGTTGTTGACGACCAAGGCGTCTTCTGCGCCCGTCAGTTCGCGCAGGAGCCGCCCGGCGTGCGTCAAGCGGCTGCCCCGCTTGCCGCTGTCGAGGTCAAACTCGAGGTTGTTATACGAACGAGCCGCCGCCAGCATGGCCTGCTGCGCCGCGTCAGACAAAACCGCTCGCCCAAGATTGGTGTGGATGATTACGCCAGTCGCATTGATCAACGGCAGCAAGCTCGGCCGGGTCAGTTCGCGCAGGCGCCCTTCAATCAGCGGCAACAGGGTGTTTTCATCGGCATCGAGCGACCGCGACTCCAGGATGGCCCGACGCGCCAAATCCAGCGTTTGACGAATAGAAGCGACGACCAGATCGCGGCCCTGGCTGTCAATCAGTTCTTGAATCGGGGTTTGCGCAAGCAGCGAGTCAACCGAGGGCAAGCGCCGCAGCCGAGCCTCTTTATCGTTCATTCACCAGCTCGCGATTGCGCAAAAAGACTTCGATCACGACAAACAGCAAAATTAATATCAACACGAGCGGCAGCGTGAGATAGCGCGGGATCAGCAGCCAGGCGCAGGTCACGGCGATAATGCCGACCCAGACGCTGCGGCGGACGACCACGCCGGTCAGGGGCGCGCGCTCCTGCGTCCGCGCCAGGCGCTGGCTGACCAGGCGCATAACCGGAATTGCGCTGCCGGTCACAGCGATCTGCAGCAAGATAAAGAACAGCCAGATTTCCCCGCCGATACGCGGGCGGGTGTTGAATACCAAATACGCCAGGCCGCCCCAGCCCACGATGAACATGACAAGCGACGCCAGCAAGACGCCGCGTGTTTCAGCGCTGCCGGCGCTTCGGGTCGACGCTCCATCACTTTTGCCTGTTTGCGTTCTACTGGCGAGCATTGCCCGTACCTTGACTTGGTTGAGCGGCGGAGTCCCGGCCCGGTTGTTCACGCCGCGCTCCGGTGATTCATTGAGTTTAGCAGCAAGCGCCGTCGCGCGCTGGCTTTATTCCAGCCCGGCTAACAGCGCTTGCGTCTCGCGCGATGGCTTGACGCCCAGCGTACGCTTGAGCTGTTTCTCGAGCGCGGCGTAATGCTGCCAGGCATCGGCGTTGCGCCCAAGATTGATATACATTTGCATGGCGCCGCGGTGGAAGTCTTCGCGCTGCGGCGCTTCCTTCAAGGCGCGGGCATAGTACCCCAGCGATTCTTCCCAGGCCCCCGCGTCAGCCTTCAGCCGCGCCATGCCGTTTAACGCTTCGGCATACATCCCTTGCAGCTGCTTGCGGCGCGCCTCCACCCAGGGCAGGTTTAGCGGAAACAGGAATGGCGCCTTGTACATATCAATCGCCTCGCGGTAGAGCGCTTGCCGCAGCGCCGTGTCGGTCGCCAGCAGCGCGCCCTCGATCGCCTGCTCAAAATCGGCGACATCGTAATGACGGACGATCTTGTCGCTGGGCACATAGAAGCCGGTCGAGTATGAGGTCAGCTCATAACTCTTGCCGTCGCCCACCATCATGGAAATACGTTCAGTTATCTTTCGTTTGGTGACGTGGAAGACGTTGGTCGCGTCGCGCACTGACAGTTTGGGCCAGTAGATCTCAAAAATCTGATCCCTTGTGACCAGGGGATTGTCAATGAAGTAGAAGAACAGGTTACGCGGCAGCGCGCCGTCCCAGCTCTGAATCTCGCGCCCGTTGGAAACTGCGTGGCCGCGGCCGAAGGCGTAGACCTCCAGCTGGGGCTTAATGTCTCGCGCTTTATTGAATATCAAGTGGTTGCGCTGGTTGGACGTGCCCAGCACGACAGCCTCGTCACGATTGACCCACTCGATCCAGGGGGCATACGTCAGCAAGCGCGAATTAACCGCCAATTGGACCCCGTCAGCCATGTTTTCCATCAAGCCCGCAACGAATTGCTGAAAGGCCTCATCGTGCGGCACGCGGTCCAACTCATCCAGATACAAGATGACGCGATCGCCGCCCAACTGCGCCAGATCCGCCGCCAAAGCCTGGCCGATTTCAGCCGGCGCGCCGCCCGCCAATGCCGCCGAAAGCCGCCCGCCAAAGCCGTCCGAAGTCGCCTGAATACTCTGCATCAGACCGCGCACCCAGGCCGCGGTCGTTCCGCCGCCATCGGGCACGCGGTAGTAGAGCAATCCGTCCGACAAGCCATTTAGAAAATAACTCAGGAATACATTCCGGTAGTTCGACCAGGGATACAACAGGACGGCTTTCTTGCCTGCGGTGATAGCCATAAATGACTCGAAAGATACGTTGGTGACGTCATGTGAAAACATCGCGGGACCCTTCTTAATCAATCTCGAATCTTCAATGCGGATGCGAGTTAAGATAACGTTCGTTGCATCCACCATATTAGTTTATCATAAATGAGACATTTTCGCAGCTAAATGTCTCAGCACTGGTTGCTTGATAGGCTCAGTCTTTTAGCGCCCTATATTGCCACCGCCACGCTTGAAGCGATCTGCTCGAACGCACTCCCGCCATACTAAACATCATATCATTATTATTATCTATTATCAAATAATTAAGGCCTTTGCGTTTTCGAATACACCAGTTGTTGGCGCAAGCGGCGATATCATTGGGCGGCCGAACTCCAAGCCCCGCAGATTCCGGGGCTCGGTTCGGCGATGCGAATTTAGAATGGGAGAGGTGCGGCGGCGCAGATTTTTTTGCAGGCAGACCGCCCTGGACCTGGCTACTGTGCTTCAATCGTAAGCGACACGATCTTGTCGGGGACGATCGAGCGCGCGGGGCGCTGAGGATCAATACGCTGCAGCGCGCCCAGCACGCGCATGCTCGCGGCATCGGAAACGCGCCCGAACACCGCGTGATTGCCATCGAGGTGGGGCGTCGGCGCGAAGGTGATGAAGAACTGCGATCCGTTGGTATTTGGCCCGGCGTTGGCCATGCTCAGCGTGCCAGGCGCGTCATGCCGGATGCGCAGCGCCGAGGGCTCGTCATCCCAGCGATAGCCGGGGCCGCCGCGCCCGCTGCCGGTGGGGTCGCCGCCCTGCGCCATGAAGCCGTCCAGCACGCGGTGGAAGACCACGCCATCGTAAAAGCCCTCCTGCGCCAGGAATACGAAGTTGTTCACGGTGATAGGCGCGCGGCCGGCGAAGAGGTCGATGTTGATCGCGCCTTTGCTGGTGTTCATGACGGCGCGGTAGGTCTTCTTGGGGTCGATGGTCATGACTGGCGGGCTGCTGTATTGCTTGGGCATGGGGTGGTCTCCTGTTGGGGTTGAGTTGGTGTGGGGGAGGGTAGCAGACTCGCCCAGACAGGAAAAGTGCGAGTGCCCGTCTGCCTGTCCGTCCTTCAATTGGCAATCGACTGCTGCGCCACTATAATCTCGACCATAGCTAAAGGTAAGCGATTATGGTTGCGGTGAATCCAGACATTCTGAAATGGGCGCGTGAAACGGCTGGTCTCAATGTTGAAGATGTTGCGAAGAAGATATTCACGGATGGGAAAAAGCTTAGCGCAATTGAGAAACTGGAATTGCTAGAAAACGGAGTCGAGGAGCCGACACGTCCACAACTCAAAAAAATGTCCAAGGCATATCACCAGCCACTTCTAACATTTTACCTTAGCACCCCCCCGAAGCGAGGCGACAGGGGAGAGGATTTCCGTAATCTACCCCAGAGAACTACCGATCAAAGGGGCAACGCTAATTTGGATTTCCTTATGCGTAACATAAAAGCATCGCAAAACTTGGTTCACAATCTGCTTGAAGACGGAGAGGATTTCCTTCCGTTGACATTCGTCAACTCCGCTACGCGTTCAATGGGCGTTGAGCGTGTCGCGCACGACATCAAGAACACGCTTAGATTCGACCTCAATACCTTTAGAAAACAGAAAACATACGGTGATGCGTTCAAGTACCTGCGAAAACAGGTAGAGAACGTTGGCATATTTGTCTTGCTTGCAAGCGACTTGGGTAGTCATCACAGTACGATCCCGCTTGAAGTATTCCGCGGCTTCGCTTTTGCCGATCCAATAGCGCCATTCATCGTCATCAACCGACAGGATGCTGTATCGGCATGGAGTTTCACTGCCTTGCATGAGGTCACGCATCTCTGGCTGGGCAGGAGCGGCGTTTCCGGCACATGGGGAGAAGCTGAAGTGGAGCGTTTCTGCGACAGCGTCGCCGCGTCGATACTGCTGCCAGCAGCCGAATTGAATGATCTTCCTTCTATGCTGCATGCGGAGTTGGACGAAGCGGCTGCTGCAATCAACAGTTTCGCCGCAGCAAAAAACGTCAGCCGGAAGATGGTAGCTTACAACTTGTTAAAGCAAGACAAGATAAGGCAGTCTCTCTGGCATACGCTAAGCGCCAAATTTGCAGCTGAATGGGAAGAACTTAAGGACAACGAACGAGCTAGCCGCCGCCATAATGAAAGCGGTCCCAGCTATTATGCTGTGCGTCGATTTCATCTCGGACCAGCGCTGGTTGGGCTTGCGAAGTACTTTGTTTCCACTGGTGAACTTACACCATCCAAAGCCGGTGTTGTTCTTGGTGTCAATCCCGCGAAAGTTCATCGGCTGCTGAACC
>CAZWCV010000117.1:0-3391 GCA_964632725.1 uncultured Anaerolineaceae bacterium
ATCTCGATCAAGATGGCCTAGGCGCAGGGCATATCGCTGTATCCTTCCGAGATCACCGGCATGTGCGGCCGGCTGCGCTGCTGCCTGGTATTTGAATATGAGCAGTATGTCGAGGCTCGCAAGCAGCTGCCCCGCCGCAACAAGCGCGTCGGCACGCCCCACGGCGAAGGCCGCGTGTTGGATCAGCTGCCGCTGAAAGACGCTGTGCTGGTGGATGTGGACGACGCCGGCCGCAAAGTCGTCGAGCGCGAGGAAATCATCCCGCTGGAAGAATTCCGCAAGCTGGCGGAAAAGGCGCATTCCCCCTGCGATAAACACGGCGACGGCAGCTGCGACTGCGGGATGCCGCCCGGGCAGCGCCAGGCCGATCGCGTGAACGCCCAAGCGCCGACCACAGCGGAGACCAAGCCATCCGCCACCGCTTCGGATGATGAACGTTCGCGCCGCGGCGGATCCCGGCGGTCGCGCGGCAAACCCGGGGACGGCCGCGGGCGCTCCGGTCGCCGGCGCGGCAGACGGCGCGGCGGGCGGCGCGCTGGCCGCAAGCCCGAATCAGGCGGCGACGACACCAAGTCATGACAAGCAACAACGGACAAAACGACGGACAAATCGGCCGCGTACTCGGTGTCTTCGCGCATCCTGACGACCCCGAGTTTTTCGCCGGCGCCACCTTTGCCAAGTGGGCCCAAGATGGCGCGGAAATCACTTTCGTAATCGCCACCAGCGGCGACAAAGGCAGCGCCGACCCGGAGATGACGCACGAGCGCCTGGCCGAAATCCGCGAACATGAAGAGCGGGAAGCCGCTGCCGCGCTGGGCGTCAAGGATGTCGTATTCCTGCGCTACAAAGACGGCGAGCTATTCCCGACCCTGGATTTACGCCGCGATATCACTCGCCTGATTCGCATGAAAAAACCCGATATCGTTGTCACCCTCGACCCCACCGTATTCTGGCGCCGCAATGGCGGGATCAATCATCCCGACCATCGCGCTATTGGCGCGGCCACGCTGGAAGCAGTCTTCCCGACCGCGCGCGACCGCCTGAATTTCATCGAACATGAACGGGACGAGGGCTTGGAAACGCACAAAGTCAGCACGGTCTACATCGCCGGCGCCGCTGAACCGAATATGACGGTTGATGTGACCGACGCCATCGAACGACAGATTGAATCACTGCGCGCGCACAAGAGCCAGATTTCGAATATGGACAAAATGGCCGAACGCATCCGCGAGCGCTCGCTGGATCCGAATTCGCCACCCGAGTATCCGCGGCGCATCGAAAAGTTTCGCGTCATAAGAATGGGGTAGGGCAAGATGACAAAAGACTTCCTGGCGGAGGCGGAAGCCCTGCGCGACGAATTGATCGAGCGGCGGCGGGATTTCCACCGCCATCCCGAATTGGCCTTCCGGGAACATCGCACCGCCGGCATTGTCGCCGATGAGTTGAACCAGCTGGGTCTGGAAGTGCAAACCGGCGTCGGCCAGACCGGCGTCGTTGGCATTCTGGAAGGCGCGTCCGACGGACCGACCGTGCTTTACCGCGCCGACATGGACGCTTTGCCCATCCAGGAAGCGAACAGCGCCGAATACGTTTCGCGCGCTGACGGCGTGATGCACGCCTGCGGCCACGACGGCCATACCGCCATCGCGCTCGGCATCGCCAAGTTGCTCTCGGAGCGCCGTGATGATCTCGGCGGACGGGTCAAGTTTGTCTTCCAGCCGGCCGAGGAAGTCGGCGGCGGCGCAAAGTCCATGATCGCCGACGGCGTTCTGGAAACGCCGGCTCCTGACTATACCCTTGGCATCCACTTGTGGAACGACCTGGAAGTGGGCGAGGTCAGCGTCGTATCCGGACCGACCATGTCCGGCGCCGGCGTGTTTGAGATCACCGTTACCGGCAAGGGTGGGCACGGCGCTATGCCGCACCAGACGGCGGATCCGATTGTTTGCAGCGCGCAAATGATCCTGGCTTTGCAGACCATCGTCAGCCGCAATGTGAACCCGCTGGATATGGTGGTGATTACCGTCGGCAAACTTGAAGCCGGCAGCGCTCGCAATATCATCCCGCAGACGGTAACCTTCAGCGGCTCGTTCCGCCTGTTTCGCGAAGAAACGCGCGAGCTGGTCAAAACGCGAATCCAGGCAGTGGCGGACGGCGTGGCCGCGGCCATGGGCTGCCGCGCGGATGTCGATTTCGGCCTGGGCATTGGCGCGGTCGTCAATGACGCCGAAGTGGCCGAGCGCGCTCGCGAAGTATTCGCCCGCTATGACCAGGCGGTTTCAGTGGTGCAAGAACCCTGGATGGCCTCGGAAGATGTCGGCTTGCTTATGCAGCGCAATCCCAGCGCCTACCTGTTGGTCGGCTCCGCCAATCGCGAACGCGGCCTGGATTATCCCCATCATCATCCGCAATTTGACATTGACGAAAATGTGCTGCCGTTGGGCGTGGGCGTGATGTCAGCGTTGATTGCCGATTACCTGGGAGCCAAGTCCTAGATGTCTGATCTGGCCCCGCTCAAGTGGCTGCCCTCAAAGGGCTGGATCGTGCTCTCGGGCCGCGCCGACGCCTTGAGCGAAATCCGCGCGCAGGCTTTGAGCCGCCACAATGCCAGCGGCGCTATCGCTTATATCTCGCTGGCGGTCGATTTGGGCGACGAGCTCATGGATGACATGGCGGAACTGGGCGCGGCCAGCGGTTACCTGGTCGACCTGGAAGAGCAGGACAACAACGAAATCTACGAACGCCTGAGTGGCGCCGCCATGATTGTGGTCGATGCCGCCGAGCAGAGTGACCGGCTGCTGCGGCTGCTGCGGCGCACCGCCATCCACGCGCTGAAAGAAGCGCTGAACCGCGGCGCATTGCTTTTCCTGGAAGGCGCGGCCGCCGCGCTCGCCGGCGAATTCATCTTGACCGCCGACGATCGCATAGAACCCGGCCTGAATCTCTTGCAGAATGCGCTGGTGGCGACAGCGATGGACAGCCTGGCGGACGCCGATGCCCTGCGAGCGGCGCGTGGCGAGCTGCCGGACGCGGTATTCCTTGGCTTGGCGGCCGGCGCCGCGTTGGCGCTGGGTCCGGAAGGCCAAATTGAGACCTGGGGCGAGCGACAGGTGGCGATCAGCCTCGCCGACCCCATGCGCGCCAATCCAGCCTTGGGCCGGCTTACGGTCACAGAAAACTGAGTCGGCCCGGATCACAATTCACGAGTCCATACAGCAGAGTAGCGTTATGCCAATTACAATCTTGATCGGCGCGCAATGGGGCGATGAAGGCAAGGGCCGCGTGGTCGACTGGCTGTCCGGCTCGGCGGACATCGTCGCCCGTTACGCCGGCGGCGACAATGCCGGCCATACCGTTGCGCTCAACGGCAAGGTGTACAAATTGCACCTGG